>CALFGH010000076.1 GCA_937958315.1 uncultured Collinsella sp. | reverse complement strand
CTGTTCGTGGGGAGCCCCGGTGTGGGCAAGACGCACCTCGCCGTCGCGCTTGGCATCGAGGCGGTCAGGGCGGGGCGCGAGGTCAGGTTCGTGGACTGCGCCCGGCTCGTCGAGGACCTGGAGGACGCCTCGTCGCGCGGCATCCTCAAGAAGAGGCTCAAGTACTACGCCCACTCGAGGCTGCTGATCATCGACGAGCTCGGCTACCTCGACGTCGGCAGCGCGGGCGCGGACCTGCTGTTCCAGCTGATATCGACGCGCTACGAGCAGCGCTCGACGATCATCACCACCAACGTGGGGATCAGCGGCTGGGGCAGGGTGTTCGGGGACGACGTGGCGGCGAGCGCGATCGCGGACAGGGTGTGCCACCACTGCCACCTGGTCAAGATAACCGGCAGGTCCTACAGGCTGAAGGACCTGCCGAGGGACGGGCCCGTCAAGCCGTGACCGGAATCGGTGAAAATACGTTAGCGCAACCGGTGAAACCGCCTTTGCGCGAACGGTGCGCCTGTTTAGCGAAACTGGTGAAAAATAGATTGACGCTAACACCGGCGAGGTCCCTGATGCCTTCGACCTCGGGGGAGGGGATCCATACGGGGGAGATGTCGTGGGCGAGTATCGCCTTGGCCATCCTGGCGGCGTCGTTCCTGTCGTTCTTGGAGGCCGAGTCGGCGGCCGACCTGGGGATCTTCGAGACCGCGGCGACGACGCACTCGACGCCGAGCCCGGCGAGCTCCCTTTGCGGGGCGAAGCCGGGGTAGCCGCTCTCGTAGGCCGCGAGCGACGGCCCGGGGAACCCATCCATCCACCCGGCGATCTCGCCCCAGGGGTTGCCGGGGAACCTCCTCGTCACGGCCTCGCCGGTGTCCGCGTCGAGGGCGCAGACGGTGGTCGACCTCAGGTGGACGTCCATCCCGAACGCGGTAGAATACTTTGGCATGGGAGCCTCCCAACCTCGTTGCGGCGCGGCTGCGCCTATGGCACTTCAACATCATTGTCGCAGCCCCGACCCGCGGTCACGAGCGGGGGCTCCTATCTTTTTAGTGCCCTCGGATTGGGTCATAGTGTCTGACTTTGCCAAGGCATCGGTGTCACCGTTGTTGACACTTGGGGACGTTCCTTTTGTGCCGGCACTTGGGGACACTCCTTATTTCAAGAGATTGGTGCAAGAGGGATAGGTTGCCTTGCGCCAATCTAAATAAGTTGCGGTGAGATAGTTCTTGAATTGGCTTATTTGATGGCTAAACAGGAACTATCTCACCGCAACTGAGTTGAGGCGTTATTTGGCGGCGGGTTTACTTGCTCGCGAAGAGCCAGATCAGGATGATCACGAGGACTACGGCGACAATGCAGACGATGGCGCCGGTGAATTTGATGCGTGAGTCGCGGGTACGCTCGCGCACCGCGTCCTCGGTGGCCTCGAGCTGGGCGACTTCTCGCTCGGTCTCGGTGTGTTCGGCTTTGTCTCGGGCCAAGGATCCTGCAAGCGACTCAGTGATCTCTGGATGGTCGTGCACTTCGGTCGCCTGCTCGATAATCGACTGCGCATGTGCGGCATCTGCTTGGGCGTTGGCAATAGCCTGCTCTTGCTCTCGACGCGCCTTGTCCTCGGCGGCGATCTTCTCGCGCAGTTCGCGCTGACGAGTCGTGGCGGCAGTCTTCGCCGTCTGCAGCTCGTCGCGCGCGGCATCGGCCTCGGTCGTCACGGCTTGGTGCGCGCGTTTGGCTTCGGCAATGGGGGCTTGAGCCTGCTCGACGGCCTGCTCGGCTGCGGCAAGCGAGTGCTCAAGGTCGGCGGTGATGCGCGGGACATCTTCTTCGGCTTTACGCAGGGCATCTGCCGTGTCGGAGATCTGCATCGAGAGCTCGCTGGTGCGCACCGTATAGTTGGCGGGATTTGCCGAGGGATTGCGTTGCAGCTCGGCATACTCATGACGCAGCGTCTCGAGCTGGGCGCGCGTGGCGTCGACGGTTTGTTGTGCGGCGGCAATGCCGGCGTCTCGCTCGGCCTTCACCTTGTCGCGGATACGCTTGGAATCCTCAAGACGTCGAACGAGGCGGTTGCCGGTCTCGCGAGAGCTCGCCTCGCGGGCCTCCACGGCGTCGAGCGCGGCCTTCAGGCGGAGCTCAGTCGCGTCATCCTCTGTCTTCATTTGTTCGAACTGACCCTTGAGCTCTGTCGCTTTGGCGGCGTGGGCATCACGCGCTATACCAGCAGCGGCACCTATGCGCAGCTCGTGGAGCATTACGGCATTTCGGAAAAGGACATCGCGCAAAAGGTACGCAA
>CALFGH010000075.1 GCA_937958315.1 uncultured Collinsella sp. | reverse complement strand
CGGGCGTATTTCGTCGACGAGCAAGCACCCCACCGAGACGAACATCGTGTTTATGCTCGATACCCTCGAGCTCTACACCATCAAACGTCGTATGCGCGCCGCACAGGCCAAGCTACGTCAGGACCGGTCGCTCGACGACGAGGCGCGCCGTGTGCTGACGATGCAGGCGATGCAGGATTCTCAGCGCCAGCGCGAGCTCCAAAAGTCGATCGGCGGCGTGGCAGACCCGTTCCGTTTGATCGGTTTGGACACGACGGGCGCCGACCAAGCCTAGATGTTGTGGTCAACCAGCGTATTTACGCCTATATCCAGTCTGAATTTTGGGTATAGACGTCTATGTGTGTGCTAAAGTAATGAGTCCTGTGGACTATGAAGGGAGAATCTGTGCCAAAAAAGAGTGAGAGCACGGGTACTGGGCTGGAATCCTACGTTGCAAAGCTCATGGGCAGCGGCTCAAACAGGACTTCGGTAACCGAGGATGAGATTCAGGTCGCCCTGAAGGATATCGATGTGTCTGACGAGCAGCTCAACGCGGTGTATTCCGCGCTGCGCAACAGCGGCATCCAGATTATCTCCGCGAGCGGTAACGACGACGCCCCCATGGACGTCGACGATGACGATAACGATAGCGATACCGACGATTTCGATGACGACGAGCACGATTCCGGCTCGCTCGACGATCACGAGCTTAAGATGGCCCGCCAGGCCGACGCCGAGATGGGTTCTTCCAAGAGCAAGAAGAAGCGCACCGTGCGCACGTCCCGTTCGCGTTCGCGCGTGCGTGGCATCGATGCCTCCACGGTGATGCTGACCGGCGACCCGGTTCGTATGTACCTTAAGGAGATCGGTAAGGTCGACCTGCTGACCGCCTCCGAAGAGGTCGATCTGGCCATGAAGATTGAGGCTGGTCTCGATGCCACCGAGAAGCTCGAGGCCGCCGAGGCGGGCGAGATCGAGCTCACCCGCGCCGAGATGCGTCGCCTGACCCGAATCGAGAACGTGGGTCTCGAGGCCAAGCAGGCGCTCATCAGCGCCAACCTGCGCCTGGTCGTCTCCATCGCCAAGCGCTATGTCGGTCGCGGCATGCTGTTCCTGGACCTGATCCAGGAGGGCAACCTCGGTCTGATCCGCGCCGTCGAGAAGTTCGACTACCAGAAGGGCTTTAAGTTCTCCACGTACGCCACGTGGTGGATCCGTCAGGCCATCACGCGTGCTATCGCCGACCAGGCCCGTACCATCCGTATTCCCGTGCACATGGTCGAGACCATCAACAAGCTCGTCCGTGTGCAGCGCCAGCTCCTTCAGGACCTGGGTCGCGACCCGACCCCCGAGGAGATCGGTGCCGAGATGGACATGAGCGCCGACCGCGTCCGCGAGATCCAGAAGATCTCGCAGGAGCCCGTGTCGCTCGAGACCCCTATCGGCGAGGAAGAGGATTCCCAGCTGGGCGACTTCATCGAGGACTCCCAGGCTATCGTTCCGCCCGATGCCGCCAGCTTCTCCATGCTGCAGGAGCAGCTCACCCAGGTGCTCGACTCGCTTGCCGATCGTGAGCGCAAGGTTATCGAGCTGCGCTTTGGCCTTGTCGACGGACATCCTCGCACGCTCGAGGAAGTCGGCCGCGAGTTTGGCGTCACGCGTGAGCGCATCCGCCAGATTGAGTCCAAGACCCTGGCCAAGCTCCGTCATCCCAGCCGCAGCAGCAAGCTCAAAGACTATATCGAAAGCTAGTCAGCAAGAAGCGCCCTCAAGTACATCCGCTTGAGGGCGCTTTCATGTAGTCATTGGGGACGTCCCCAATGACTAGGTCGGAAAAATTCTCAAAAAAGTTCTTGCCCTGAGCTGATTCGTCCGTATAATAAACTTCGTTGCTTGAGAGCACGCACCTATTCCTCGGTAGCTCAATGGTAGAGCACGCGGCTGTTAACCGCGCTGTTGTAGGTTCGAGTCCTACCCGGGGAGCCAGAATTCTCGGCCCATTCCGTTGGGCTTTTAAATTCCTCGGTAGCTCAATGGTAGAGCACGCGGCTGTTAACCGCGCTGTTGTAGGTTCGAGTCCTACCCGGGGAGCCAGGTTGTAAAACCCGTCGCTTATGCGGCGGGTTTTTTCTTGTCGCGATAGTCTGGCACGAACGTTGCCATATCAACATTTCGTGTCGAGGATGTAATCCCGCGACCCACCACCTCAACATGGCGCGCTCGTTGTAGAATATTGCAATGATTGCTCCCACGAGATGGTGCCGCGAGCACCAGATAAGGAGATTCTTGTGTCTGAGACCATTAACGGCAGCCTGAGCGTCTCGAACGACGTTATTGCCGATATTGCCGGTTATGCCGCGATGACGTGCTATGGCGTCGTCGGTATGGCCGAGCAGCTCCAGGGCGCCGAGAGCGTGCGCTTGCTTGCCGGTCAGCGCCTTCGCAAGGGCGTGCTTGTCTCCGCCGACGAGAACGGCCTTACGGTCGATCTTCACGTCGTGCTCGAGAACGGCGTCAACATGAAGTCCGTCTGCCACAATCTTTCGAGCTCCGTTGCCTTCACCCTGCAGGAGATCGCCCAGATCGATCCTGCCAGCCTTAAGATCGGCATCCATATCGACGCGCTCAAGAGCCGTCTGAACTAGCATCCGAAAACGGAGATTCAAATACCCATGATTGCAAAGACCATTCGCACCTGTTTTCCGATCGCTGCGGCTGCCGTTTCCGACAAGGCCGAGGAGATCAACAAGCTCAACGTCTTCCCCGTACCCGACGGCGACACCGGCACCAACATGTCGCTCACGCTTGCCTCGGTGACCAAGGAGCTTTCCGCCCTTCCCGCCGATGCCGATATGGAGGCCATCGCCGGCGCCATCACCCACGGATCCCTGATGGGTGCCCGCGGCAACTCCGGCGTCATCACCTCGCAGATCCTGCGCGGCGTGGCCGAGGGCCTCGTCTCTGCCGACGAGCCCATCACGTCTGCCAACATCGCCTTCGCCTTCCGTCGCGCCGTCAAGGTCGCCTTCCAGGCTGTCCGTAAGCCCATCGAGGGCACGATCCTCACGGTCCTGCGCGATGTTTCGACCAAGGCCGATGAGTGCGAGAAGAAGAAGTTCTCGGCCGAGGACGCTCTCGATGCCATCGTCGTCGAGGCCTATCAGTCCGTCGCCCGCACGCCCGACCTGCTGCCCGTTCTGAAAGAGAACGGCGTAGTCGACTCCGGCGCCTTTGGCTTTGCCATCTTCTTGGAGAACTTTGTTGCCGCCGCTCTTGGCCGCAGCACCGTAGTCGAGGATTTCTCCGCCACGTTTGATTCCGCCGGCTCTGCCCGCGACGCGGCCCTTGGTCGCGTTGAGATCGAGGCCAACGACGACTGGGAGGGCTCGGAGTTCCGCTACTGCAACGAGTTCCTCTTTAAGGCCGACGCTCCTTTTGACGAGGACGAGTGCCTTAAGTTCCTGGGTTCCATGGGCGACTGCGAGCTGCTCGTGGGTGCCTACCCCGACTACAAGATCCACGTGCACTCCAACACCCCCAACCTGGTGCTCGAGCATATGCTGCAACTTGGTCAGATCTACGAGGTCTTTATCCACAACATGGAGATGGAGGCCCACGACCGTATCGCCAAGATTCATGAGGACCAGGAGAAGGCTGCCGAGCCCGCCAAGGCGCTGGGCTTTGTCGCCGTTGCCGCTGGTTCGGGCGAGGCCGACATCCTCAAGTCCCTCGGCGTTGACGTGATCGTCTCGGGTGGCCAGACCATGAACCCCTCGACCGCCGACCTGCTGGGCGCGGTGGACCAGGTCAACGCGACCTCGGTCGTCATCCTGCCCAATAACGGCAACATCCGTATGGCTGCCGAGGCTGCCGCTTCTGCCTGCACCGACAAGAAGGTCGCCGTCGTTCCCACTAAGACCGTCCCGCAGGCGTTCTCCGCACTGTTCGCGGTCCTGCCCGATTCCGAGCTCGAGGATGCTGTTGCCGCCATGGTCGACGCCATCAGCGAAGTTCGCGATGGCGAGGTCACCCGCGCCGTGCGTGATTCCAGCGCCTCCGACGGCTCTCCGATTCACTCCGGTGACGTCATGGGCATTATTGCCGGCTCCATCGACGTGGTCGGCTCCGACGTGAAGCAGGTCACGCTCGACTGCATCAACCGCATGCAGGAGGAAGAGGAGGGCGACGCGCTGACGATTCTGGCCGGCGAGGAGTTGTCCGATGAGGCCTTCCAGGAGATCGTCGACGCCATCGAGGAGGCTCAACCCGACCTGGAGATTGATGCCCATCGTGGCGAGCAGCCGCTCTATCCTGTGATCTTCTCGATCGAGTAGGCAACTGCCCATGTCCGAGCTGTGCTCCGTGCCGCGCGTCTCGGAGCGCTTTGCCCAGAGCAATGCGCTCGACGAGGATATCGCGCGACTCAAATATGTTTCGGGTAAACGTGAGGAGGCCCTTCGCCGTCTGGGAATTCGGACGGTGGGGGACCTCCTTCTCCATATCCCTCATCGATACCTGGACTTTACGCGCTCCTGGTCCATCGAGATGGCGCCCATCGGTACCGTGTGCACGATTGTCGCCACGGTCGATCGTATCGTCCAAAAACAGCCCCGCCCGCGTATGCAGGTGACCGAGGTCTCGCTGGTGGACGAGACGGGCGTGCTGCAGGTCGCCTTTTTCCGTCAGCCCTGGATTGCCCAGCAGTTTAAGCAGGGCGACCGCCTGGCCGTGATGGGTAAGGTCGAGTTTGCCTACGGCTTTAAGCAGATGGCCTCTCCGCATTTCGAAAAGCTCGAGGAGGGGCGTGCCGCGGGCACCATTCTGCCGGTCCACTATGTGAGCGATGGCGTGAGCCAGGCGTGGATGCGCCGCATCGTAAGCGGCGCGCTCGAGGTCGTCGGCAATCCCTTCGATCCGATTCCCGCACGCTTGCGCGTCAAGCGCCGTCTGATGAGCAATGCCCGCGCGCTGCGCTCAATTCACTTTCCCTCGAGTATGGCCGAGCGCGATATTGCGCGGCGGCGTCTTGCCTACGAGGAATGTCTCTGCTTGCAGCTCGCGCTTCGCCTGCGCAACGATGGCGGTATGGTCGACGTAGCGCCTTATACACATGCCGCGGGCGAGCACCTGGCAGCGCTCAGGGAAGCCCTGCCGTTTTCGCTGAGCGACGAGCAGGAGGCCGCGTTCCAAGACATCCTGCACGACATGTGCGATGGCGGGCGCGTGATGAACCGCCTGCTGCTTGGCGACGTCGGTACCGGCAAGACGGCCGTCGCCGCTTGCGCGCTGGCTGTCGCGGCCGATTCGGGCACTCAGTCCTGCGTTATGGCGCCTACGGGAGTGCTGGCGCGCCAATATGCCGATAAGACCGGCCCCTTGCTCTCGCAGGCTGGCATGTCCTGGGCGCTCCTGACGGGTGCCACGCCGGCGGCCGAGCGCGAGCGGATCCATGCGCAGTTGGAATCGGGCGAGCTCGACGTCCTCTTTGGCACTCACGCGGTCCTTTCGGATGACGTGGCGTTTAAGCATCTTTCGCTT
>CALFGH010000074.1 GCA_937958315.1 uncultured Collinsella sp. | reverse complement strand
CGCTGGCGGTCTGGGCGCCGCGTTGTTGACACTTGGTGCCGAGTTGCGTTCGGGCGTTGAGACGGTGCTCGACCTCGTTGGGTTCGACGAGCGCGTGCGCGATGTCGACCTGGTCATTACAGGCGAGGGCAATATGGACGAGCAATCCGCCGACGGTAAGGAACCGGTGGGCGTGGCCCGTCGTGCGAAGCGATATGGCAAGCCGGTGGTCGCCGTCGTGGGCGGTCGTGCGGACAGCCTGGATGCGGTGTATAGGCAGGGCGTCGACCTGGTTTTGCCGGTCTGCCGCAGACCCATGGACCTTGAGCTGGCGCTCGATCCGCGCGAGGCAGAGGCAAACCTCGTCTGCGCTGGCGAGACTGCCGCTCGAGCTTACGACCTCGGCCGCATCTAAAATCCATCCCCTCGATAAGTTGCGGTGAAATACGGAGTGTTTTTGCCTTTAAGGTGCCAATTCAGTCCGTATTCCACCGCAACTTCGAGAATGTCCATTCGAGGCTGGCTGCCTTGGGTCTCGAGCCGGACCGTCTGCCATGAAATGCGGCCATCTACTACGTTTAACCGAGCACTCTCGACCATCCTGGATTTTGCGAAATTAAAACCGCAGGTAGAAAGCTTACCGATTTTCGAAAAAGCACGCTATGGTTGACCACTGCGGCCTAAGAGTAGTAGATAGGCCCTTTCCGTGGCGCAGCACCGGATCAGTCTATTTGGGACGGGGCTTTCTTGACTACTTTCGCCACCCTGATGCCCCCAGTCAAAAAGTAGTCAAAAAGGCCCCGTCCCAAATTAGCTGTCTTGCCCCATCGGGCGGGAGCGGGTAAGATATACCGAGCGCCTAGCGCGTTCGATGGGTTCGGATGACGACATGTTCCGAATCTGGTCAGGTCCGGAAGGAAGCAGCCATAAGGAGCCTCTGTCGGGCATCCGGATCCATCGAGCGCACGGGCGCTTTTTGGTGCCGCGACATGGCCCGGCCGGCGACGAGGTATTTGGTGTCTCGCTGGTCCTCGGCTGCGCCTGCGGGATCGCTCGACTACCAAATACCTCGTCACCGGCCGGGCCCCGTCGTCCAAAAATCACCCGTAAAGGCGCGTTTATCTAATTAAATCTATCCCTTGCGGAATGCGGCTTGCTGGTGTTGTCTGGGCATTGATGGCTATGTGGTTCAAGAGGCGGCGGTGCTGTTGCTTGAATTTTTGCAGTTAAAGAGGCCCGTTTCCCTGGGTTGAACTGCGCCCCAAATCTTGGACGCCCTAAATAGCGACTAGGCCGCAAGGGCCTGATTCCGGTACTCCTCCGGGGTCAGGCCCTTCAATCTTACCTGCCTCCGGCTCGTGTTCCAGTGGACTATGTATTCCTCCAGGTCGCGTTTGAAATCCTCGAACGTCTTCCACTCGCGGCCCCTGTAGAACTCGTCCTTGACGTGGCCGAAGAGCTGCTCGGTGGCGGCATTGTCGATGCAGTTCGCCTGCTTGGTGGAGCTTGGCGGGGTATTTTTGCCGGTCGCGGGCGAGCTGTCGGGCTGTACCGTTTCGGCCGGCTGCGCTGAGCTGGAGGGTTTTGTCGTCTCGGCGGGTTTCGTTATCTCGGGCGAGGTGGCCTTGTCTGCCGCGGTCTTTGCCTCTTCGTATGCCTTGCAGGCGTCGTCATAGGCTATTTGCGCTCTTTTCAAATCGCCGAGGAGCGCATCCCGCTTGGCTGTTTCTCCGTTGAGATGGGTTTTATTAAACTCTACTTCGCTTTCAAAGAAATAAATCAGGCTTTTATGACTTTCGAGGTGCATTCGGCAGTGCTCAAGCTTATCTTCACAGGAATTTTCTTGCATTATTGCCTCTGTGATCGCCTCTTGCAACTGCCAAATAGTTTCGGCAGGAGTCGTGTAGTCGATTTTATTTAATTCTGCCTCAAGGGCTCTTGTCCGGTTGTGGGCCTTATCGCATTCGGCTTGAGCTGCATCGACGTTCGCTTGCATGGTAGGAAGGGATTCCTTATATATGGCGGCTTGCGCCAAATTAGTGACGTAGTTCTCTTGAAAAATGCCAATTTTAGTATCGATTTCCGCAAGTTTCTCGGGACTTGCGGCGTCTTTTGCGGCCTCGAGGTTTTTGAGCGCTTCCTGCATGGCTGCATACGCTTTTTCTTTTGCGGCGGCCGCGTCTTCTGTCTGCGGGGCGCCCGAATTGCCGTTGGCGGCGCTCGTCTGCGAAACGGCCGCACCGGTGGGGGAACTGGTTTCTGCCGCGATCGCCGCTACGGGGGCGATTCCCGCGACAAGTGCCGCGGAAAGGGCGATGCCCACAGTTGCTCGTCTTGCTCTTCTTGCGAGAATGTCGTTCATCTCGGCACCTCATTTCAAGGGTCGGCGACTAACTTGGTAGCACTAATGTAAATATACCATGCTAGTTGACCCGACACTGGCTGGGTGTGCGCGTATACCCCCCCTGAAAACTGAATCCCGTTAGAAATGACGAGTTGTTTACGCTTCTTTTGGGGTGGCGGTACTATCATGGTTCGAATTGAATGTGGATGATGATAGGGAGCGCCTTCTATGATTGAGTTGCTTAGGCGTTTTGGTGGCAAGTTTCGCCGGTATATGGTGATTGGTCCTGCATGCAAGCTGATCGAAGTGATCTTTGACCTGCTGACGCCGCTGGTGATTGCCCAGATGATCGATAAGGGCATTGGCTCGCACGACATGAGCGCCGTCGTCCACTACGGTATGGTGCTTGGCGCCATGGCTGTGATCGGCATCTCGTTTACGCTCGTCTGCCAAAAGATGGCGGCGCTCACCTCGCAGGGCATGGGCACCGATATCCGTGGTGCGCTCTACCAGCACATCAACAAGCTGAGCTATGCTGAGCTCGATCGCTTTGGCACGCCGTCGCTTATCACCCGCATCACCAACGATGTCAACCAGGTGCAGCTTGCCGTGGCGCTGGGCGTGCGCATGCTCATCCGCTGGCCCTTTCTAGCGGTGGGCTCCATGTGCGCGGCCCTTGCCATCGACCTTAAGCTCGGCACGATCTTTTTGATTTGCACGCCCGCCATTGGCTTGGTGTTTTGGTTTGTCATGGCGCGCTGCATTCCGTATTACAGGCAGCTGCAGGCAAAGCTTGACCGCATTGCGCTCATTTGCCGCGAGGGACTTTCGGGCGCCCGCGTGATTCGTGCCTTTGTACGCGAAGATCACGAGCGCGAACGCTTTGCCCAAGCCGCCGATGACCAGGCCAATACTGCCATCGCGGTGGGTAAGCTTTCGTCGATTCTCAACCCCGTCACATTCTTGGTGATGAACCTGGGCGTGTGCGCCATCCTATGGGTGGGCGGCATCCAGGCCAACGTGGGCGAGCTTACGCAGGGCCAGGTCATGGCGTTTGTGAACTACATGACGCAGACGCTCACCTCCATCGTGTACGTCGCCAACCTAGTCGTGGTCTTTACCAAGGCGAGCGCCAGCGCGTCGCGCATCAATGAGGTGCTCAATTGCGAGCCGAGCATCACCGACGAGAACAACGAACCGGTCGCACTGCCCGAGCCGGGCAATGTCGCTCCAGTCCCCGCGCTGAGCTTGAGCCATGCGAGCTTTTCGTTTGGCGCGGGCGCGGCAAATGCCGTGAGCGATGTGACCCTGGAATTGCCGATGGGCAAAACGCTCGGCATTATCGGTGGCACGGGTAGCGGCAAGTCCACACTCGTCTCGCTTATCCCGCGCCTGTACGATGCGAGCACCGGCAGCGTGAGCGTGATGGGTGCCGACGTGCGCACCTGGCCGCTCGACCAGCTGCGCCGTGTGGTCGCGACCGTTCCGCAGCGCGCGTCGCTGGTGAGCGGCACCAT
>CALFGH010000073.1 GCA_937958315.1 uncultured Collinsella sp. | reverse complement strand
GTCTGAATGAAGAGGCCGATGCCGAGGGGCGCGACCCCTTCGCCAACCCGCGCAACGCCGCCGCCGGTAGCCTGCGTCAGAAAGACCCCAAGGTCACGGCGCGCCGCGACCTGGCCACCTTTATCTATGCCATCGCCGATACCGACCCGCTGCACGTCCACAGCCAGCGCGAGTTTCTGGACTGGCTTCGTAGCGCCGGCTTTAGCGTCAACCCCAACGTGGCTCGTTGCGCCGCGCCGGCCGAGGTTCACGAGTTCTGCGCCCAGGCCCTCGAGCATCGCGGTGACCTGGACTACGACATCGACGGCGTGGTCGTAAAGGTCGACAGCTTCCAGCAGCAGCTCGACCTGGGCTTTACCGCCCGCGCACCACGCTGGGCCATTGCCTTTAAGTTCCCGCCCGAGGAAAAACAGACCGTCCTGCGCGAGATTCGTATCCAGGTGGGCCGCACCGGTGTGCTCACGCCGGTCGCCGAGTTCGACCCGGTGACGGTTGCCGGCTCCACTATCGCGCGCGCCACGCTACACAACATCGACGAGATCCGTCGCAAAAACGTGCGCGAGGGCGACACTATCATCGTGCACAAGGCGGGCGACGTAATCCCCGAGGTCGTGGGCCCGGTACTCGACAAGCGCCCGGCTGATTCGGTCGACTGGCACATGCCCGAGGTCTGCCCCGTGTGCGGTAGTCCCGTGGTTCACGAGGACGGCGAGGTTGCCTACCGCTGCGTCTCCATCGATTGCCCCGCGCAGCTCAAGGAGCGCCTGCTTCACTGGGTGAGCCGCGGCTGCATGGACGTTGATGGCCTAGGCGACGAGATTGTCGACAAGATGATCGCCGCCGGGCTGATTCACGATGTCGCGGACTTCTACCAGCTCACGGTCGACGACATCGCAGGCCTGGACACGGGGCGCACCTATGCCAGCTCCAACAGCAAAAAGGGCGTTAAGAAGGGCGACCCCATCCCGGTAGGCCTCAAGACGGCCGAAAAGATCATCGCCGAGCTCAACAAGTCCAAGAGCCAGTCGCTCGGTCGCGTGCTGTTTGCCCTGGGTATCCGCCATGTGGGCAAGAGTGTGGGCGAGGTCATCGCCGAGCGATTCCTGTCGATTGACAAGCTCATCTTGGCGAGTGAAGAGGACATCGCCGAGTGCGAGGGCATCGGTCCCAAGATTGCGGCGAGCGTCAAGCAGTTCCTGGCCGTGCCCGAGAACCTTGCCGTGCTGGAGCGCCTGCGCCGGGAAAGCGGGAAAAATGTCTGATTAAAAATTAACACAGGCTTTATGGGCGG
>CALFGH010000072.1 GCA_937958315.1 uncultured Collinsella sp. | reverse complement strand
GGCCCTTGGGCCTCGGGCGCAGGGCCTCCGCGCCGCCCTCGCGGTATAGCGCGCACCACTTCTTGAGCGGCGACATCGACATTATGCCGAACGCCGCCATCGCCTCGGTCTTCGTCATGCCGCCGTCGACGACGGCGGAGGCGGCGGCGACCTTCTGCTCGTATGTGTACCTGCCCTGCTTTCCGTCCATGCGCAGCAGCACCTCGCTCCCGAATGCGCGGTATATCTCCTGCCATCTTCTCACGGCTTCCGCGGGAAGCGAAAGGGCAATCGCGGCAGATTTATACCCGTGTCCGAGCTCGAAGAGCCCTATGGCCGCCTTCCTGGCCTCGACATCATGCTTCACCCTCAAATCAACGCGCATAAAGAAAGCCTCCCATTTCTCATGTCCAAGAAATGGGAGGCAGTTCAGTTGGGAAGCGAGCCTTTATAAGGGCGGTTAACGTACTAGGAAATTACTCCTCGTCGTTGTCCTTGGCCTCTTCGGCGTCGTCGGTGTCCACGAGCTGGTTGAGCAGCTCATCGAGGGAAGCCATGTCCTCGTTGATCGCGCCGTTGGCGGGAGCCTTCTTGTCGTCGATCGGGGCGCCCAGGAGCTCCTCGTCGGCGTCGGCGTGATGCGTCGGAGCGGAGGTACCCAGCAGGATATCGTCCGGACCGTCGGGGCTAAAGACCATCTGCAGCAGCTGCGAGAGGTCTTCCTCGTCGGCAACGTCGTCGTTGTTCTCGAGGATGTAGAGCAGGTCGTGGGCCTCCAGGCCGTCACGGAGCTCCTCGATCGCCTTGGCACCGATACCATCGATGCGCAGCAGATCCTCCTCGGACTTGCCGACCAGATCGCCGACCGTCTCGATGCCGACCTCGCTGAACTTGTTGGTCCAGCGCTGCGACACGCCCAGGTCGTCGAACAGGTACAGGCGAGCCTTCTCGGCGGAGATGGTATGGCCGTTGCGGGTGAACGAACCGTCAGCACCACCGAACTCGTCGTAGCCGGCCCAGTCGAGCTGCTGCGGGAGCTGCTCGTCCAGGTCCTTGAGCTCAACCGGAGCCCACTCGGGCAGCGACTTGGCGTTGGGCGAAGCCGGACCGTCGATGTCAACATAGCCGTCGGCCGTGCGATACGTCAGCTTGGCGTTGGCGTACGGCTTGAGGCCGGTACCAGCCGGGATCTTCTTACCGACGATGACGTTGGACTTAAGGTCGAGCAGGTGGTCGACCTTGCCCTCGATGGCAGCCTCGGTAAGGACGCCGGCGGTACGGATGAACGAAGCGCTCGACAGCCAGGAGTCGATGTTGGACGCGACCTTGAGCGTACCCAGGATGACGGGCTCGGCCACGGGAGCCTGACCGCCCAGACGGGCAACGCGCTCGACCTCGTCAGCGAACTCGTAGCGGTCGACGTACTGACCAAGCAGGTACTTGGAGTCACCGGGGTTGGTGATCTGAACGCGACGCAGCATCTGACGTGCGAGCACCTCGATGTGCTTGTCGTTCAGGTCGACGCCCTGGCTGGTGTAGACGTCCTTGACGCTCTCGACGAAGGTGTGCATCGTCGACTCGATGTCGGTCAGCTTGCGCAGGTTGCGGAAGTTGACGAAGCCCTTGGTGATCTGGTCGCCGGCGCGAACCTCGCAGCCGTCCTCGATCTCGGGCATAAAGCGCACCGAAGCGGGGACGCGACGTTCGTCGAGAACACGGGTGTGGTCCTCGGAGTCGGTGAGCGTCAGCACGTACTCGGACTTCTCGGGCTTAATCGAGAGGTGACCGGAGTACGGAGCCAGCTCGGCCTCGCGACCCAGGATCTTCTCGTTGACGTTGCCGACGATATCGAACATACGGCTGACCGTAGGCAGGCCCTGCGTAATATCGTCGACGCCAGCGACGCCGCCGGAGTGAATGGTACGCATCGTAAGCTGCGTACCGGGCTCGCCGATGGACTGGGCGGCAATAATGCCGACCGCGGTACCGATGGCGACCGGACGACGGGTGGAAAGATCCCAGCCGTAGCACTTCTGGCACACGCCGTACTTGGAGCGGCAGGTGAGCAGCGCGCGGAGCTTGACCTTCTTAAGGCCCGCATCGACCATCTTCTGGATGTCGGCGACCTTCTCGATGTAGCCGTCCTGCTCAAAGAGCACGGTGCCATCGGGGGCCACGACGTCCTCGATGAAGCAACGGCCGACGAGGTCGGTGTTGAGATCGGTGGTGCCGGGGATGATGAGGTTGTAGGTAACGCCCTCGTGCGTACCGCAGTCCTCCTCGCGGACGATGACGTCCTGGGCCACGTCGACCAGACGACGGGTCAGGTAACCAGAGTCCGAGGTGTGGGATGCGGTATCGACCAGGCCCTTACGGGCGCCGTAGGTCGAAATGAAGTACTCGAGCGGCAGCAGGCCCTCGCGGAAGTTCGCCTTAATGGGAAGGTCGATCGTCTCGCCGGACATGTCTGCCATCAGGCCACGCATGCCGCCGAGCTGACGCAGCTGGGTCTTAGAACCACGGGCGCCGGAGTCGGCCATCATGTAGAGCGGGTTCTCCTCGTCGAACAAGTCGAGCATGAGCGCTGCGACCTTGTCGGTACAAGCGGTCCACTCGTTAACAACTTCGATGTGGCGCTCCGTCTCGTTGATGAAGCCCTCCTCGAAGTACTCGTTGATCTGGTCGACGTTGGCCTGGGCGCGATCGAGCAGCTCCTGCTTCTCGGCAGGGATGAGAGCGTCCCACACCGAGATGGTGAGGCCGGCGCGGGTAGCGTAGTGGAAGCCGGAGTACTTGATGGCGTCGAGGATCGGGCCGACCTTGGCCTCGGGGTAACGATCGCAGCAGTCGGCAACCAGCTTGGCCACATCGCCCTTGACCATCTTGTAGTTCATGAACTCATAGTCTTCGGGCAGGCACTGGCGGTTGAAGATGATGCGGCCGATAGAGGTCTCGAAGCGCGCGGTCTTGTTGCCGGTAACGTCGTAGTCGACGAACTCGTTCTTGCCGTTCTTGACGCGGAAGATACGGGTGCCGTCCTCGTTGATGACGTTGGCATCGGCAGCGGACACGCGAACCTGGATCTTGGCCTGCATGTCGACCTCGGAACGGCAGTCATAGGCGTGCAGCGCGTCGTCGAAGCTGGCGAACACGTGGTTCTCGCCCGGCAGACCCTCGCGGACCTGGGTGAGGTAGTACACACCAATGATCATGTCCTGCGAAGGGATGTTAACCGGCTTGCCGGATGCCGGCGAGCGCAGGTTGTTCGCAGAGAGCATGAGCACGCGAGCCTCGGCCTGAGCCTGGCTGGACAGCGGCACGTGGACAGACATCTGGTCGCCGTCGAAGTCGGCGTTGAAGGGCGAGCAGACCAGCGGGTGCAGGTGGATAGCCTTGCCCTCGACCAGCACCGGCTCAAAGGCCTGGATGGACAGACGGTGCAGGGTCGGTGCACGGTTGAGCAGCACGACGCGACCGTCGATGACCTCTTCGAGGATATCCCACACAAAGGTGGCACCGCGGTCGATAGCGCGCTTGGCGCCCTTGATGTTCTCGACCTTGCCGAGCTCGACCAGGCGCTTCATGACGAAGGGCTTGAAGAGCTCCAGCGCCATGGTCTTGGGCAGACCGCACTGGTGCAGCAGCAGCTTGGGGTCGGTAACGATTACCGAACGGCCGGAGTAGTCGACACGCTTGCCCAGCAGGTTCTGACGGAAACGACCCTGCTTGCCCTTGAGGGCCTCAGCGAGCGACTTGAGCGGGCGACCGCCACGGCCAGAGACCGGGCGACCACGACGGCCGTTGTCGAACAGGGCATCCACGGACTCCTGGAGCATGCGCTTCTCGTTGTTCACGATGATCGCAGGGGCGTCCAGGTCGAGCAGGCGCTTGAGTCGGTTGTTACGGTTGATCACGCGACGATACAGGTCGTTGAGGTCGGACGCGGCGAAGCGGCCGCCGTCGAGCTGGACCATCGGGCGCAGATCGGGCGGAATGACCGGGATGACATCCAGGATCATGTTCGCGGGGCTGTTGCCGCCCTTCAGGAAGGCGTCAACGACCTCGAGGCGCTTAACGGCCTTCTCGCGCTTCTGCTTCTGGGAATCCTCGTCGGCGATGATGGCCTTGAGCTTCTCGGCCTCGGAGGGGAGGTCGATGGCAGCGAGCAGGTCGCGGACGGCCTCGGCACCCATACCACCCTTGAAGTACATGGAGTAGTAACGGGTCATCTCGCGGAACAGCGGCTCATCGGAGATGAGGTCGCGCTCGGTGAGCTTCATGAAGGCGTTGAAGGCGTCCGTGCGGAGCTGCTTCTCGTCCTTGCACTCTTCCTCGATGTCGACGATGCCAGAGGCGATCTCCTCGGGGGTCAGCGGCTCCTCGTCGGAGAACTCGTCAAAGTTCTCGGGGTTGCCCTGCTCCTTGAGGGACTCGATCTGGCGGGCGCACTCGGCATCGATCTCTTCCAGATCGGCGGCGAGCTCCTCGCGCAGGTCGTCAGCGTCGGCCTCGCGAGCCTCGTAGTCGACCTCGGTGATGATGTAGCTGGCAAAGTACAGAACCTTCTCGAGGTCCTTGGACTTGATGTCGAGCATACGGCTCATCGGGAAGCTCGTGGGGCTCTTGAAGTACCAGATGTGGGACACGGGAGCGGCGAGCTCGATGTGACCCATGCGCTCGCGACGAACCTTGGCCGAGGTGACCTCGACGCCGCAGCGCTCGCAGACGATGCCCTTAAAGCGGATGCCCTTGTACTTGCCGCAGGAGCACTCCCAGTCCTTGGCGGGACCGAAGATCTTCTCGCAGAACAGGCCGTCCTTCTCGGGCTTGAGGGTACGGTAATTGATGGTCTCCGGCTTCTTGACCTCACCGTGCGACCAGGAACGGATCTGGTCGGCGGAGGCAAGGGAGATCTTTACCGAGTCAAAATCAGTAGCTTCGAAATCTGCCACAGTCAACTACTCCTTATCAGTGGTCGTGGCGGCGACAGCCTCGGGTGCCTCGGCGGTCTCGGCATCCTGGGCCTCGACGTCGGTGTCAACGCCGGCGAGCGCAGCCAGGTCGTCGAGAGCAGAGGTCTCCTCGGCGGTCACAGGGGCGGAGGCGTCCTCGTCGGCATCGTGCATGGGCTCGATGTCCAGTGCGAGGGAACGGATCTCCTTGACGAGAACCTTGAAGGACTCGGGGATACCCGGAACCGGGACGTTCTCGCCCTTGACGATGGACTCGTAGGTCTTGACGCGGCCCACGGTATCGTCGGACTTGACGGTCAGGATCTCCTGCAGGACGTTGGAAGCACCGTATGCGTACAGTGCCCAAACTTCCATCTCGCCGAAGCGCTGGCCGCCGAACTGAGCCTTGCCGCCCAGCGGTTGCTGGGTAACCAGGCTGTAAGGGCCGGTCGAACGGGCGTGGATCTTGTCGTCGACCATGTGGCCGAGCTTGAGGATGTAGGACGTACCCACGGTAATGGGCTCGCGGAACTCCTCGCCGGTGCGGCCGTCGAACAGGCGGGTCTTGCCGCGCTCGTCAAGCTGGGTGACAAACTCGGGGCGCATGTGATCGCCAAAGGCAGCGGTGGCCTTGTTGAGCATGTTCTTGTTGGCGCGACGGATGACCTCGGCGATCTCGTCCTCCTTGGCGCCGTCGAAGACGGGCGTCGAGACGAAGAACGGACCGGGGACATACTTGTCGGAGTCGGCATCCTCGGTATCCCAACCGCAGGCAGCGGCCCAGCCAAGGTGGCACTCGAGCAGCTGGCCGACGTTCATACGCGAAGGAACGCCCAGCGGGTTGAGGATAACGTCGATCGGGGTACCGTCAGCCATGTAGGGCATGTCCTCGACCGGCAGAACGTTACAGATAACGCCCTTGTTGCCGTGGCGACCGGCGATCTTATCGCCCTGCTGGATCTTACGACGCTGGGCGACGTAGACGCGCACCTGCTCGTTGACGCCGGGGGCCAGGTCGTCGCCGTTCTCGCGGCTAAAGCGGACGACGTCGATGACGCGGCCATAAGCGCCGTGAGGCATCTTAAGGGAGGTGTCGCGAACATCGTGAGCCTTGGCACCGAAGATGGCGCGCAGCAGGCGCTCCTCGGCGGTCAGAGCGCTCTCGCCCTTAGGCGTGACCTTGCCGACCAGGATGTCGCCAGGGCCGACCTCGGCGCCGATGCGGATGATGCCGTCCTCGTCGAGGTTGGCAAGCATGTCCTCGGAGAGGTTCGGGATCTCGCGAGTGATCTCCTCGGGACCGAGCTTGGTGTCGCGGGCGTCGATCTCGTGACGGGTGATATTGATGGTCGTCAGCAGGTCCTCGGCCACCAGGCGCTCGGACACGACGATACCGTCCTCGTAGTTGAAGCCTTCCCACGGCATGTATGCCACGGTGAGGTTCTGGCCCAGTGCGAGCTCGCCATGATCGGTCGAAGGACCGTCGGCCAGAGGCTCGCCCTGCTCAACGGTGTCACCGACGCGCACGAGCGGACGGTGGTTGATGCAGGTGGACTGGTTGGAGCGCTGGTACTTGGCCAGGTGATACTCGTCCATGCCGCCGGCATGCTTGACGATAATCTTGGAGGCGTCGGCATAGATGACCTCGCCGGCGTTCTTGGCCAGGGTAACCTCGCCGGAGTCCAGGGCGGCGCGACGCTCCATGCCGGTACCGACATAGGGAGCGGCGGGGTGAACCAGCGGCACGGCCTGACGCTGCATGTTGGCGCCCATGAGGGTACGCTTGGCGTCGTCGTGCTCGAGGAACGGAATCAGCGTGGCTGCGACGGAGAGCATCTGACGCGGCGAGACGTCCATGTAGTCGACGTCCTCGACAGGCACGTCGGCGGGAGCGCCGAAGGAGCCGTCGAAGTCGCGGGTACGGGCGATCACGGTATGTGGACGAACGATCTTGCCCTCGGCATCGGTCGTGATGAACTCGTTGGTCTTGGGATCGAGCGGCGTGTTGGCCGGCGCGATGACGTGCTTCTCTTCCTCGTCAGCGGTCATCCAGTCGATCTGGTCGGTGGCAACGCCGTTCTCGACGCGACGGAACGGGGCCTCGATGAAGCCATACTCGTTGACGCGGGCGTAGAGGGCGAGCGAGCCG
>CALFGH010000071.1 GCA_937958315.1 uncultured Collinsella sp. | reverse complement strand
CGGTCCGCCACGACCTCGTTGATGCCCTGCGGCGGCGCGGCATCGAGGGCCGCCGGGTTGCCGGCGTTCTCCCACTCGTCTACCAGGCTCGAGTCCACCGAGCGCACCACAAAGCCCAGCCACGAGATAATGTCGCGCAGGCGCTCGTCGCGCTTCTCGATGGGCACGGTGCGGTCGAGCGAACGGTAGGCCTCTGCCAGGTAGCGCAGCAAAATACCCTCGGAGCGGGCGATGCCGAGCTTTTGAATGTAGCCCTTAAAATCGCTCGCGCTTTCCAGCATATCGCGCAGAACGCTCTTGGGAGAGAGCTGATAGTCGTTTGCCCAGGGTACTTCCTGGCAGTACTTGTCAAAAGCGGCGTCGAGCAAATCCTCGAGCGGCTTTTCGTACGTGACGTCCTGAATGCGCTCCAAGCGCTCCTCATACTCGATGCCGTCGGCCTTCATCTCGGCCATGGCGCGATCGCGTGCGGCGCGCTCCTGTGCGCGCAATACCTGCTTGGGGTCCTCGAGCGTAGCCTCGACCATCGAGATCAGATCCATGGTATAGGTCTCACTCTCGGGGTCGAGCAGCTCCAACGCGGCAAGCAAGAACGGCGAGAGCGGCTGATCGAGCGCGAAGTCCTCGGGCAGATCGACCGTCAGCGCATAGTCGATGTCTGGTGCGGCGTCAGCCGGAGCGTCAGACGCGGGCGGTACCTCGGTGCGAACGACGACGCCGGAATCAATGAGCGTGGCGAAGATTTCGTCGGCGCGAACCTCGAGCTTAGCCTTTTCCTCGGGAGTCTGCAGGCTTGTCTCGATGAGGTCGTGTACGCGGGCACGGGCGTCGCCGCCCTGCTCGACCACGCTAATCACCATGGAGTGCGTGATGCGCAGGCGCGGCTTGAGTGTCTCGGGCTGCGTCTCGATCAGGCGCTCAAAGGTCTGCTTGTTCCAGGTGACAAAGCCCTCGGGGGCCTTTTTCTTTTTAATCTTACGGAGTTTTTTGGGGTCGTCGCCCGCTTTGGCCATAAGCTTGGCATTCTCGATCTCGTGCTCGGGTGCCTCGGCAATTACCATGCCCTCGGTATCGAAGCCCGAGCGGCCGGCGCGACCGGCAATCTGATGGAACTCACGGGCGCGCAGACGACGCATCTTGTAGCCATCGAACTTGGTGAGCGCGGTGAGCACCACGGTGTGGATGGGTACGTTAATGCCGACGCCGAGTGTGTCGGTACCGCAGATGACGGGCAGCAGGCCCTGCTGCGCCAAGCGCTCGACCAGCAGACGATAGCGCGGCAACATGCCAGCATGGTGCACGCCGACGCCGCATCCAAGCAGGCGCTTGAGAATCTTGCCGAAGGCCGTCGAGAAGCTCGTCCCCTTTGCCGCCTCTTTGATGGCTTCGCGCTGCTCCTTGCTGGCGATGCCAAAATTGGCGAGCGACTGTGCCGTCGCAAGGGCGGCATCCTGGCTAAAGTGCACGATATAGAGCGGGGCCTCGCCGCGGCGCATGGCGAGCTCGACGGTGCCCTCGAGGGATGTCGTCACATAGTCGTAGCTCAGCGGAACAGGACGCGGGGCGTCGACAACCAAGTCGCAAGCAGCGCCGGTGTGTTCCTCGAGCGAGGCGGCGATGGCAGTGACATCGCCGAGCGTGGCGCTCATGAGCATAAATTGCGTATGGGGCAGAGTGAGCAGCGGCACCTGCCAAGCCCAGCCGCGGTCGGGGTCGGCAAAGTAGTGGAACTCGTCCATGGCCACGCAGCCCACGTCGGCGTCCTCGCCCTCGCGCAGTGCGTCGTTGGCAAGGATCTCTGCCGTGCAGCAGATGACGGGCGCCTTGGTGTTGATATGCGTGTCGCCGGTGATCATACCGACATTATCGCGGCCGAGCACCTGTACCAGATCGAAGAACTTTTCGCTGACCAGGGCCTTGATGGGAGCCGTGTAATAACAGCGTTTGCCCTGTGCCATGCCCATAAAGAGCATGCCCAGCGCGACGAGCGATTTACCCGATCCGGTCGGTGTGCCCAAAATGACGTGATCGCCGGCGGCCAGGTCCATGAGGGCCTCTTCTTGGTGGTCCCACAGCTCAATGCCGCGATTGCTCGTCCATTCAAAGAAGCGTTCGAAGGCCTGGTCGGGCGTGAGCCATGGTTCGGGCTCGCTACCATCCTCGGGCTCCCACCAGGTGGGGGAGAGCGCGCCGAGCGAGCCGAACTCTGCCTCGGTTCCCGTGCCGCCCGAGAATGAGCTGGCGGCGCCGGCGCCGGAGACGGTGCTGGCGGCGGTATCTGTCGTGGTCTGTGCCATTTGGTTGCTTTCTCTCGCGTTTGTCCGCCATCCATTATGGCGTAGCGGCGACGCGGGGTGCCGGCGCGAAAGAAAATGCAGGAAATGGGCGTTCTGCCCAGCCGTTTGGTGCAGTCGCCAGCTAAGTGAGTAGGCTTTTTGCGATATCGCGAGCACATGGCTTTTGCGCAAGGGCTCTACCTGTGGTTTTAGTTTGCGCTATGCGGGCTGTGCTTGTCTATTGCAAAAAAGTCTACTCACTTAGGTTTGAGGGTCGTTCGTTGGCGCCTATTCGCGCTTGTTTGCCGACGCCGCGACCATAAGAAGCCCCTAGGACTCTTGCGGCAGGCGTTTTTTGCCCTTGCGGGCGCGGTTTCTAAAGTTCTCGACGGCCTCTTCCATGCCCAGGGGTACATAGGTGAGCTCATCGAGGTTATCGGGCAGGTAGCAGGCAAGGCTTTGCTCCTGCATGCGGCCCGCCGTGAGCTGATCATCGCTGGGCAGCGCGTCGGGAGTGGCGCAAATGCCATAGACGGCGGCGCCCATCTCGCGTGTGCGGCATTCATATTCGGTCTCGGGATGCTCGGGATGGTCGCGGCGGACGTCGTCACTTACCCAAAGCGTGTCGTAGCCTGCCGCGGCAAACTGTCCCAGGGCGTAATCGCGCAATGGTTTGCTGTCGGTGCGCAGCGTGACGGTGGCGTCGGCTGCAAAGAGCGAGCGATAGAGCATTAGATGGCCGACATGGACGAGTCGTTTTTTGGCGTACTTGGCCTTGGGCTGCGGCGTGGGAAAGTTAATGGTGATGGCATTGAGCTCGCCTGCGGCAAACAGCTGCGGCAGCGATGCGGCGCCTCGGGGCAGGACGAGTGCGTTGGATAGCTTCTGCTCGCAGATTTTCTGTGCGGCATAGGCGATGCAGATGGGCTCCTGGTCCATACCGATAAAGAGGGTGTTTGGCTCGTGGGCCGCGCGCTCTACAAGGTATGTTCCCTTGCCACAGCCCAGATCCAGGTGAAGGTGCTCGAAGGGCTTGCCGCCTGCGGGCGCACAGGCCTCGCGCCAATCTCCGGCATAAGCCTCGGGGTTCGTCTCAATCGCATCGGCGTAGCGCTCCAGGCGCTCCTCGAGCACAAAGTTCTTAGGCGTGCGAACGTGGACGGCTCCCATGAGGCTCCTTGGTCATAAGTATGGAACGCCTGGCTGCGCGTTCCGTCAATGGGTTGAAAAAGAGTGGGCATAGTTTGCCCGAAAGACGCGGTGCGGCTCGGCGGCGAGTCGTCGGTGCCTACAGGCGCTTGAGAATCACATAGCGGTTGAGCTCTCCGCTGCGACCGTCGGCATGGAAACGCTCAAGCTCGCGCACGGGGACCTCGCCGCTCTTGTAGAACGTACGGACGCCGCGCACCAGGTCGGTGATCTGCTGATCGTCAAAGTGATGGCAATAGCGGTAGGCGTGGCGGTCGTTTTGCCAGCCAATGAGGTGGTCGCCGGCTTCAAACTGCGCTGAATCGTATCCCCCAAACGGCGGGGTGAGCTCGGCGCGGGCTTCGGCTCGAACGGCCTTGCGCGCCATGCGCTCGTCGTTCATAAACTCCCAAAAGCTGATGGCGATGATGCCGCCTGGGCGCGTCTGGCGCACCAGGGCGTCGAGCACGCGTACACGGTACTCGCACGACGGCACATGGTGCATAAAGCCAAAGCAGACCGAGATGTCGGCGAGCGGGGCGTCGAAAAGAACATCGGACGTCTCGGCGGGGTTGAGCTTCATGAGGGCATCGAGCACGTCGAGTTCCTGGAAGTGCAGGTTGGGAATGCGCAGGGCGTGGCCACGTGCATCGATAGCCAAATCCTGACACGAGTCGACACCATAGAACTCAAACGGGCAACTGGCATCTGCCGAGGGGTTTGCGCCGTCGACGCCCTTGGCGGCAAGTGCGCCGCCGGCGGCAAAGTTCTCGAATCGCATGTTGCCGCAGGCGAGATCGAAGACGCGGACGGGATGCTCGATTGTGGCGACGTCGAGCTGTTCGAGTGCGATGTCCATGGTGCGCACCCAGCCGGGCCACGGGGCCTGGCGCGTATCGGAAAAGGAGGCGGAGTGCTCGCGATAGAACGTATTGTTGAGCTGGATGAGCGATGAGGCGAAATCGCGGTTCACGGCGCGGAACTCCCTCCGTTGGCGGTGCGGAATTAACAGTACGACCATACTACCGTTAACGCCGCAACGGGGACAACCGAGCCGTGGGTCATTGCTTTGTTTGGACACATTTCCGCAGCTCATATGTGCCCGCAACCGCCGGTTGTCAAAAATCTCACTAGAATAGGTGGCATGCTTTTGGCGGTGGCGGATAGATTTTTAACTGTGCAAGGCGCCTTAAGAACAAAAACGGTCCGGCGGCACGGCTGGCATCACATAGGAGGAACCATGAATGTAGAAACTGCGCAGCGGCTCGCCGACCTTCGTCGCAGCAAGGGTTTTAGCCAAGAAGGGCTGGCGCGAAAGCTGGGGCTGTCGCGCCAGGCGGTCAGTAAATGGGAGCGCGCGGAGAGCTCGCCCGATACCGAGAACCTGATCTCGCTCGCCAAACTTTATGGCGTGAGCCTGGACGAGCTGCTCAATCCGAGCGACGAGATCGAGGACGATATCGAGTTTGAGAACGAGGACCGCGCCCGCCAGCGTGAGGCCGAGGCGGCAGAGCGTGCTCGCACCCATGAGGCGGC
>CALFGH010000070.1 GCA_937958315.1 uncultured Collinsella sp. | reverse complement strand
CGCCGGAACCTCCCGGATCAGCACCGTGCCGCCGCCGAAGTCCTCGCAGACGAAGCCGAACTCCTGCAGCAGCGGCAGGTTGTCCAGAATCGAATCGTGCTCGATGGCAGATACGATCACGCGGTTGCGCTTGCGGTCGTGCTGACGGGCGCCCTCGGCAAGTCCGAGGAGCGCCAGCTGGTTTGCCTCGGTGCCGCCATTGGTCAAGATAATCTCGGACGGGCGGACGCGCGCGCCAAAGCTGCGGGCGATCTCGCGACGTGCAACCTCCAGACCCGCGGCAGCCTTGCGGCCGAGCGAATGCAGCGAGTTGGGGTTGACGCCGGCAAGCTCGCTGTCGTCGTACTCGCGCTGCGCAAGGAGCGCCTCGGCGCGCATGGGCGTCGAGGCGGCATAGTCAAGATTCACGGGTATGCGGTTTTGACCTGCGGTCATAAGGGTTTATGCCTCCTGTGCGGCCTCGTTGCCCAGCTTCTGCAGCAGCGCAACCTCGGCAGCGGGATCTTCGGACTTAAATACGGCGGAGCCGGCTACGAGCACGTTGGCACCGGCCTTGACGACCTCGGCGATGTTCTTGGAAGAGATTCCGCCATCGACCTCGATCAGGGGCGACACGCCGTGGCGTTCGCACATGGCCTTGAGCTCGTGGAGCTTTGCGATGGTGCCCGGGATAAAGCTCTGGCCGCCAAAGCCAGGGTTCACGCTCATGAGCAGCACCATGTCGACAACGTCGATGATGCTCTCGAGCACACAGACGGGCGTTGCGGGGTTGAGTACCACGCCGGCCTTGACGCCGCGCTGCTGCAGATGCGTGAGCGTGCGGTGCAGGTGCGTGGAGGCCTCGTAGTGCACGGTGATCATGTCGGCACCGGCGTCGGCATACCAATCGACCGTCTCGTCGGGGTTCGACACCATGAGGTGCGCGTCGACCGGCACGTCGGTGGAGCGCTTGACGGCCTTGAGGATGTCAACGCCAAAGGTGAGGTTGCCGGTAAAGTGACCGTCCATGACGTCGAAGTGCACATAGTCGGCGCCGGCGATCTTGTCGAGCTCGCCCTTGAGGTTGGCCATATCGGCCGAAAGGACAGACGGAGCGATTTTGATGGAACCCATGGTAGTAGCCTTTCTGTGCTAGTCAGTGAGTCCGTAGAACTCTTGAGAGGGGACGCGGTCGGTAAGAATCTCGAGCGCCCTATCCAAAGTAACACCGTTGTAGAGCGTTTGCTCCACGGCAAAGGTGAGCGGAATGTCTACGCCCAGTGAACGGGCGAGTTCGCTGACGCTGCGGGCCGCAACGGCACCCTCGACCACCATGTGCGTGCGTGCCTGGTACTCGTCGAGTGACACGCCGTGGGCAAACTCGTAGCCAAAGGTGCGGTTGCGCGAATGCTCCGAGGTACAGGTGGCGATGAGGTCGCCCATGCCGGCAAGTCCCATGCAGGTCATGGCCTGTCCGCCGCGGGCGTGCACCAGGCGGCTGATCTCGGCTAGGCCGCGCGTCATGATAAGGGCGAGCGTGTTATCGCCCGCGCCGGAGCCGGCGGAAATGCCGCACACGATAGCGATGACGTTTTTCATGGCGCCGCATACCTCGACGCCGGTCATGTCCTGCGACAGGTAGATGCGGAAGGCCGTAGATAGGAGCAGGTCCTTAAAGGTCTCCCCTACCTGCGGATCTTTGCTAGCGATGACGGCGGCAGAAAGTCCGCCGCGGCAAATCTCCTCGGCATGGTTGGGGCCGGAGAGCGCCGCCACGCGCGCCTCGTTGCCAATCTCGCTGGCGATGACCTCGCTCATGAGCAGGCCGGACTCGGGCTCGATGCCCTTGGTGAGGCAGAGCACCGGGGTGTCGGCGGCGATGAAGGGTGCTGCCTGATGGCATACGCTGCGCAGGTGCGTGGAGGGCACGGCAAAGATGAC
>CALFGH010000069.1 GCA_937958315.1 uncultured Collinsella sp. | reverse complement strand
CAGACCTCAACCTGCTGCAGCTGGTCGATCTGGGCTACGGCCTGTGCACGTTTATCGAGGCAGAGCCCGCGTGGCGCGCCGGTCAGGCCGAGCGCAACTACGCCCGTCGCGGTTCGCTTCGCGTTGCAACCAAGTACCCGCGCATTGCGAGTGCCTGGTATGCCGAGCGCGGCGTGAACGCCGATATCGTCTCGTTGCACGGTAACATCGAGCTGGGCCCCATTGTCGGCATGACCGATCGCATCGTGGACATTACCGCCACGGGCGCCACACTGCGCGACAACGACCTGGTCATCACCGGCCGCATCATGGACTGCACGGCCCGCTTCTTTGTCAACCCGGGCGCCGCGCGCTTGGATCCGCGCGTACGCAATCTGGCCGATCGCTTGGCGGCAGCCGTGAAGGACAAGCATTTTGAGCCCGTCGCGGGCTCGGCACAATAGCGCGAGCACGCACGGGCGCCCCAACGTCTGGGCTGCGGGTCGACTGGCGCCGCTGCCCGGCATCTCGTTTTTCAAACGCAACCTCAACCGATAGGGGATACCGATATGAAGACCATCAAGCTTGCTCCCGGTGAGTGCCTCGTTACCAACCAGCTCAACCGCAAGGGCGTGCTGCCGCAAAACATCGTCGACGCCGCCCGCGATATCGTGGCCAACGTGCGTGCCAACGGCGATGCCGCGGTGCGCGATTACTGTCAGCGTTTTGACGGTGTTGAGCTGCAGAGTTTTCGCCTGCCGCAGGAGCAGATCGATGCCGCGCTCGAAGGCCTCGATCCGGCCTTTGTCGCGGCGCTCGAAAAGGCTGCACGCCAGATCCGCGAGTTCCACCAGCGCGAGGTCGAGCAGAGCTGGTTTACCACGCGTCCGGACGGCACAATGCTCGGCGTTAAGGTGACCCCGCTTGCTGCGGCCGGCATCTATGTGCCGGGCGGCCGCGCGCAGTATCCCTCCACGGTGCTCATGAACGCCATTCCCGCCAAGGTTGCTGGCGTCAAGCGCGTGGTCATGGTGACCCCGCCGCAAAAAGATGGCCTGATCAGCCCGTATACGCTCGCGGCAGCCAAGCTCGGCGGCGTGGACGAAATCTATATGGTGGGCGGCGCCCAGGCCGTGGCCGCGCTGGCGTACGGTACCGAGACCATTCCGCGCGTCGACAAGATCACCGGTCCGGGCAACGCCTTTGTCGCCGCGGCCAAGCAGATTGTCTCGGGCGATGTAGGAATCGATATGGTCGCTGGCCCCTCAGAGGTCTGTGTGCTGGCCGATGTCACGGCCAAGCCCATGGTGGTCGCGGCCGACCTGATGGCCCAGGCCGAGCACGATCCGCTGGCAGCCTGCTATCTGGTGACCTGCGACGAGCAGTTTGCACGCGAGGTCGAGGCGGGCATCGATATTCTGGTGGCGCAGTCCCCGCGTGCCGAGATTACGCGTGCCTCGCTCGATAACGAGGGCACCATCGTGGTGGCCGCCGATATGGCTGCCGCCGTCGAGGCAGTGAACACCGTGGCGCCCGAGCACCTGGAGCTGCACTGCAAGGATGCGATGGGCCTGCTTGGCGGCATTCGCAACGCCGGCGCCATCTTTGTGGGCGCTTGGAGTTCCGAACCGCTTGGCGATTACGTTGCCGGCCCCAACCACACGCTGCCAACCGGCGGTACGGCCATGTTCTCCAACCCGCTTTCGGTCGAAGAGTTCGTTAAGCGCTCGAGCGTCATTTGCTATACACCCGAGGGCCTGCTCTCCGACGCTCCCGCGACACAGCGCCTGGCCGAGGCCGAGGGACTGTGGGCGCACGCGCTATCC
>CALFGH010000068.1 GCA_937958315.1 uncultured Collinsella sp. | reverse complement strand
GCATGCCATCGCCAACGGCCTGACGATTTTGCCCGAGTGCAAGACCATGCACGGCGAGGCCGTAGCGTTTGGTCTGGTGGTCCAGCTGCGCCTGGAGCGTGCACCCGAGCTTGATCAGGTGCTCGAGTTTTGCCAGCGCGTTGGTCTGCCGACGACGCTCGAGGAGCTGGGCCTTGGCGAGATTTCCGATGCCGATCTGCAGAGTGTTGCAAATGCGGTCTTTAGAAATGAACGTAATATGGCCAACGAGCAGGCAAAGGTGACCAAACAAAAGCTCGTGCAGTTCATGTGCGAGGCATAGCTTGGCGCTTGATTGACCTTGTGCAATCGAGGCGGCGATGGGCCATGGGCTATTTGCCGCAAAGATGCGCCGCGTGTAATTTGCCCGAGGCGTGGGCCGATAGCGTATCATTATCTCTTGCTTGTTTGCACTGCTCAGGGAGGGGCCGCGCATGGCGCAGGAACACGATCTGTTTGATGACATTATCGAGATCAGCAAGGGTTTCGACTTTCTTAAAAACCCGCTTGGCGGTGTGACCGATGCACTCGATCCGTCGGCACCGCAGTGGAATCCTGCCGACTACAAGGAGCGTCCGCGCGGCAACACCATTCCGTGCCTGACCTGCAAAAACGAAAAGAGCGGTTGCACCGCGTGCATGGACGTGTGCCCGGTCAACGCTATCGAGGTCGAGGAAGACGCCATCGAGATCCTCGACTCCTGCCGCAAGTGCGGCCTGTGCGCCGCTGCCTGTCCGACCGAGGCGATCATCTCGCCGCGCCTGGCGCCTAAAAACTTATATGACGATATCGTCTCTGCTGCTACGAGCCACGAGACCGCCTACGTCACCTGCACGCGCGCCCTCAAGCGCATGCCGCGCGAAAACGAGGTCGTCGTCGCCTGTGTGGGCGATATTACGGCCGAGACCTGGTTCTCGGTGCTGGCCGACTATCCCAACGTGAGCGTCTACCTGCCACTGGGCGTGTGCGATAAGTGTCGCAACACCGGTGGCGAGGATATTCTGGGCGAGGCCATCGCCACTGCCGAGGAGTGGGCCGGTACGGGCATGGGCCTGGAGGTCGACCCCAAGAGCCTCAAGTGCCATAAGCTTCGCGAGTACGAGCGCAAAGAGTACATGGAAAAGATCGCCCGTACAACGGGCCTGACGGTGACCAAGCTCAATCCGGCGACGGCGGCGCTGGCCTCGGTGACGCAGAAGTTGAAGGCCCACCGTCACCAGATTACGCAGCTGGAGCGCACGCTCAACACCATGTGCGGCACCACGACGACCAAGCGGCGCCGTACGCTTACGCACGGGCGCCAGCTGGTACTCTCGACGCTGCAAAACCATCCCGAGCTTGCCCAGAACATGCAGGTGAGCACGCCGGAGTGCGATTTTGACAAGTGCACGTCGTGTGGCGAGTGTGTCAATGTGTGCCCCACGTTTGCCTGCGATTTGGTGGGAAGCGGTCGCTTTGCACTGGAGTCCACGTATTGCCTAGGCTGTGGGGCCTGCGTCAAGGTGTGTCCCGAGCATGCGCTTAAGTTGGTTGAGCATGATGCATCCAACCTGGTCGTCGTCGATCCCGAGGCCGAGGAAAAGGCTGCGCAAAAGGCCAAGGCCCACGAGGAGGCCGAGAAGGTCAAGGCCGAGGCAAAGGCCAAGCTCGACAAGATGCTCGATCAGGTGGAGAAGCTCGCGGACTAGCTAAAAGAGCGTAAATGATGGCCGGTGGGACAGGTACTGCCCCGCCGGCCAAAAAAGTTGCGGTGGAATAGTTCCTGTTTTGCCCTTAAGCTGGCCATTCTAGGAACTATTCCACCGCAACTAATAAATGGTTAGTTCATGCTGCTTTGGTGGCCGGTTCGACCGATACCGTTGCGCGTCACGGTTTCATGGAGCAAAAAGAACCCGGGAACCTGTTTGGTCTCGGTGTATTCCATAAGGATACCGTCGGCGTTGTAGGTCTGTCCGCGTATAACGGCGAGTGCGTTAAAGTCGTCGAGATCGAGCACGCGCGTATCCTCGGGCGTGGGATGCTCGATCGTTACATCGCGTTTGCCCGTGGCAATCTTAATGCCAAGGTCTTCTTCGAGGTAACGATAGATCGAGTCGTTGACAATCTCGGGTGTCAGCCCCGGTACCTGTGAGCTTAGGTAATAGGAGTCGTCGGAGCACACGGCTTGTCCGTCTGCATAACGGATGCGTTTGGCGCGTGTGAGCTCACAGCCTTCGGGAAACCCGGTAATCTTGGAGAGCGCCTTGCTGCAGATGAGGAGCTCAAAGACGGTGGTGACAGTCTTGAGCTCAAAGCCTCGGTTGACCGCGATTTCCTTAAAGGTCTCGAGTCCGCCGCCACCACGACTCTTCTCGTCACTGATGTTGCGAATGACGCGCATGCCTTTGCCTTGCTGGGGGAGCACGTAACCATCTGCCGCAAGCATCGAGATGGCGCGACGGACCGTCATGCGCGAACAGTCAAACAGCTGCGTGAGTTCAGTCTCCGAAGGCAGATAACTCTGATAGGCGTATGTGCCGTCGTCAATCGACTGCTTCACGTTGTCATAAATGGTTTGGAAGATGGCACGCGCCATGACGGTCTCCTAGAGCTGAGTGCGCGAGCGGTGGATGAGGACCGCTCGCGCAGGTGTCGATCGATTTACTTGCTGGGGTCGATTATATATTTACCCATAGCACGCAGAGCTGGGTCTGACAGGATGGCGCCGAGTTCGTCGAGGGAAGCCACCTTGGCGACCATCGAGGATACGTCGAGCCTGCCAGAGTCGATGAGCTCGAGCGCGCGACGCTGCGTATAAGGGTTGATGTAGGACGAGGTAAGCACAAGCTCCTTCTGGAAGACCTCGAAGGGCTTGACGGTGATTGTCTCATCGGGCTTGGTGAGGCCGAACATCATGACCGTAGCCTTGTGGCCGGCGATCTGGATGGCCTGCTCGATGGTGACGGGCTTGCCAACACACTCGATAACGACATCGACGTTGCCGACGCCCTCCTGCTTCAGGCGGGCCGGGACGTCCTCGTGGATGGAATCAATTGCCAGGTCGGCGCCGAGTTTGAGCGCAACCTCGCGCTTGCCTTCGACGGGCTCGAGCAAGACAACCTTGGTGGCGCCGGCGTTTTTAGCAAGCTGCATCATGAGCAGACCGATCATGCCACCGCCAATAACGACAACTGTGCTGCCGGGCTTGATATTGCACATATCGATGCCGTGCAGGCAGCAGGCGACGGGCTCGGTCATAGCACCCTGCTCAAAGCTGGTGTGATCGCCCAACTTGTAGACTTGCTGCATATCGACGGAGCAGTACTCGGCAAAGCCGCCGTTAACGGTGGTGCCGTAACCGGTCATATGCTCGCAGTAGTGGTTGATTCCGTCGCGGCAGGGTTCGCAGCAGCCGCAAGGATGGTTTGGGTCGATGCACACGCGATCGCCCGGTTTAAAGCCAGCGACGTCGCTGCCCACGGCCTCGACAACGCCCGCAAACTCATGACCAAGGATTGTGGGCGGGGTAACGTCGGCTGCACCCTTGTCGCCTTCATAGATATGCACGTCGGTACCGCAGACGCCGCAAGCTTTGACGTTGATCAGAACGTCGCGCCTGCCCACGGCTGGCTTTGCCGATTCCTCGACTCTGAGGTCGTGCTTTCCATAGAAGACCGCGCTTTTCATGGTGACTCCTTAACGTGGCGGTGAATGTTGTAATGAAGTATAGGTATGTAAACATCCTTATACAAGCATATCTAGACAAGTAGAAAAGAAAAATGAAATGCAGCCATCAGCTATATCAGATTTAACAGGCGAAATACTGGACATATACCGTTTACGGCCAATAATCAACCGTTTACCGACCGTAGTATTTATGCTAACTTGTCTAGATAAGTGATATGATAAAAATAGAAGCGCAAGAAGTCAGGGAAGCGGGCCCACCCGTCCTATTGCACGAGGTACACGCAAACGGAGCGTCTGCGGTCTCGAGTGAAGCCAAAACCGCAGTCGCTCCGAATGAAGAGAGGGGGATTCCCCGTCATGATGCAAAAGATACAACGTTTTGGCGGTGCAATGTACACGCCTGCAATTCTTTTCGCATTTTCCGGAATCGTCGTCGGCCTGGGTACGTTGTTTACCACCGAGGCGATCTTTGGCGAGATGGCCACTGCGGGCCATCTTTGGTTTGATTGCTGGAATGTGCTGCTCCAGGGTGGTTGGACGCTCTTTAACCAGATGCCGTTGCTGTTTTGCGTAGCGTTGCCAATCTCGCTCGCGAACAAGCAGAACGCTCGCTGCTGCATGGAGGCTTTGGCCATCTACCTTACCTTCAACTACTTTGTAAGCACAATCTTGGGGCAGTGGGGCCCTGTCTTTGGGGTCGACTACTCTGTCGAGGCGGGCAGCGGTACTGGTCTTGCCACTATCGCAAGCATCAAAACGCTTGATATGGGCATCATGGGCGCGCTTATCATTTCTGGTATCGCCACGATGCTTCACAACAAGTACTTCGACACCGAACTTCCTGAGTGGTTGGGCGTGTTCTCGGGCTCCGTGTTCATCTATATGATCGGTTTCTTCGTTATGGTTCCGGTCGCTCTTATCGCCTGCCTGGTGTGGCCGCATGTCCAGGCTGCTATCTCCGCCTTCCAGGGATTCATCCTTTCCGCCGGTACGTTCGGCGTGGGCGTCTTTGCTTTCTTCGAGCGCGTGCTGATCCCTACAGGCCTGCACCACTTTATCTATACGCCGTTCTATTACGACAACGCGGCGGTCAACGGTGGCATCTTTGCTGCTTGGGCCAACATCCTGCCCCAACTGGCTGCCGATCCGAGCATTGCTCTTAAGGATGCCGCACCCTGGGCTGCCTATACCTGCCCTGGTTGGACTAAGGTCTTCGGCTCGCTTGGCGTCGCCATTGCGTTTTATATGACCGCCAAACCCGAGCGCAAGCAGCGCGTCAAGGCTCTGCTGATCCCGGTCACCCTTACCGCTATGCTTTGCGGTATCACCGAGCCGCTTGACTTCACCTTCCTGTTCATCGCGCCCGGCCTGTTCGTCGTCCACTGCGTGCTCGGAGCGCTCGGCTGCATGGCTCAAAACCTCCTTGGTGTCGTGGGCATCTTCGACGGCGGCATCATCTCGATGCTCTCGTGGGACTGGCTGCCCCTTTGGGCCGCACACGGTCTGCAGTACGCCATCTCCATCCTTGTCGGTCTGTGCTTTACCGCCCTTTGGGTCGTGGTCTTCCGTTTCCTGATCGTCAAGTTCGACTTTAAGACCCCCGGTCGCGAGGATGACGATGTTGAGGTCGAGCTCAAGTCCAAGGCCGACTACAAGCAAAAGCAGGGCGGTGCTGCTGCTGGCAAATCGGTCGCCCAGAGTAAAGATGATGAGCGCTTGGTGCTTGCCGAGAACATCCTCGATCTGCTCGGTGGCACGGATAACATCATCGATGTAACGAACTGCGCTACCCGTCTGCGCGTTAACGTCAAGGACAAGAGCGTCGTTGCACCCGAGGCTTCCTTCAAGGCGATCGGTACGCATGGCTTGGTGGTCCAAGGTCAGTCAATCCAGGTCATCGTCGGCCTTAGCGTCCCGCAGGTTCGCGAGAAGTTCGAGAGTCTTCTGAAGTTCGAGACTCTTCTGTAAACCATCGTCCATCGAAACAATCGGCCTTGCAGAGCCGGTATGCACCGCAAGGCCGATTCCAGAGATAAAAACTCCACTTCTAGGTAACAATTCCAAACCGTGCAGGCCGCGTACGGGGATGGATTGAGCAAGCGGCCAGAATGAGGAGGACATCATGTCCAAGAAAAACTATGCCGTGACCATTGCCGGCGGTGGCTCTACCTTCACCCCGGGCATCGCTCTGATGCTGCTTGAGGAGCGCGACCGCTTCCCGGTCAACAAGGTGACCTTCTACGACAACAACGCCGAGCGCCAGGAGACCGTGGCCAAGGCCTGCGAGATCTACTTCCACGAGAACGCCCCCGAGGTTGAGTTCAACTACACCACCGACCCCGAGACCGCTTTTACCGGTACTGACTTCGTCCTCGCTCACATCCGCGTCGGCCTGTACGCCATGCGTGAGCTCGACGAGAAGATTCCTCTCAAGTACGGCTGCGTTGGCCAAGAGACCTGCGGTGCCGGCGGTATCGCCTACGGCATGCGCTCCATCGGCGGCGTCATCGAGATCCTCGACTACATGGAGAAGTACAGCCCCAACGCCTGGATGCTCAACTACTCCAACCCCGCGGCCATCGTCGCCGAGGCCTGCCGCGTGCTGCGCCCCAACAGCCGCATCATCAACATCTGCGACATGCCGATCGACCTCATGGATAAGATGAGCCGTATGTGCGGCATCAAGGATCGTCGCGAGCTGCAGTATAGCTACTACGGCCTCAACCACTTTGGTTGGTGGAGCAAAATCTACGACAAGGATGGTAACGACCTCATGCCGCAGATTAAGGAGCACATGGCTAAGAACGGCTACCTGGACGGCATCGAGCACGAGGCCGGTAAGGAGCAGCATGTCGAGGAGAGCTGGATTCACACCTTCGGCAAGGCCAAGGATGTCTATGCTGTCGATCCCGAGACGATTCCCAATACCTACCTCAAGTATTACCTGTACCCGGACTATGTCGTCGAGACGTCTGATCCCAACTACACTCGCGCCAATGAGGTTATGGACGGCCGCGAGAAGAAGGTCTTTGGTGCTTGCCGCGACATCATCGCCAAGGGTACTGCCAAGGACGGCGGCTTTGAGCCAGATGTACATGCCAACTACATCGTCGACCTTGCCTGCGCACTGGCCGAGAACACGCTCGAGCGCTTCCTGCTGATCGTCCCCAACGATGGCGCTGTGCCCAACTTCGACCCGACGGCCATGGTCGAGGTGCCTTGCATCGTCGGCTCCAACGGCTTTGAGAAGATCTGCCAGGGCCCGATTCCGCAGTTCCAGAAGGGTCTCATGGAGCAGCAGGTTTCCGTCGAGAAGCTCGTTGTCCAGGCTTGGGTCGAGGGCAGCTACCAGAAGCTCTGGCAGGCACTCACGCTCTCCAAGACCATTCCTTCGGCGAGCGTTGCTAAGCAGATCCTGGACGAGCTCATCGAGGCCAACAAGGATTTCTGGCCCGAGCTTAAGTAAGGACTGCAGTCTCGAACTCTCACTCATCTCTGCTTCATTTGCGCCGCCGTGGCGTCCGGGTTCGCCCAGATGCTGCGGCGGCGCTATACTTATGCAGTTTGAAGTACCTGTACCAAAAGGAGCTGTCGTGTCCCTTTCCATCGGTATCGTGGGCCTGCCCAACGTGGGCAAGTCGACGCTGTTCACCGCGCTTACCAAAAAGACCGGCCTTGCCGCCAACTACCCGTTTGCCACGATCGACCCCAACGTGGGTATCGTCGATGTGCCCGATAGCCGCCTGCAAAAGCTCGCCGACATCGTCAACCCCGGCCGCATTGTGCCGGCTACGGTCGAGTTTGTCGACATCGCAGGTCTGGTGAAGGGCGCTAACGAGGGCGAGGGTCTGGGCAACCAGTTCTTGGCAAACATCCGCGAGACCGACGCTATCTGCGAGGTCGTGCGCTACTTTAAGGACCCCAACGTCATGCGTGAGGTGGGCCGCACAGGCGAGTTCGTCGATCCCGCCGGCGATGCCGACACCATCATGACCGAGCTCATCCTGGCCGACATGGGCACGCTCGAGAAGCAGCTGCCCAAGCTCGAGAAGGAGGCCAAGCGCGACAAGGAGCTCATGCCCAAGTTTGAGGTCGCCAAGCGCCTGCTTGCCTGGCTCAACGAGGGCAAGCGCGCCGCGTCCATGGAGATGACCGACGAGGAGCGCGCCGCTGCCAAGGGCTTGTTCCTGCTCACCATGAAGCCCATCCTGTATGTGGCCAACGTAGACGAGGACATGCTCAACGAGGACCTGGCGCCCATCGACGGTGTCAAGCCGTTGCCCATCTGCGCCAAGATCGAGGCCGAGCTTTCCGAGCTCGATCCCGAGGACGCCGCCGACTACCTGGAGAGCCTGGGCCTGGAGCAGCCCGGCCTGGACGTGCTCGCTCAGGCCGCCTACAAGCTGCTCGGCCTGCAGTCGTTCTTTACGGCTGGCGAGATGGAGGTCAAGGCCTGGACGGTGCGTCAGGGCGCGACCGCCCCGCAGGCCGCCGGCGTGATCCACACCGACTTTGAGCGCGGCTTTATTAAGGCCGAGGTCATTGGCTACGACGACTATATCGAGCTCGGTGGCGAGCAGGGCGCCAAGGCTGCCGGCAAGCTGCGTATTGAGGGCAAGGACTATGTCATGGCCGATGGCGACGTCGTGCACTTCCGCTTTAACGTGTAAGGACGACGCATATGTTTAAATATGGCAAAAAAGCTGGCTACATGGGTATTGCGCTGCTCGTACTTGCGGTGATTCCGCTGGTGGTCGCAGCGTGTGTTATCCCCAACATTGGTCCCGAGGTGGCAACGAAGTTTAATGCCGCCGGCGAGGCGACGCGCTGGGGCAAGAGCTACGAGCTGCTGGCGTTGCCGGTGCTCAATCTGCTGCTGAGCGTGGCGACGTACTTTACGGCGGGACGCCAGGCTAAAAACAATGATGACTCCGCCGCCATGGCGCGCATCGTGTGCGAGCGCTACCTGCGAAACGGCTGCATCACGGGTGTGTTTCTCAACGTAATCAACGTCTACTTTATGTATTCGGCGATTACCGGTATGGGCTTTGGCCTGGGCTTTTAGCTTGCGCCTTTAGGCAACGAGCCTGCAAGCATATTCGATGGCTGCTGCGAGGCCGCCGCTCGATCGTGGTTGAAAGACCATGTCGGCGGCGGCCTCGTTTTCGTATCCGGCGCCGCGGAGGGCGAGCGCGATGCCGGCTTCCAAAAGGAGCGACAGGCCGTGTTGGCTGGTTACGATTACGGCAGCCTGATTGAGCGAGCAGCTGTGCGCTTGGCATTGGATGGCAAGTTCACCTTGCGCCGGGCAAGGGACCAAAACGGCGGCGACGCGACTTGATAGCAATGCAAATGCTGTGCGCTCATCGGGCGAAAGACATTCTGCTTCAACGACGACGAGCTTGGGCGGTGCGCTGTTTGTGCGAAGTGTGGCTCGGTACGTGCGGACCGAAGAACCCGACATAGAAAACTCCTGTGTATTCGGCAAAACGTAAACTATAGTTTACGTTTATGTTCGGCTCCATTTCAAACTCGGCTGCATGGACGAACGTGCGAAACAGATTCTTGGCAGGCGGGTCGAAGAGACACGCAGAGACCTTGGTATCTCCAAGGTTGATTTTTGTGTGGCGACAGGAATCAGCCGACCCTACCTCGACCGAATCGAAGATGGGACGGCAAATTTCACGCTCAAGGTTCTATTTAAGATCGCGCCCGCACTCGGCATGACGGTGTCAGAGCTTCTCGAGGGTATCGAGTAGCCTTTTTTGCTAGATTTGCCGCTTGTTGAACGGGTCCCCCCGACGGCGGCGTGCAAAAACGCGAGTATTCAGCATCCCTCAATAATTTAACGGCAGCCGGGGCCACAAATACGACGCGTAATGTTTTGGATTATCCACAAAATTCAATAATATGAGGAATAACAAGCGCGCGGAACGAGTCTTTCGAGTCGAAAGGCAATTTACAGCCAGCGGTTTTAACGTTCCCGGAAGGGGCGGATGCTGAAAACTCCGCTTTTTGCACGTTCCGAGGGGTACCACGTGCCCTACAAGGCCCAAAGAGGCGGATTTTGTTTTAGCTACGCCATCGGGATACGGTCGTGGTTGACTTGGCTGTAAAACAGGCGCTGAATCTCGGCCGCATCGCGTGACTGGCCGAGCGCCCACATGGTCTTGGCCACGAGCGTTTCGGTGGTCATATCGTCGCCGCGCAAAATACCTGGATGGTCGGCGTAGGCACGGCCGACCTCATAAACACCCAGGTCAAGGCCCTCCTCGGGGACCTGCGTGGTCATAACGACGGTGCGGCCCGAATCGACCCAGCGGAAAATCGCCTCCTGGAATGATTCGCCGGACTCGCCGAACTCGGGGATACCGCCAATGCCAAAGGTCTCCAGAATCACGGCGTCGTAGCTATCGGCAAGGGCGTCCAGGATACCCGGGTTCACGCCGGGCGTGAGCTTAAGGACAAACACGCGCGGGTCGATGCTGTCGTAGAAACGCACCGGGTTTTCGCCCTGATGCGTGCCGTGAAGCCCGTTGCGCACAATGCGGTCGTTGCGGATGTAGGCAATGGGCGGATAGTTGACACTAATGAACGCGTTAAAGCTCATGGTGCGCTGCTTGCGGGCGCGCGTGCCGGCAATGGCGACGCCGCCAAACACGATCGAGACGTCGTGTGAATGCTCGTCGAGCGCATAGAGCAGGCTCTGGTACAGGTTGAGTTTGGCATCGGTAAAGGGGTTACCCATGGGCTTTTGCGAGCCGGTGAGTACGATGGGCTTGGGACTGTCCTGAATCAGATAGGAAAGCGCTGCCGCGGTGTAGCTCATGGTGTCGGTGCCGTGCAGGACCACAAAGCCGTCGTGATCGGCATAGCCTTCGACGATGACATCGCTGATGCGCATCCAGTCGCTCGGGCGCATATTGGTGCTGTCGATGTTCATGGGCTGCACGACGTCGAGCTCGCAGAGGCCCGAGATCTCGGGGACGCTCTGAGCGAGTTCCTCACCGGTCAGGGCGGGGGAGAGGCCGTTACCGTCCTCGGTCGATGCGATGGTGCCGCCCGTGGCGATGAGAAGGATGCGCTTCATGCTGATTTTCCTATCGTGTTTGCCGCCGCGAGGGCGGAGTCGTTCGGCAGTATTGTGGCACAGGGCGTCCAATGTTCAAACGTATTACATCATCCGTAACGTTTGGTAACACTTCAATTGCCGTCAAATAGGGGCCCTGGTCGTGCGTTTGCCGTGCACTGATGGCTGCGAGGGACGAGAAACCCCATATAACGTGTACACTATGAAAGCAATTTTCGTTTATTCGCGCGGGTGGGCACCGGCTCCCCGCCAACAAGAGGGGGAAACCATGGATCAAAAGGCTTCCGCAAAGGTCCTCGTACTCGACTTTGGTGCGCAGTACGGTCAGCTCATTGCCCGTCGCGTCCGCGACCTCAACGTGTATTCCGAGATTGTCCCCTGCGACATCTCGGCCGACGAGATTCGCGAGATGAACGCCTCTGCGCTCATCCTTTCCGGCGGCCCGGCTTCTGTGTATGCCGAGGACGCTCCGTCCATCGACCCCGCCATCTTTGACCTGGGCCTTCCCGTCCTGGGCTTCTGCTACGGTCATCAGATCACGGCCGTGACGCTCGGTGGCAAGGTCGGCCACTCCGAGGTGGGCGAGTATGGCCGCGCCACCATCACGCGCACGGCAGGCGCCAAGCTCTTTAACTCCACGCCCATGGAGCAGACCGTGTGGATGAGCCACCGCGATGCCGTCTCCGAGGTGCCCGAGGGCTTTACCGTTACCGCCAGCACCGACGTGTGCCCGGTTGCCGCCATGGAGTGCGTCGAGCGCAAGATCTTCACCACGCAGTTCCACCCCGAGGTCAAGCATTCCGAGTACGGTCAGCAGCTGCTGAGCAACTTCCTGTTTGAGATCTGTGGCCTGGAGCCCAACTGGAGCATGGACAACCTGGTCGAGACCATGACGGCAGACTTCCGCGAGAAGGTCGGCGACGACCGCGTGATTCTGGCCCTGTCCGGCGGCGTCGACTCCTCCGTCGTGGCTGCGCTGGGCGCTCGCGCCGTGGGCAAGCAGATGACCTGCGTGTTCATCAACCACGGTCTCCTGCGCAAGGGCGAGCCCGAGCAGGTGGAGGAGGTCTTCACCAAGCAGTTCGACGTCGACTTTATTCACGTTCACGCCGAGGATCGCTATGCCGAGCTTCTGGCCGGCGTGACCGAGCCCGAGGAGAAGCGCTGCATCATCGGTACGCAGTTCTGGAAAGAGTTCTTCGCCGTGGCGCAGCAGCTCGAGACCGATGGCAAGCCGGTCAAGTATCTGGCTCAGGGCACCATCTACCCCGACATCATCGAGTCCGGCGCTCGCAAGACGGGCGGCAAGACGGCCACCATCAAGAGCCATCACAACCTGATCCCGTTCCCCGAGGGCGTACACTTCGACCTCATTGAGCCGCTTGATCACTTCTTTAAGGACGAGGTCCGCGCGCTTGGTCTGGCACTGGGCCTGCCGGGTCACATCGTGTTCCGCCAGCCTTTCCCGGGCCCGGGTCTGGCCATCCGCATCATCGGCGCGGTCGACAAGGAGAAGCTCGAGATCCTCAAGAACGCCGACGCTATCGTGCGCGAGGAGCTCGATGCCTACAACCAGCGCCTGTTTGAGCAGACCGGTGAGCGCAACTCCGAGCACAGCTGCTGGCAGTATTTCGCGGTCCTGCCCGACATCAAGTCCGTCGGCGTTATGGGCGACGAGCGCACCTACCAGCGCCCGATTATCCTGCGCGCCGTCGAGTCCAGCGATGCCATGACCGCCGACTGGGCCAAGCTGCCCTACGACGTGCTGGCCCGCATCTCCGGCCGCATCGTGGCCGAGGTTCCCGGCGCCAACCGCGTGTGCTACGACATCACGTCCAAGCCGCCCGCGACCATCGAGTGGGAGTAGGCCGATAGGGTTCTGACCTGCATTTTTGAGTGCCGCGCTGTGCCGCTGAGTTTCGTTTCGTACGACAGTCATGGCAAAGCCACCGGCGACGGCGGTGAGTAAATACGATAATCTAGCCTCCGCTCCCATGTTGGAACGGAGGCTTTTTCTTTGCCTATTTACTCCCTTTCACCTGCGATTTCGCCATTTACTCCCCGTATTTCAAGACGGCAAAGCACTGGGCGGTATTCGGAGGAATGGGAGTAAGGATTCATCCCAAATGAGTAGACGCGCGGTTTTTGTCCCCGAGGACGAAACGAGGCCGTTTCGGGGCCCGTGAAACTCAAATCGAACTCAATAGGCTTTTCGGCGGTCTCCGCACGGCGTTTCCCCAGGTCGTTAATGGGGAGTAAAGAATCTCACCGTCTCAAGGAAAACGGGAGTAATCAGGGGAAATGCCGCGGCGTGCTGTCGCGTGCCGTCATATAAGCCACCGCGTCATTTACTCCCCAGGAGCGCCGAAAATGCCTTGACATGCAATGGGGAGTAAAAACTCAGCAGACGCAGGAGCGGGCGGAGCTCACCGCCTAGCCTGGCGTCCTGATTCGGTTGCGCTGGTTGCGAAATGCGGGGAGCCGCTACAGCGAGGCTTTCCAGCCCTCGTATTCGTCGGCGTCGATCTCGCCGTTCTCGAGCTGCGCGCGCTTCTCGGCCCACAGCTCGATCGCCATCGCGGCTTTGGGAGCGTGCGGCGCCTTGGGGTTCAGGGAGAGGCCCGAGCCGTCGGCTGCGGGAACGATGCCGAAGGAGTCCTCGAGCCGCACGAGCAGCGACATGAGGTCGCCCGCGGTCTCGACGCCGTAATCCTTGAGGGCGTTGACGGAAACGCCGAGCGCGGCGGAGATGGACTCGAGCAGCTCGGGCTTGACGGCGCGGATGCCGCTCTCGTAATGGCGCACGGCCCCCTCGGTCAGACCGACCGCCTCGGCGAGCTGCGCCTGCGTCATGCCGCGCAACTTGCGGTACCGCCTTATGTTCTCGCCTACGGACATGCGCCCTCCTCCTGGAATTACGTACCCGCACATCTTATCAGCGTACGCAAATGTACGCAATTCTATTGACAGTACGGATGCGTACGTTTACTCTCAATCTGTAAACCGTACATATACGTACGCTGTTGATTGGAGGAGCCATGGACGAGAAGGTGGCGAAGACGCCGAGGCCTCACATGCTAGACGCCGACGAGGTCGCGGAGCTGCTGAGGATCAAGAAAGGCAGCGCCTACGAGGTGATCAGGAGGATAAACGCCGAGCAGGAGGCGCGCGGGCGCGTGGTTATCCGCGGGCGCGTCCGAAGCGACGTCTTCGACGCACTGTACTTCCCGGAGGTGGACTGACATGCCCGTGTACAAGGATGACAACAACGGCACGTTCTACGTGCAGTGCTACTACCGCGACGCCCGCGGCTCGAAGCGCCACAAGACGAAGCGCGGCTTCTCCTCCGAGGTGGAGGCCGCAGTGTGGGAGAGCCAGTTCAAGAGCCTTAACGGCGGGGCCATGGACATGACGTTCTCCGAGTTCGTCGAGGTGTACGCCTCCGAGGTGAAGCCGCGCATACGCGAGCACACGTGGATCACCAAGGAGTACATCATCAACGACAAGCTCGTGCCGTTCTTCGGGGACATGCGCATGTGCGACGTGAGGCCGATCGACGTCATCAGGTGGCAAAACGAGCTCACCGAGCACCGGGACGCCGACGGGAAGCCCTGGGCGCCGACGTACCTGCGCACGGTGAACAACCAGCTCAACGCCATCTTCAACCACGCCGAGCGCTACTACGGCCTCACCGACAACCCGGTGCGCAGGGTCGACAAGATAGGGTCGAAGAAGGGCGGCGAGATGCAGTTCTGGACCAAGGACGAGTACCTGAGGTTCAGCGAGGCCATCATGGACAAGCCTCTCTCGTTCCACGCCTTCGAGCTGCTCTACTGGACGGGCATCCGCTGCGGCGAGCTCCTGGCGCTCACGCCGTCCGACTTCATGCTGGAGAGCTCGCGGCTGCGCATCAACAAGTCGTACCAGAGCCTCCACGGCATGGACACCGTGACCGACCCCAAGACGCCCAAGTCGGTGCGCACGATCGTCATGCCCGCCTTCCTGCGCGACGAGATGGCGGACTTCATCGAGATGCGCGACGACGTCGCCCCCGACGAGCGCCTGTTCGCCGTGACCAAGCACTTCCTGGCCCATGAGATGGAGCGCGGGTGCAAGGCGTCTGGCGTGAAGCGCATCCGCATACACGACATACGCCACAGCCATGTGAGCCTGCTGATCGAGATGGGGTTCTCCGCGCTTGCCATCGCCGAGCGCATGGGCCACGAGGCGGTTGACATCACCTACCGCTACGCGCACCTGTTCCCCACGAAGCAGGACGAGATGGCCGCCGCGCTCGACGGGGCGAGGGGGTAAGAAGGATGCCGTGCGAGAACAGCGCCCGCAAGCGCAGCAAGACGATGGCGTTCCGCTGTACGCCCGAGGAGCACAAGCTCATATGCGAGATGGCAGCTTGGAGCGGCATGAGCAGGCAGGACTACATCATCGCCAAGCTGACCGATACCAAGGTCGAGGTGAAGCCCTCTGTGAGCGTTCAGAAGGCGCTGAAGGACACGATGACGGAGTTGGCCAAGGAGGTCCGGCTGGCGGCCTCCTACGGCGAGCTGAGCGAGTCCCTGCAGCAGAGGATCGAGCTCGTGATGAGGTTCTTCCTGGCGCTCGGCGAGGGGGTTGAGGCACCAGTGACGGAAGCGCCACCGCAAACCTCGCATTTGGAAGAGCCGACAACATCCGTCATGGATGCGGGCTCCGACACCGCAAGCATCTTCGAGATGGGGCGCATGTAAGGTTTAACGCCAGACCTCCAACGCCTTGTCCGCAAGCCATTCGGCGCGATCGGCGATATCGCCCTCGTCCCAAGACTCCTTCTCCAGGGCGCCGGCCATGGTCGCAAGGCCGGCGGCGCAGAGGGCAAGACCGTCCTTGTATCCCTTTCCCTGCTTCTTGGTGGGCCAATCGGCATCGCGGATGGAGGCGTTAAGGGAATGCGTGATGATGGCGAGGTTGCCGAGCGTGAGGAGCTTCCTGTCCCTTCGCGTGGCAGCCTCATCGTCGAGGGCTCCCCATTTGTTGCGCCACTTCTTGGGCATCATGTGTTCGAGGGTGTACTGGTTGAACCCGAGCAGGGCCGTGCTGCTCATGTCTGGGCGAATGGCGCTTTCCAGCAGATAGAGAACGCCCTTGGACTGAAGGTTGTACAGACACGATTCCTCGAACGCCCTTCGAACCTCGTCATCGCCGGGCATGTACGTCGTCGCCTCTTCGTTGGCTTCAAGAGCCTTCCTCAGCGTCTCCGCGTCCTTCACCTCGTTCAGGATCAGCGAGGTGAACAGCCTGTTGTAGTTCTTCGTGGTCGCCTGAACCAGCGTTCGGCGGACGATGTAGCTCTCAAGCAGGGCGAAGACCTCGGATTCCTCGCCCGAAGACTCCGCGTTCTTGCGAACGTAGAGCACGTACGGGATGAGCGTCGAGTTCTTGAGGCCGAATATCAGCACGTTCAGGCGCTCGACGCCGGGAGCGGAGGGGATGTCCGCGTCGCAGTAGCCGGGGTCGAACGTGGACTCGAACACCTCGTGATTTTATCAATGATATTTCGCAATAGCCAGCAATGAACGCTTGCATTGCGCAAGACGTTACATTATCTTCTGAAACATATAGCGCACCTTGTCCAGGCGGCTGTTTGGACGGCGGGGCTGGATGACTGGCTTGCCGACAGCGGCCTGATACCCTTTCAGTTCTGTAAGGCATACGCTCTGCCCGTTGGTGTAAAAGGCCAGATCAGTACGGTATGCCTGTATACAGCGGGCGGGAATCTCGCCAGTAAAGACAACTTCATCCTTTTTTACCTGGGCCGTTTCGATGGTGGCACAGTATTTCGGTGCATCATGATAAGCCCTGGAAAGGTATTCCTGGGGCGCATAGAGGATGAAGGAGAGATAAGGTTCCAGCAGCTGCGTCCCCGATTCCTTCAATGCCTGTTCCAATACAATCGGGGCCAATGAGCGGAAGTCCGCCGGCGTGCTGACCGGACTGTAATAAAGCCCGTATTCAAAGCAAATCTTACAGTCCGTTACGTTCCAGCCGAACAAGCCCTGCTCCAGCCCGTAACGGATACCATCCCTGACAGCGTTTTGAAAACTCTGGTTCAAGTATCCCAGCGAAACCCGGCTCTCGTATTGTACACCGGAGCCAAGCGAGAGTGGTGTAACAGACAGTCCTATGGATGCCCAAAACGGGTTGGGCGGCACCTCGATATGGATGGTGTGGCTGGCTGCTTTGAGCGGCCGCTCCATATAAATGACGGAGGGTTCCTTTACCACTGTTTCAAGCTTGTATTTTTCCGACAGCAAAGCGGAAACAACCTCCAACTGCACCCGGCCCAAAAAAGAAAGAATGATCTCATGGGTGATGGAATCCACTTCGCAACGCAAAAGCGGGTCAGTATCCGCAAGTTGCGTAAGAGCGTCCAGCAGCCGTTCTCTTTGCGCTGCCGTTTTCGGCGCAATCGTCGTCCGCAGCATGGGGAGGGGG
>CALFGH010000067.1 GCA_937958315.1 uncultured Collinsella sp. | reverse complement strand
GCAAATTGTCGATTTCGCGCTGAAGCTCGGCGTTCTCCTTTTGAGCGTCGGCACGGGCCTCAACCGCCGCGCGCTGACTTGCGCTCTCGCGCTCTGTGGCAGCGCCCTCGAGCTTGGCGCGCAGCTCGGCAAGCTCAGCGTCGCGCTTGGCAACCTCTTGTGCCAGCTTCTGCTCCGCAGTGTTCTTCTGCTCGGCAAGCTGAGCGTTGCGCTGAGACTCTGCCTTTTGCAAGGCAGCCGTCGAACGCGAGCGCTCAAGCTCCAGCGCCTGCTCGCCCTCGCGCTGGACTGCCCTCACACGCTCATCCAGATCGCGCGAAAACTCGGCATCGCGTACTTGCTTGACGATATCCGCATAGCCAGACGCATCGACCTTAAAGACTTCGCCACAATGCGGACACTTGATCTCATTCATAGCAGCTCCTCGATGGACGCAAATTTCAACCGCTTACACTCTACCGCGCCGCACGGACAAAAAAGGCGCCGCCACCATAATGGCAACGGCGCCAGAACCACCGCAAAGTTACCAGCTCCCTTTGTGGTGGTTCGAGAATTACAGTCCAAAGAAGCCAAGGATTTGATCTCGGCTTACGGGCTTGTACTCGTTGGCGTCGAGGCCGACATCGTAGCGAAAGACAGGGCGCTCGCGATCGCGGTTGCGCACGTTGGTGCGGTCTCCTCTGCTGTGGATATGCCCGTGTAGCATGATGGCGCCACGCGCCTTACCATTCCAGCTGAGCATGGGGTAATGGCTCATCACCAGACGATGGCCCTTGGCATAGCCGGGAGCAATCTCCAGGTAATCGCGCACGTCTTCCCAAATCTGCGGTGCGTCGGGATCTTCCCAATCGACGTCATGGTTGCCCCGTATGAGCGTCACGTTTTGGCATTCGATACGCTCGCGCAGGCGCACAGCATCCGCCAGGGGCAAACGATAGGTAAAGTCACCCAGAATATAGAGGCGGTCATCCGCAGCCACGCACTCATTGATGGCATCGATGACCTTGCGATTCATCTCCTCGACCGAGCCAAACGGCCGATCCATGTCGTGCAAGATATTCGTATCGCCCAGGTGCAGGTCGGCGGTAAACCACATCATCGTCTATGCCCTCATTTCGCAACGTGTTCAACTCGTGCTAAGTATACAGACGCAGCGATGTGGCGGTTATCCAAAGAGCCCGCCGAACAGTCCGCGGCGGCGTTTGTCTTGCTTTTTCGAAGCGTCACCCTGGGCATTCTTGTCCTTTTGCTTTTTGCGATCCTGCTCCAACTCATCGTCATCGAGTAGCATATCCCACTCAAACGGATCGTCTGCCAGATCGAACTGGTCGTCGTCATCAAACATGGCAGTCCCCTTTACCGACTAGCGAGCATCCACCACGTAGAGTCCAACGCGCACCTGATGCCACGGGCTGCGTTCGGGAGCGACCTGTTGCACGCGGGCCTCAAATACGTCATCGTGACCGTAATACATCATCAAGGACAGCGGGCCGACCTCGTTTCCCGGAACATAGCCAAGTTTGGTCTTGCCATAGTAGATTGCAACCGCCTCGGAGTCATGGGGATTATCGCGCTCGGCGCACAGCGTCAGTTTATCGCCCGCTTTAAGATCGCCTAGGACCAAAGCGCCGTCGGCATACTGAAATCCCGCAATATGAAACGACAGAAGAACACGTGAAGGCTCGTACATGGCAACTCCCCTAACGGCCGGATAAACCGGCGCTTAACCTTATTGAGAAGTCTACGAACTCGTGCGGACACAAATTCGCCCCACCTCGTGTCTTTTCGACCGTTTGTCGCTACGCCATCTGATTCTAGTGTACAAACATGCGCACGAACTTGTGCTTCCAGCTTGCGTAGGGCGCATAGCGGAATGGCACGTCCAGCCAGGTTGCCTTGTTCACGATGCTCTTCTTGTGGCTAAACGTATCGAAGCTTTCGCGGCCATGGTACTGCCCCATGCCGCTCGCGCCCATGCCGCCAAAGCCCATATGGCTCGTAGCCAAGTGCATGATGGTGTCGTTAACGCAGCCGCCGCCAAAAGGCACGTAGCGCACAAAGCGCTGCTGAACCTCGCGATCCCGACTAAAGATATACAGGGCCAGCGGCGTCGGACGATCCGTAATAAACGTCTCGGCCTCGTCTAGGCTCTCAAACGTCAGTACCGGTAAGATGGGGCCGAAAATCTCCTCCTGCATTACGGCGTCCTCAGGCGCCACACCGTCTAAAATCGTCGGCTCAATCTTGAGCGACGACTCGCGCGCCATGCCCCCCAGCACAACCTTATCGGGGTCGATCAGCCCGCGCACGCGCGCGAAATGCTTGGCGTTGACGATATGCCCGTAATCCTCGTTATCGAGCGGATGCTCACCAAACATACGGCGGGTCTCTTCCTTGATGAGGCCCAACAGCTCGTCGTGCACGCGCGTATCGACCAGCAGGTAGTCGGGCGCCACGCAGGTCTGCCCCACGTTGAGCCATTTACCAAAGGCGATACGCCGTGCCGCGACCTTCAAGTTTGCCGTCGCATCCACGATGCAGGGGCTCTTTCCGCCCAGCTCAAGCGTCACAGGCGTAAGGTTTTTACTTGCGCGCTCCATGACGAGTTTGCCGACCGGAACGCTACCGGTAAAGAAGATCTTGTCCCAGTGCTCATCGAGCAGCGCTTCGTTTTCGGCGCGCCCGCCCTCGACAACCGTCACCAGGCGCGAATCAAATGCCTCTTCACAGATTTGCCTGAGCACCGCGCTCGATGCCGGAGCATAGGCGCTCGGCTTGATGACCACAGTATTGCCCGCGGCAAGGGCGCCAGCGAGCGGCTCGAGCGTCAGCAAAAACGGATAGTTCCAGGGCGCCATGATGAGCGTGACACCATAGGGCACGGCTTGCGTTTTGCACACGCTCACGGCGTTAGCGAGGTCGCACGGACGCAGGCGCGGACGACTCCATCGAGCCACATGCGCAATCTGATGGCGAATCTCGGAAAGCGACGTGCCAATCTCGCACATGTAGGCCTCGTCATGCGACTTACCCAAATCGGTCTTGAGCGCATGGGCAATATCGGCCTCGTGGGCCCGCACCGCATCGCGTAAGCTCGCGAGCGCGCGACGTCGAGCATCGACATCAAACGTGGCGTGCGTCTTAAAGTAGGCGCGCTGATCGCCGACGATGCGCGCAATTTCCCCGGTGTTCATGGACCCTCCTAGTTCTCGTCCTCAAACATACCACCTGCAACAACTTCGTACATATGCTCGAGCTCCAGGCGGTCCATCAAAAGTGGAACGGGGTATAGCGGATTGGCCTCGGCATCGGCATGGGCCGCCATTTGCGGAATATCGGAGCGGCGAATACCCGAGACGTATTTGGGGATTCCCAGGGCCTCGTTCATGCGGTCGACCCAATCGATAAAGGCCTCGGCCGCAAGACTGTCCTGCGCGGTAGCCGGCGCGATACCGGCCATGCGGGCAAGATCGGCGAGCTTAGGAGCAGCAGCTTCGCCATAGGCGCGAAGCATATGCGGCAGGATGATAGCGTTGGCCAAGCCGTGCGGAATCCCGTAACGCCCACCCAAGCTGTGTGCGATGGCGTGAACGTATCCAACATAGGAGCGCGTAAAGGCAACACCCGCCTTATACGCCGCCGAAAGCATATTGCGGCGCGCACGCATGTTATCGCCATGCTCATAGGCCTCGAGCAAATTATCATGGATGAGCTGGACCGCCTGACGCGCCATCTTACGCGTATAGGGTGTGGTGCTTCGCCCGATAAAGGCCTCGACAGCATGCGTCAGGGCATCCATACCCGTCTGCCCCGTAATGGAGGCGGGCAGACCGCGCGTAAACTCGGGGTCATGCACCGCAAAGCGCGGGATAAGCACAAAGTCGTTAATGGGGTACTTGTAGTGCGTCTCGCCATCGGTAATTACCGCTGCAAGCGTGACCTCGCTTCCCGTGCCTGCCGTGGTGGGAACGGCAATGAGCAGCGGCAGGCGATGATGAATCCGCAGTAGGCCGCGCATCTTGTTGATGGGCTTGTTTGGCTGCGCAATGCGCGCCCCCACACCCTTGGCGCAGTCCATGGCCGAACCGCCACCAAAGCCGATAATGGCCCGGCAGTCGCTCTCGCGATACAGCGCCGCCGCTTCCTCCACATTCGAGACCGTGGGGTTCATACGCGTTTCGGCATAGACCGTAACGCCAATCCCCTGAGCCGTAAGCGCACGCTCGAGCGATGCCGTGAGCCCCAAACGTGCAATACCAGGGTCTGTCACGATAAGAACCTTCTGAATCGAGCGCTTTTGAAGCACTGCGAGCACATCCTCAGCGTGCTCCAAAATGCGTGGCTCGGTATAGGGCAGCACCGGCAATGCGATGCGAAAAGCCGTTTGATACGTTCGGCACCAGGCGCGGCGGGCTAGATGCATAAAGGAAACTCCTTCATTTGTTGATTGGTCAACATTTGCTCGACCGATTGTACTCAGCGGCGGTCAAAGACAACCTGCCAATCGTTAATCAATCAACATCTTCATATCTCAAAATTGTTTTATTAAAAATCATTCCTAATAGGCTTCACATTTGGTTGCATTTATGGATAATAGAACTCGTCAAGACGCACGTCCGGAGAGGGCCCTTACGGGACCGGACAAGCGCCCCATCGCCATCGATCGAAAGGATCGAATCATGAAGTTTGTTTGCCCCGTTTGCGGTTATGTGGAAGAGTTCGACGGCGACCAGCTGCCCGAGGACTTCAAGTGCCCCCAGTGCGGCGTTCCCGGTTCTCGTTTCCTGAAGCAGGAGGAGGGCCAGCTCGAGTGGGCTGCCGAGCACGTCGTGGGCGTCGCCAAGATGGAGGGCGTCTCCGAGGACATCGTTGCCGACCTGCGCGCCAACTTTGAGGGCGAGTGCTCTGAGGTCGGTATGTACCTGGCCATGGCTCGCGTCGCTCATCGCGAGGGCTACCCCGAGATCGGCCTGTACTGGGAGAAGGCTGCCCACGAGGAGGCCGAGCACGCCGCCAAGTTCGCTGAGCTCCTGGGCGAGGTCGTGACCGACTCCACCAAGAAGAACCTCGAGATGCGCGTTGAGGCCGAGAACGGCGCCACCGCCGGCAAGACCGATCTTGCCAAGCGCGCCAAGGTCGCTGGTCTCGATGCCATCCACGACACCGTGCACGAGATGGCTCGCGACGAGGCTCGCCACGGCAAGGCTTTCGCCGGCCTGCTGAAGCGCTACTTTGGCTAAGCCAACCGCTTGAGACATAACCTCTAGCTCGATGAGGCCCGGACCGTATTGGTTCGGGCCTTTTTGTGTCTCGAGGACTCGTTAACGCCCTGAAATAGAGCTATCTTCGGCACCGGTCTCTCGTCAAAAACTAAGTGAGTAGACTTTTCGAAACTTGCCGAGCAGGCCATCCATATCACTTTATAAAGCCGCAGGTAAATGCCTTGTTGCAAAACGGCCTGGTCTCCAAAGTGCCAAAAGCCTACTCACTTAGAACCGCAGCCGTCCACGATCGAGCTGTTTTGTGTCTAACGGGCATCTTTCCGTCAATTACTCCCAATTTTGTCCAGTCAACGAATAGTTCAGACCGGAGTAATGTCTCAGCCCTTTGCTCATCCGAGCTTTTATCACGATATTCAGCATCGAGCATCCTGCATATGGCCTTAACGATCGCGCGGAATCTATCCTCATCGGATATCTGTCTGTGTGTCAGGAGAAGTACATCGTAGCCCATGGCCTGAAGGGCTGTCATGCGGTCAGCGTCACGCAAGCCATCCCCTGCGCGTCCGTGCGAGGCCTTTCCCTGACATTCAATGGCCACCTGTCGCTTACCGTCCGGTGAAGAAAGAAGTAGGTCGATATATACACGGGACTTTCCCACAATCGCTCGGGCACTTGTGCTTAACGTCACTTCAACATTAAGCTCTATGCCGCAAAAACCTTCGCCTCCCAGGGATCGCGGCAGTGCAAGTAGCAAATACGCCTCGACCTCAAAAGGCGACGCGGCACCCAATGGAACGAGTTGCGATACCGCCATAAATCTATTGCCGTAACGCATCCCGCAAACATCTGAACAAAAACGGTCAAGGTCTCCGCCCAAAACCAAAGCGTCTCGACGCCATAAATTTGAGGCGGTGCCGTCCTCGGACGGGCAGCGCACCCAACCGAACGTTGTCGAAATCGCGCCCGAATCAATTGCGCGCGAAAGCTCCGCCTCAAGTGCCGCCGGCAGGGCACACACCGCAAACAGGCCGCACATCTCCGCCAACACAAAAAGAAGCTGAAGATCCGTCAGATGCCGCGACATGATGAATGCCGTCAGTAGAGGAGACGTAATCAAAAATCCATGCTCCGTTTCCAGCACGGATTCCCTGGGAAGCTCGCCCAGAAACAGCCGCTGCCTAATGCTGGCAGAGCATGTCCGTTTGCTTCTCGTCCGAACCAATGTATACAACGGAAAGCCGAGTGCAACCGCAGCCGTCGGGTTACGGGCGAGGTCATATCGCTGCCGGTCTTCTTCCGGTCGCGGAAGCGGCGGACACAAAGCGCGGACTTGAGGGGGCAAACGCCAGTATCTAAAAGCCGATATGTCACAAAGTAAATCCTTCATAGGCACAGGAAAACACGAATTTCAACCCAGCCTGTCTCGCATTGGGGCGAACGCACCAAAAATGGCACCGAACGGACTGTTAAGTTTTCAACAGCCCTCCCCAACTGGCCAAAAGCTTGCCAAAAGCTGGACGAAGCCCTGTTGAAAACCCCATTTTTTCTCATGCGGGAACTTTGCGCGGCAAGTGAGTAGACTTTTTGGAACTTGCCGAGCAGACCATCCGTACTGCTTTATAAAGTCGCAAGTAGATAGCTTGTTTCAAAACGGCCTGGTCGCCAAAGTGCTAAAAGTCTACTCACTTAGATTGCAGAGCGCCCCCATTAGCTGCAATTCCAAGGTAGTTAGCACTTCCGGACTCAGGCCGTCATACTGGACAAGAATTTGAGTCGAGTTTTCAGGGACAAATGCACCATCGGCACACCAATAACAGTCACTGATATCGATAAACGGAATACCCGAGCGCGTGAGGGCCCGCACAAAAGAGCTTCCACCCGTTCCGCGCTCCGCAACCACAGTGCAGTAAAGGCCCGCGTCTGCATGCTCGATCGAGACATCCCCTGCCGGAAACGCCTTCCGCACAAGCGCCATCAGGCCATCACGCGCCTCGCGAGCACGCACGCGCACGCGGTTCACATGTCGCTCGTAATCACCCGATTCCAGCAAACGAGCCAAAGCGACCTGGTCAACAGAACTCACCGACGAGGCGTAAAAACCAAGGTTGCGCCTAAACCGCTCCATTAGCTCATCGGGCAGCACCATGTACGCTAGGCGCAACGCCGATGACAGGCTCTTCGAAAACGTATTGGTGTAGATAACCGACTGGGCGGCATCGATCGATGCGAGCGCGGGAATCGGCTTGCCGGCAAGGCGAAACTCACAATCAAAGTCATCTTCGATGAGATATCGACCTGGTCGCTCGGCAGCCCAGCTCAGCAGCGCATAGCGACGCGCAATGCTCGTCACAAGACCGGTGGGATACTGATGGGACGGCATAAGGTGAAGGACATCGGTCCCAGTTTTCTGCAGAACGCTCAGGTCCACGCCGTCATCATCCAACGGGATATGTCGAACTTTGCAGCCCATAGCCTGATAGATGCGCGTCAGACGCAAATAGCCCGGGTCCTCAACGGCATACACCTTGTCGGCTCCAAGCAACTGAACCAACATGGTATCGAGCAGCTGGGCGCCCGCACCGATAACAATGTTATTAGGATCGACATTCATACCCCTCGTCCCACGCAGATGGTGAGCGATTGCGCGTCTTAGCCGAGCGGTGCCCTGTGCCGGTGCGGGCGAAAAGATTTCGCGTTCGTCTTCGGACGTCAGCGTCGCCCGTAGCGCGCTTTGCCAAAGCCGCGCCGCCTCCAAAGCGTAAGGAGAAAGTGCATCGAATCGCTCGACCTGTCCGTTGACATCATGCGCGCTGGGGCCCACAGAGACGGCATCTCGCTCGACACCCTCCGCAGCCAAAGGCAAAACCGGTGCATCCGGAAGCTCACAAGCGTAGTAACCGCGACGCGGCATTGAGCAAATATAGCCCTCGGCAAGCAACTGGCTATATGCATTCTCGATGGTAATGACACTGATTCCCAGATGACTGGCAAAGGCGCGCTTAGACGGAAGATGCTCCCCCGCCCCAATACGTCCAGCTACGATATCATCTCGAATTTGCTGGTAAACATACTCATAGAGCGATGCCTCGCCGCGTTTTTCCAAATTGTAGTCAAGCATGATCATATCACCTGACCTTATTAAGTCATTCAATCTGGTATTAGTCTGACCTTGTTATTATCTCGAAAACTGAGTATTTCGCCATACCCAGCTCACCGATAGGATGTTCCGTCAAGCAATGCACATGCCAACAAAGGGAGCAACCATGGCAGAACAGACCAGCAAGGCCGATCGCGTCAAACTTAATCGCGAGCTCGCGCAGATGCTCAAGGGCGGCGTCATCATGGACGTCACCACGCCCGAGCAGGCACGCATCGCCGAAGAAGCGGGCGCCTGCGCCGTTATGGCACTCGAGCGCATCCCGGCCGATATCCGTGCCGCAGGCGGCGTCTCGCGCATGAGCGACCCCAAGATGATCAAGGGCATCCAGGAGGCCGTCTCCATCCCCGTTATGGCCAAGTGCCGCATCGGCCACATTGTTGAGGCGCAGGTCCTTCAGGCCATCGAGATCGATTACATCGACGAGTCCGAGGTTCTCTCCCCCGCCGATGACGTCTATCACATCGACAAGACCCAGTTTGACGTGCCGTTTGTCTGCGGTGCCCGCGATCTGGGCGAGGCGCTGCGCCGTGTTACCGAAGGCGCCACGATGATTCGTACCAAGGGCGAGCCGGGCACGGGCGACGTCGTCCAAGCCGTACGCCACATGCGTAAGATCCAAAAGCAGATCCGTGACGTTGTCGCCCTGCGCGATGATGAGCTCTTTGAGGCAGCCAAACAGCTGCAGGTTCCGGTCGAACTGGTCCGCGAGGTCCATGCCACGGGCAAGCTTCCCGTCGTGAACTTTGCCGCCGGCGGCGTAGCGACCCCCGCCGACGCCGCGCTGATGATGCAGCTGGGTGCCGAGGGCGTCTTTGTCGGCTCGGGTATCTTTAAGAGCGGCGACCCCGCTAAGCGCGCCGCCGCCATCGTCAAGGCCGTGGCAAACTTCACCGATGCCAAACTCATCGCCGAGCTTTCGGAGGACCTGGGCGAGGCCATGGTGGGCATCAACGCCGACGAGATCGAGATTATCATGGAGGAGCGCGGGCGCTAGTCCGGCAGAAAGGGTCGCATATGAGCGATTATGTAGACCAGACGGTCGCCGTGCTGGCGGTCCAAGGCGCTTTTGCCGAGCACGAGGCAAGACTATCCCAGCTGGGCGTACACTGTATTGAGCTGAGGCAGGCGGCCGATTTGCAGCAGAACTTTGACCGCCTGGTCCTCCCCGGCGGCGAGTCCACCGTTCAGGGCAAGCTACTTGCCGAACTCGGTATGCTCGAGGGGCTTCGCACCCGCATTGTTGAAGGCATGCCTGTATTGGGAACTTGCGCCGGCTTGATTCTGCTGGCGCGCGACCTTGCCGCCCACGACGATAAGGGGACGCCGCGCCTGGCAACCATGGATGTACTCGTTGAGCGTAATGCCTATGGCAGACAGCTCGGCAGCTTTCACACCAAGGGGCAGGTAGACGGCATCGACGGTGAAGTGCCATTAACATTTATCCGTGCGCCCCGCATCGTCGAGGTGCACGGCAATACCAAGGCCCTAGCCGAAGTCGACGGCCGTATCGTCGCCGCCCGCCAGGGCAACCAGTTCGGCGTAACCTTCCACCCCGAACTCGATGAAGACACCCGCCTCCACGAACTGTTCCTACTAATGTAAACATCGAAAGCAACGAACGAAACGAGAGTGGATAATCTCCCACTTTGAGCTTGAATGCAGGCTCAAACCGGGAGATTATCCACTCTCATGCTATGTAGTCGTTTAAGAACGTCCCCAATGACTACTTCGACAACGCCGATGTTTTGGTATCGACAGCGAAAACCCGCCAGAGCGAGCAAGGTGCCTTGAAACGAGGCGGCATTGACCTTCTGGTCATGCCGCCGAAGTTGAAAGGCAGATTGCCGCTC
>CALFGH010000066.1 GCA_937958315.1 uncultured Collinsella sp. | reverse complement strand
CAAGACCGGCACGTTTGACACCGGTGCCGCGGCGGCTGCGGCCGAAAAGCCCAAATCGAGTGGCCAGCCCAATGGCCTTTCCAACGCCGAACGCCAGAAGCTCCGCCGCGAGGTGAGCTCGCTCGAGCGCAGAATGGAGACGCAGCGCGCTCGCGTGGAGGAGGCCGAGGCCGCGATGGCACAGGTCGACCCCACCAACTACACGGCGCTCGGCGAGCAGCAGGCAAAGATCAACGAGGCCCACGCCGCCATGGACGAGTTGGAGATGGCGTGGCTCGAGGCGAGCGAGAAGCTCGAGGGCGAGGAGTAGGCGAGGATGATTAAGGCCGCGTTTTTCGATATCGACGGCACGCTGCTGAGCTTTAAGACCCATCAGATTCCGGCGTCGGCGCAGCAGGTACTCGACAGCTTTCGCGAGCAGGGGATTGCGTGCGTGATCGCCACGGGCCGCCCGACCTACCAGATGCCGGATTGGTTGTTCGACTTGGGATGGGATGCGTACATTACGCTTTCGGGCCAGCACTGTTTTGATGCCAAGGGCGTTTATCGCAGCTGCCCGATCGATCCGGACGACGTTGCGGTGATTGTGGACCAGGTGGCGCAGGGGCGCTACGACTCGCTGTGCATGCAGGGCGAGAACTCGTTTGTGAACCGCCTGTCCGAGCGCGTGGTGACGGCTGCCGACAATGCCGGAATCTCGTATCACGAGGAGCCTTTTGAGCATGCTTTCGATGCGCCGGTTTACCAGTTCTGCGCCTTTGTGGACCCGGCCGACCAGGGCATAGTTACCGATGTCCTGTCGCATTCTACAACCACGCGCTGGTGCGACCTGTTCTGCGACATTATTCCGGCCAACGGCGGCAAGGACCTGGGCGTGGCGGCGACGCTGGAGCGCCTGGGCATCGACGCGAGCGAGGCGATTGCCTTTGGCGACGGCGAGAACGACCTGTCGATGTTTTCCGCCGTGGGCACGAGCGTGGCCATGGGCAACGCGCAAGACACGGTGAAGGCTGCGGCGACCTATGTGACGAGCGCCGTGGACGACGACGGGATCTACAACGCCGCGAAGCACTTTGGCCTGCTGTAGCTGCGAATTCGGCATTTGGGGACGTTCCTTTTCCGCCGGCAGTTGGGGACACTCCTTGTGCGATGCGTGCCGTGTCGCCTTGCTGACCCCGCGTATTTTGTGAAACACGGTTAACTTTTTAAACAACACAGTAAGACATGGGCAACTTTTGCGGTAAAGTAAATCAGACAAAAGTATCCAAAGGCTAACTAGAAGCCATCGCGAAAGGCGGCCCATGGCCCTGCGTGAATCCGGAGAAGACTATCTCGAATCTATTTATGTGCTCTCGGAGCGCCAGGGCATCGTTCGATCGATCGACGTCGCCGAATACCTGGGCGTAACCAAGGCGAGCGTCTCTAAAGCCATGGCGGCCCTGGAGAGCACCGGTTACGTGGAGATGGGCAAACGCGATGTACATTTGACGGAACGCGGTCTTGAGGTTGCCCGCCAAATGTGGGAGCGCCATTGCTTTTTTGTGAGGCTGCTAGAGGACGCAGGCGTTGCGCCCGAGGTTGCCTCGCAAGAGGGCTGCCACATGGAGCATTGCCTGAGCGAGGAAAGCTTCGAGAAGCTAAGGTCGATGCTGGGGCGGGACGAGACGACGGATTCAACCTCGGAATCCTAACAGGTCCTCAGTAGCGCGAACCAGCGGAAAGGGGAGAGGGGCTCGGAGAATAACGAGTCCGACGCAGTCCAAAGTAAACCAATCGGTGTGCAGTGCCCCATCAACCGCGGCTCCCTCTCATCCCAAAGACACGCGCCTCCCG
>CALFGH010000065.1 GCA_937958315.1 uncultured Collinsella sp. | reverse complement strand
TGCTGGGCTAAAAAGCTGGTAAACGGACTGGACACGGGTTCTCGCATTCTTTCTTAGGTTGCACCGTTGCATTATGCAGACTACATATTGCCACATTGGGGCGTCGAGCGCGGCGGTTGAAGACGATTGAGTCTTGCGGTCGCAAACGCGGCAAGGGGCTCGGCTAGATAAGCCCAAAGTGTTCGAGCGCGGTGACGACGCCGTCGTGGTCGAAGCTGTCGGTTACGTAGTCGGCCTTTTCCTTGAGGAAGTCCGGCGCGTTGCCCATGGCGATGCCAACATCGACCGCCTCCATGAGGGCGATGTCGTTGCTCGCGTCGCCAATGCCATATACGGTGCCGTGGTCTGGTCCCAGGGCGTCAAGCACAGCCTTGATTCCGGCCCGTTTGGTGCACTCGCGCGGCGAGATTTCTGTGACCTCGAGCTCGAGCTCGTTGAGGCAGAGCAGAGGTCCAAGCTCTTCATCTTGGGCGATGCGGTTGGCAAGTGGTGTGGACATAAGAATTTTATAGGCGTTGTAGTGCTCAAGTTGCGTGACGGCGTCGCCCACGGTGCGTGCGTATCCGTACGTCTCGGGGGCATCTGCACTCATGCGCACGACGCGATCGATGCCCTCAAAGCGAATGACCTCGCCCGATTGCTCGAGATAGGGGGCGAGGCGCTGTAACATGCCGGGGCTTATGGCAGCGTTTCGCACGACGCGCCCCTCGAGTTCGGCGTAACCGCCCGCGAGGCACACGACGCCTGCCCACGGCAGTTCGAGCAGCTTGGGATGGATGCAGCTGAGGGTGCGCCCCGTACAGATAAAAGCTTTGTTGCCGTTGGCGACAAACGTGCGAATTGCCTGTGCAACCGTCTCGTTGGGATAGGGGGAAAGATCTCGCTCGCCCTCGGGGAGCTCTTGGGCAAGTTTGGGATCTTGCCAGGCGAGCGTACCGTCGATGTCGAAGAAGCAGACATTGCCATACTTTTTGGCGCCATCGCCGGCATGAAAAGGCGAGGCGGCGAATGCAAAACCCGGTTCGAGTCCCATAATCTGATCAAAGTGTTCTTTGACGCGGGGTACCGAGATGCCGATGATTACCTGAGCGGTCTTGCCGGTGACGATGAGGCCTTTGGCACCCGCTGCGACAAAGGTCGCATTGTCCGCGACGATGGAGGGATCCACGACTTCGACGCGCAGACGCGTGGCGCAGTTGGTTGCGCCCGCAATGTTGGAGACGCCGCCCAGAAGCGTCACAACCTGCTCGGCGAGGAGATGATCTTGTGAGGCTTGGTTGCCGGAAGCGCCGGTTTTGGATGAGCGCTTTTCGTCAACGTCGTTTCCCGTCAAGCGTGAGAGCGCCGCGTTGCTGGCGATATGGTCCTCGCGTCCCGGGGTTTTAAGGTCAAAGGTCAGGATAAGACCTCGAAAGCTCAGAAAGAAGATGACGCTAAAGATGAGTCCGATTCCGAGTGCCAAAAGGTAGGAGCCGGCATGCGCCCGCATGAGCGGGATAAAGTTGAAGGCAGCCATTTCCATAAAGCCGCCCGAGAAGATGCCAACGACGCCAAAGAAGTTCATAGCCATGGCGAGGCAGGAAGATAGGGCGGCATAGAGCAAAAAGAGCCCGGGATAGGTGAACATAAAGAGAAACTCGAGCGGCTCGGTGACGCCGCAGACCGCCGAAGCGACGATGGCGGGCAGAAGGATGGCCTTGAGGCCAGCGCGGCGTTCGGGCTTGGCGGTGGTGTAGAACGCAACGGCGATGGCAGGAAGGCCAAAGAGCTTGACCCAGCCGGTGGCGGTGAAACCAGCCCACGGCGCAAGCTCATTGAGGGGGCGCGTGCTATGGGAGAGAATGGGGAGCAAATTGGTCCACGTGGCGTAGATACCGTCGTTAATAACTAAATTGTCGTAGTAGATAGGCATGTAGAGCAGGTGGTGCAGCCCCATGGGCTCGAGTGCTCGCTCCAAAAACGCAAAGATACCCACGCCGAGGGGGCCGACGCCCACAAGTGCGTGGCGCAGCGTTTCGGTCGCTGCGTATACGAAGGGCACGATGGCGGCCGAGATGGCGGCAAGGGCGAACACGGCAAAAAAGCTGATGAGGTAGACCAGCGAGGAACCCGAGAAGGTGCCGAGCCAATCGGGGACCTTGGCATCGTAGAAGCGGTCATGGATGGCGACGACGGTTGCCGATACCGCTAGCGGGCCGATAATGCCGGTGTCGAGCGTCTTGATGCCGTCGATGATGGTAATGCCGCTAGCGGGGGTCAAAGACGACGGGTACTTAAGTCCAAGGTTGTCTCCGCTTAGCTTGATGATCTCGCTCAAAAAGAAGCAATAGGCAAAATAAGCCACGAGCGCCTCGAGGCAACAACGTGCCGGTTGCTTTTGGGCAAGGCCGATGGGCAGCGCTACGGCAAAAAGGAGCGGAAGTCGCTTAAAGACCGTCCACGAGCCGCGCTGAATGATAGTCCAAAAAACGTACCAAGGGGTTCCGTATACGGCGAGGTCGCCGACGATATCCGCAGACGTTGCGAGGGCGGAGACGCCGACCATAAGGCCCGATATGGAAAACAACATGGCGGGCGCGAACATTGCCCCGCCAAAGCGTTGGATTTTTTGCAGCATGTTCTGCCTCCCGTATATCGAGGCGCGTTGCGCGTGGTGAAACGTTTAAACAATGGATTCATTGTAGAGGACCAGACGATTGTCGTACCGGCAGTTTTGAGCGAAACCGGTTTGGGCGCGACAGAAACCGTCAACGGTTAAATCCTGTCGCTTTGCCGATAATCGGTTTAAACAACTTTAAGAAATGCTATGCTGCCTAGCCATATATATTCATTAGAGGTGAAGTCATGCCAAAAGCGATATACGAAGGAATCTACCGAGAAATACGCTCGCGCATCATTAACGGGACCTATGCGTTTCAGGAGATGCTGCCAACCGAAGCCGAGCTGACCGCGGAGTTTGGCTGCACGCGCAATACCGTTCGACGCGCCTTGAGCATGCTGGCCGACCAGATGTTTGTGCAGCCCATACACGGCAAGGGCGTGCGCGTTATTTGGCTCAAGGGCGAAACCGACATGCTGGGCGCACTCGAGGAAGTCGAGTCGTTTGGCGAATTTGCAAAGCGCAACAATGCCGTCGCATCGACCGAGGTCAAGTCTTTTGAGCATTTGATTTGCACCGAGCAACTCTCTCGTCGCCTGGGCTTTAAGGTGGGCGAGGAGTTGATTCGCGTGGTGCGTGTCCGAAGCCTTAACGGCAATGCGCGCCAAGTAGACCATGGTTACTTTTTGGAGTCGATCGCCAAGGGCCTGACGCCCGAGATCGCCGCAAAGTCGATTTACGACTATCTGGAGCATAAACGCGGCGTCAAGGTGATGGCGAGTCGCCGTACAGTGAGCGTCGAGCTTGCCAACGATGAGGACTGCAGCTATCTTGACCTTGGCAAATACAACTGTGTTGCCGTCATGGAGAGCCAGTCGTACACCTCGGACGGCATCTTGTTCGAGGTCACGCATGCCCGCACGCATCCCGAGATCTTCCACTACCGCGTCAACTCCAAGCGATAGCCGGCTAGCTCGCAGCCTGACGAGACTCATGCCCTCAAAGCGAAAACGCCCGGTCAAACCGACGATGCATCGGCTTGACCGGGCGTTTTCGCTGCATTCGATAACAAATAATTGTTTATACAAAACTTGTCAAGTATCAAGTTGAAATTACCGTTCACCGAAGGTTTTCTACCGCTCTAGTAATACTTGTTCAAACAACTTTCAAAATAGCGTATCGTTCAAATCAGCAAAAGGGGCAAAGTCCCCGAGCCAATCTCCGAAGGCGGCGGCAAAGGGTGCCGCCACGGTGTGAAAGGGTGGATTGTAATGAAGAACGAAATGAGCAGAAGGCAGTTCCTGGGCTTTGCTGGTTCCGCGGCTGCGGTTCTTGGTCTGGGTCTCGTGGGCTGCGGTGGCTCCGCCGGCTCCGGCTCCTCTGCTTCTGGTGACGCTGCCGAGGTCTACTTCCTCCAATTTAAGCCCGAGGTCGACAAGGAGTGGAAGGAGATCGCCAAGGCGTACAAGGAGGAGAAGGGCGTCGAGGTCAAGATCGTGACCGCCGCCTCCAACACCTACGAGGAGAAGCTCAAGTCCGAGATGTCCAAGAGCTCCGCTCCGACCCTGTTCCAGGTCAACGGCCCCACCGGTCTTAAGAACTGGAAGGATTACTGCGCCGACCTGTCCGATACCAAGCTCCGCGGTGAGCTCATTGACGACTCCCTGGCTCTGCAGTCCGATGGCAAGGATCTGGGTATCGACTGGGTCCAGGAGAGCTACGGCATCATCTACAACAAGCAGCTGCTCGAGAAGGCTGGCTACAAGGCCGAGGACATCAACTCCTTCGACAAGCTGAAGGCTTGTGCTGACGACATCCAGGCCCGCAAGGACGAGCTTGGCGTTGAGGGTGCCTTCACTTCTGCCGGCATGGATGACTCCTCCAGCTGGCGCTACACCACCCACCTCGCCAACCTCCCGCTCTACTACGAGTTCGAGAAGGAGCACAACCAGGAGGACGACGAGATCAAGGGCGAGTATCTCGACAACTTCAAGCAGATTTTCGACCTGTACATCACCGACTCCACCTGCGATCCTTCGCAGCTTGCCTCCAAGACCGGCGACGACGCCACCAACGAGTTCGCAACCGGCAAGGCCGTCTTCTATCAGAACGGCTCTTGGGCATACGCTGACCTCACCAAGGCCGGTATGACCGACGACCAGCTCGGCATGCTGCCGATCTACATCGGCGTCGACGGCGAGGAGAACCAGGGCCTGTGCTCCGGCGGCGAGAACTACTGGTGCGTGAGCTCCCAGGCTTCCGAGGATGCTCAGAAGGCCACCGAGGACTTCATGTACTGGTGCGTCACCGCTGACACCCCGACCAGCATCATCGCCGACAAGATGGGTCTGACCGCTCCGTTCAAGAGCGCCAAGGAGACCACCAACGTCTTCTCGCAGCAGGCCGTTGCCATGGCCAAGGACGGCAAGAAGACCGTCGCTTGGGACTTCGTCTACATCCCCTCTGAGGAGTGGAAGAAGAACCTCAAGCAGGCTCTCATTGCTTATGCTGCCGACAACACCAAGTGGGACGGCGTCAAGAACGCCTTCGTCGATGGCTGGAAGACCGAGAAGGCTGCTTCCGAGTAAGCAGTTGCTGCCCAAGCTATCTGATTAGCGACAGGGGGCGGGCAGACGTTGGTTTGCCCGCCCCCTGCATATTGAAAGGACCCTTTTATGGGCAAAGCACTCAAGCGCTGGTGGCCGCTCTTTATGCTGCCCACGTGCCTGGCGTTTATGATCGGGTTCGTGATCCCCTTTATCCAGGGCTTCTATCTCTCGTTCTGCCAGTTTATTACCATCAACAACGCGCACTTTGTCGGTATCGAGAACTACGTGCGCGCATTGTCCGATCCGCAGTTTGCCACGTCGTTCTTCTTTACGGTGGCGTTTGCCTTCCTGTCGACGGTGCTCATCAACGTGATTGCCCTCGCCATCGCGCAGGCGCTCACCCGCAAGGCGCTCAAGGGCACCAACATCTTCCGTACGATCTTCTTTATGCCGAACCTGATCGGCGGCATCGTGCTGGGCTACATCTGGCAGATCTTGATCAACTGCCTGCTCTCCAACATCGGCGCCCAGCTCATCGCCCTCAACTCTGCTGCTGGCTTCTGGGGCCTTATCATCCTGACCCTGTGGCAGCAGGTCGGCTACATGATGATCATCTACATCGCTGGTCTGCAGTCCATTCCGTCCGACTACATCGAGGCTGCCAAGGTCGACGGTGCCACGGCATGGCAGACGTTTTGGAAGGTTAAGATCCCTAACCTGATGCCGACCATCACCATCTGCCTGTTCCTGTCCATCACCAACGGCTTTAAGCTGTTCGACCAGAACCTCGCCCTTACCGGCGGCGCCCCCGCGCACTCCACCGAGATGCTCGCCCTGAACATCTACAACACGTTCTACTCGCGTGCCGGTATCGCGTGGCAGGGCATCGGTCAGGCCAAGGCGGTTATCTTCTGCATCCTGGTCGTAGCCATCTCCATGATTCAGCTTAAGGCCACGAGGTCCAAGGAGGTGCAGCAGTAATGAAACGCGATAAGGTTATCAACCGCGCGCTCTCGATTTTCTTTACGATCCTGTCGCTCGCGTGGATCTACCCCGTGTTCATGATTGCGCTCAATTCCTTTAAAAAGGGAACTGCAATCAGCACCACCACGGCATTCGATCTGCTCACGCCCGAGACGTTCAACGGCCTTGCAAACTACGTGCACGCCCTTAACGAGCAGGGCTTTGCCTCGGCATTTATGTACTCGCTCATCATCACGGTCACGTCGGTCGTGCTGATCTTGGTGTGCTGCTCCATGTGCGCTTGGTACGTGGTTCGCGTCAACAGCAAGATCTCGAACTTCTTCTATTACCTGTTCGTGTTCTCGATGGTCGTACCGTTCCAGATGCTCATGTTTACGCTGTCCAATTTGGCGGACCGCATTGGCTTTAACACGCCGTTCAACATCTGCTTTATCTATCTGGGCTTTGGTGCGGGCCTGGCGGTCTTTATGTTCGCCGGCTTTGTAAAGAACATCCCGCTCGAGATCGAGGAGGCGGCCATGATCGACGGCTGCAACCCGGTCCAGGTGTTCTTTAAGATCGTCCTTCCCATCATGAAGCCCACCTATCTTTCGGTCGGCATTCTCGAGACCATGTGGGTCTGGAACGACTACCTGCTGCCCTACCTCACCCTCGACTCCACCAAGTACAAGACCATTCCTATCTTGATCCAGTACTTCCGCGGCGGCTACGGCCACGTCGAGCTCGGCCCCATGATGGCCTGCATCATGATGGTCGTTGTCCCCATCGTCATCATGTACATCCTCTGCCAGAAGTACATCATCGACGGCGTGGTGGCAGGTGCCGTCAAGGGCTGATGCCGTAACTGTTTTGCAAGTTTTAGCGGCGCTCCTCAGCGCGGCGCCGCGTATCGAAAGGTAGAGACATGGCCGAGATCGTTCTCAAACATGTTCAGAAGGTGTATCCCAACAACGAGTCCAAAAAGAAGGGCTTCTTTGGCAAAAAGAAGAAGACCGAGGAGAAGAAGCATAACCTTAAGGTTACCGAGGATGGCGTGCTCGCTGTAGAGGACTTCAACCTCACCGTTCACGACCAGGAGTTCGTCGTTCTCGTTGGTCCCTCTGGCTGCGGTAAGTCCACGACGATGCGCATGGTCGCCGGCCTGGAGGACATTACCTCGGGCGACGTGCTCATCGACGGCAAGCGCGTCAACGACGTGGCGCCCAAGGACCGCGACATCGCCATGGTGTTCCAGAGCTACGCTCTGTACCCCAACATGACGGTGTACGAGAACATGGCGTTTACGCTTGAGCTCAAGAAGGTCCCCAAAGACGAGATCGACCGCAAGGTTCGCTCCGCTGCCGAGATCTTGGGTATCACCGAGTACCTCGACCGCAAGCCTAAGGCGCTCTCGGGCGGCCAGCGCCAGCGCGTCGCCATCGGCCGCGCCATCGTGCGTGACCCCAAGGTCTTCCTGATGGACGAGCCGCTGTCCAACCTGGATGCCAAGCTTCGTAACCAGATGCGTGCCGAGCTCATCAAGTTGCGCCACGAGATCAAGGGTACGTTCATCTATGTTACTCACGACCAGACCGAGGCCATGACTCTCGGCGACCGTATCGTGGTCATGAAGGACGGCGTTGTCCAGCAGATCGCCACGCCGCAGGAGGTCTTCAACCATCCCGCGAACATCTTCGTCGCCGGCTTCATCGGCGTGCCGCAGATGAACTTCTTCGATGCCCAGCTGGTGCGCTCGGGCGACGGCTTTACCGTCAAGACCGACGACATGAATGTCGCGCTGGCCCCCGAGACCTGCGCTCAGCTCGCCCTTAATTGGGACGGCGGCGACGTGAAGGAGATCACGGCCGGCGTACGTCCCGAGCAGATTCTGCTTGCCGAAAAGGGCGAGGAGGGTGCGCTTCAGGGCACCATCGAGGTCACCGAGCTCATGGGTTCGACCGAGCACGTCCACGTGACCGCTCCCGACGGCCAGTTTGTCCTGATCATCCCCGTCGTCGACCTCGAGGCCAAGGGTGCGCTCAAGGCTGGCGACACCATCTGGTTCAAGTTCGAGAAGAACGCGACCCATCTCTTCGATAAGGTGTCTGGCAAGAACCTTATCTAGGCCCGATCCAATCAGGCCCTCCTTTTGGGCGACTGCGGCTTTGCCATCCTTTTGCCGTGGTCACATATAAGGCTCCCCTCCCGTCTACTAGGCGAGAGGGGAGCCTTTCTTTGTGTTGGGATAGTCTGACAGGTCGTTTGTCTTGGTCTGTAACAGGTAGAGGTTCGAATTGGGTTTAGATGTTACAGAACGAGATTGAGTTGAGCCGCCTGTCCTTCCGTCTCGATCTGTAACACGAGAGGCTGATTTCGGCAGCTACCTGTTACAGATCGAGATTGTATTAGCTGGCTTATCCTTTTGTCTCGATCTGTAACAGTAAGGGCGGATTTCAGACGTTAGATGTTACAGATTGAGATAAACCCTAGGGAAAGGACCGTTTTGTCTTGATCTGTAACGGGTAGGGCCGTTTTGGCCGAGTAGGTGTTACAGATTGAGACGATTTTGTCGAGGCGGGCCACGGGCAACACGCGGGCAAAAAAGCGGAGCCGCGTTGCTGCGACTCCGCTTTCAAGAGGATGGGTAAAGGAAACGAAATTAGCTCAGGTGCCAAATCTCGTCGTTGTACTGGGAGATCGTACGGTCGGACGAGAAGGCGCCGGCGTTGGCGATGTTGATCAGCGCCTTGCGCATCCAAGCGTCCTGGTCCTCGTAGTCTGCCAGCACGCGCTCCTTGGTCTGGATGTACTCCTCAATGTCGAGCAGGGCCATAAACCAGTCCTTGCCCTTGATGTCGTCGTGCAGACGCTGCAGGCGCTCGGCGTTGCCGGTCGCCATAAAGGCGGGGTTGGTGATGAAGTCCACCAGCAGTTTAATGCCGGGCTTGCGGTAGAGTGCGCCGGCGTTATAGCTGCCGTCGGCGTAGAGCTGCTCGACCTGCTTGGATGAGGCACCAAAGGTATAGATGTTCTCGTCGCCCACGAGCTCGGCAATCTCCACGTTGGCACCGTCAAGCGTGCACAGGGTCAAAGCACCGTTGAGCATGAACTTCATGTTGGAGGTGCCGCTCGCCTCCTTGGAGGCCAAGCTGATCTGCTCGGAGATATCGGCGGCAGGGATCACGCGCTCAGCAGCGGTGACGTTGTAGTTCTCGATCATGACGACCTGCAGGTAGGGGGCCACGTCGGGGTCGTTGGCGATCCACTGCGACAGCGTCAGAATCAGATGGATGATGTCCTGGGCGATGGTGTAGGCAGGTGCTGCCTTGCCGCCAAAGATGATGGTGACGGGATGCTTAGGTCTGTTGCCGTTCTTGATGTCGAGATACTTCCAGATGATGTAGAGCGCGAGCATCTGCTGGCGCTTGTACTCGTGGATGCGCTTGACCTGGACGTCGATGATGGCGTTGGAGGGAATGGTCACGCCCTGCTCGAGCGCCATGAACTGGCGCATGATGGTTTTGGCCTCGGCCTTGGTGGCGGCCAGGCGCTCAAGAACATCCTTGTCGTTAGCGAATTCGGCGAGCTTGCTCAGGTCGCCGGTGCTGCGCCAATCGGTGCCGATCACATCGTCGAGCAGGCTGGCGAGCGCGGGGTTGGCGCCATGGATCCAACGGCGGAAGGTGATGCCGTTGGTCTTGTTGGAGAACTTCTCGGGATAGATCTCGTAGAACGGGTGAAGCTCGGTGTCCTCCAGAATCTTGGTGTGGAGTGCGGCGACGCCATTGATGGAGAAGCCAAAGTGAATGTCCATGTGGGCCATGTGGACGGTGTCGTGCTCGTCGATGATGGCGACGCTCGGGTCGTCGTGCTCGGCCTTGGCAACCTCGTCGAGCTTGACGATGATGTCGGCGATGGCGGGCGAGACCTTCTGCAGGCTGGCGAGCGGCCACTTCTCGAGCGCCTCGGCAAGGATCGTGTGGTTGGTGTAGGCGACCATGGAGCGCACGATGGTAACGGCCTCGTCAAACTCGATGTCGTGCTCGATGGTAAGCAGGCGGATGAGCTCGGGAATGACCATGGTGGGGTGCGTGTCGTTGATCTGGACCACGGCGTAGTCGGCCAGATCGTGCAGGTTGCTGCCGCGCTCGATGGCCTCGTCGATCAGGAGCTGGGCGGCGTTGCTCACCATGAAGTATTCCTGGTAGATGCGAAGCAGACGGCCCTGCTCATCGGAATCATCCGGATAGAGGAACAGGGTGAGGTTCTTGGCGATCTTCGTCTTGTCGAAGTCGATGGAGCTGCCGGGGACCAGGCCGTCGTCGACACTTGCCAGGTCGAACAGACGCAGGCGGTTCTTGGTGGGCTGGCCGTAACCGGGCACATCGATGTTGACGAGCTTGGAGGTGACGGCAAAATCGCCAAACTCGACGGTGTAGGAGCGGTCGTCCTCGATCAGGATGTCCTGCTCGCTAAGCCACTCGTCGGGGACGGCCTTTTGCTGGTTGTCGGCAAAGCGCTGACGGAACAGGCCGTAATGGTAATTGAGGCCCACGCCGTCGCCGGTCAGGCCCAACGTGGCGATGGAATCCAGGAAGCACGCGGCCAGACGGCCCAGGCCGCCGTTGCCGAGCGACGGTTCGACCTCAAACTCCTCAATCTTGTTGAGGTCGTGGCCGGCAGCGGTGAGCTGGGCCTTAACCTCGTCATAGATGCCGAGGTCGATCATATTGTTGATGAGCAGCTTGCCGATCAAAAACTCGGCAGAGATGTAGTAGAGCTTTTTCTTGCCATTGTTGAGCGGGCAGGCGGCGGAGCGCTCCTGCACGAGCTTGACCAGCAGTTTGTAAATGCGGCGGTCATCGAGTTGCTCGAGCGAAGTTCCAAAGGACTGCTCGGCAAGATCCGCAAGATTGATACAGGGCATGTTTCCTCCTGTGGCGAGTTGACGACATGTCAGAAATTCAAAAGAAGCCCGCGCGAGGGGATTGGGGTGGCCTCGCGCGGGAAAAGCGGTCGCGTCCGCACGGTGGGGTGGGGTCGGGCGCGGTGGCTCCTATTGGGGAAGCTCGATTTCGGCTTCCGATGGGATGCGGAAGTAGGTCTCGGTCCAGTCGGTGAGCTTGTGCTCGAGTTCGCGGGTGATGGCGCCATCGAGCATGCGCCAAGTCCAGTTACCGCCCAGGGTGGCGGGGGTGTTAATGCGCGCCTCGTTGCCCAGATTGAGCAGGTCCTGCATGGTGTAGATGCAGGTATCGCTCACGCTGGCGGCGATGGTGCGGTTGAGCGCATCGGCCATGGACTCGCCTGCCTGCTGGTGGGTATACAGGGCCGCCTGCTCGCGCTGACGCGGGGTGGCCGTTCCCTCATACCAGCCGCGTGCCGTTTCGTTGTCATGCGTTCCGACGTAGGCGACGGTGTTGGCAATGTAGTTGTGCGGCAGGTAGTACGAGTTGGTGCCCTCAAAGGCAAACTGCAGGATCTTCATGCCAGGGAAGCCCGTGGTGTCGCGCATGTCGATGACACCAGGGGTAAGAAAGCCCAGGTCCTCGGCGATGATGGGCAGCGTGCCGAGCTTTTCCTCGAGTGTCTTGAAGAACTTGAGGCCGGGACCCTGCGTCCATGTACCATATGACGAATCGGGAGAGGAGAACGGCACCTCCCAAAATGCCTCGAAACCGCGGAAGTGGTCCAGACGGATGATGTCGTACATGTCGAGGGCGGCTCGGATGCGGCCTTCCCACCAGGAGAAGCCGTCTGTTTCCATAGCATCCCAGTCATAGATGGGGTTGCCCCAGTACTGGCCGGTGGCCGAGAACTGGTCGGGCGGCGTGCCGGCGACGCTCACGGGATTGCCGGCGGCGTCGATCTTAAAGAGCTCGGGCGTGGCCCACATCTCGACGGAGTCGCGCGAGACGTAGATGGGCAGGTCGCCGATGATCAGGATGTCGTGCTCGTTGGCATAGGCCTTGAGGCGGCTCCACTGGCGATCGAAGAAATACTGCGCCATCTGGTGGTAGAGCATGCGCTCGGGATGGGCGGCGCAGACCTTGCTGGATGCCTCGCCGCGGCGGCGGAGCTCCTCGGGCCACTCCCAAAAGGCCTTGAGCCCGCACTCCTCTTTGACGGTCATAAACTCGCAGTAGGGGATGAGCCAGTCCTCGTTGGCCTGGATAAAGTCATCAAAATCGGCCGGCTTGTCGGCAGCAAAGCGCTCAGCGGCGCGGTCGAGAATCTGACGGCGGCCGCCAAAGATAGCGCCGTAGTCGACATTGCTGGGGTCGGATCCCAGATACACGCCATCGATATCGCGCTGCTCCAGATACCCTGCCTCGATAAGCTCGGCAAAGTCGATAAAGTTGGGGTTGCCCGCGCGGGCCGAGAAAGACTGATAGGGCGAATCGCCATAGCTGGTCGTCGTAAGGGGCAGAATCTGCCAGTAATGTTGTTTGCACGAGGCGAGGAAATCGACAAAGTCGTAGGCATTCCAGCCAAAGCCGCCGATTCCGTATGGTCCGGGCAGAGATGAGACGGGCATGAGGACGCCGCTTGCACGCTCCATGAATGCGCTCACCAACCTTCTTGTTGTGGGGTCGGCCTGCCGATGGGTGTGCAGTCCGCCTCCGATGTTCTGATTCGATATGCCTATTGTAAAACATGTTGTTTAAACATGTACAGGCAAGATAAAAAAGTCGGTCGATTTTCGGCGAATGGTTACATGCCATGAAAAAAAGCCCCGACCTCACAACGTGAGATCGGGGCAAGAGCGGTATGTAGGTTTTTGCTACTCGGCGTCGGCGAAGCCGTTGGGGTTGTGGCTCTGCCAGTTCCAGCTATCGCGGCACATATCCGCGATGTCGTACTGAGCCTTCCAGCCCATCATGCGCTCAGCCTTGGAGGCATCGCACCAGTTGGCGGCGATGTCGCCGGCACGGCGCTCGCGGATCACGTAGGGCAGCTCCTTGCCACAAGCCTTGGAGAAGGCGGCGACGACCTCGAGTACCGAGGTGCCGGTGCCGGTGCCCAGGTTAAAGATCTCGACGCCGGTCTTGCCGTTCATCCAGTTAAGGGCGGCAACGTGACCAGAGGCCAGATCGCACACGTGGATGTAGTCGCGCACACCGGTGCCGTCGGGTGTGGGGTAGTCGTTGCCAAAGACCTGAACGGCCTCGAGCTTGCCCACGGCAACCTGCGCAACATAGGGCACCAGGTTGTTGGGGATGCCCTTGGGGTCCTCGCCGATCAGGCCCGACGGATGGGCGCCGATGGGGTTGAAGTAGCGGAGCAGCACAACGTCCCACTCGGGGTCGGCGGTGTGAACGTCCATAAGGATCTGCTCGATCATCCACTTGGTCCAGCCATAGGGGTTGGTTGCGGGCTTCTTGGGGTCTTCCTCGGTGACGGGCGGGTTGTCCGGGTCGCCGTAGACGGTCGAGGAGCTCGAGAAGATGATGGACTTGCAGCCATGGTTGCGCATGACGTCGATAAGCACCAGGGTGTTCTCGATGTTGTTGTGGTAGTACTCGACGGGCTTGCTCACCGACTCGCCGACGGCTTTAAAGCCGGCGAAGTGGATGACGCGGTCGATCTGATGGGTGTCGAAGATCTTGTTCATGGCCTCGCGGTCGAGCACGTTGGCCTCGTAGAAGGTGAGGTTCTTGGCAGCCTCTTCGCCCACGATGGTCTTGACGCGGTCGACGGCGACGGCGCTGGAGTTGGAAAGGTCATCGACGATGACGACCTGGTAGCCGCCCTCGAGCAGCTGAACGACGGTGTGCGAGCCGATAAAGCCGGCGCCACCGGTTACGAGGACGCAGGTGTCTTTGGGGTCGAGTGCTTTGGACATGTAGTCTCCTATCGAATCAGGAACACTTCTTCAGGGGAGTATAGCGCAGGCAGGGGCACCCAAAACGTGCAGGGCAGGAAAAGCAGATGAACATGCTAACGTACTCATGGAAATGTTTGGCGTGGGCATACCCTCGACCTTGACGTTTGCATACGAGCCGCCGACCATACGGTTTGCTGCCGTTCGTGGAAATCGTTGGGATGCGCCGGATGTACGCTAATATGTATGAGTTGAGCGACATATAAATAAACATGTAACGGAGTAGATATGTCACCAAACAGCGATTCCATCCTTTCCCAGGAGCTTTCGCGTCGCACTGCCCTCAAGGCCCTGTTCGGCGCAGCTTCTGCAGCCGTTCTTTTTGGTCTGCCCGCTCGCGCCCATGCTGCGGAGGCCACCAAGGAAACCACCGACAAGCTCAATGCGGCCCAGGCTCAGCTTGACGAGGTCCAGGCCCAGCTCGACAGCATCGCAAATGAATACGCGGCGCTGGCCAACAAGAACGCCCAGACCCTCAACGATATCGAGGGCGTACAGGGCCAGATTGACAGTACGCAGGCGCAGATTGACGAAAAGAAGGCCGAGCTCAAAAAGAAGCGCGGCGATCTTTCCGATCGCGTTTCCGCCAGCTATAAGTCGGGCGGCACCAACATCCTGTCGCTGCTGCTCGCCTCGGGCTCGTTTGAGGAGCTCGTCGCCAATGCGCACTATGTTGAGAAGATCAACAAGAGCGACCGCGACGCCATCGAGGACATTCAGACCATCCAGGAAGAGCTCGATGCGCAAAAGACCGAGCTTGAGTCGCAGAAGGCCGACTTAGAGAAGCTCAAGGACCAGCAGACTGCCCAGATGCAGGACATGCAGGCCAAGCAGCAAGAGGTCCAGACCGTGCTGAGCGGTCTTTCCGACGACGTCAAGGAGCTCATGGCTCAGCGTGATTCCGAGATTCTCGCTGCCGCCCAGGCTGAGGAGGCTGCCAGGAAGGCCGCCGCTGCCGCGGCCGCCGCGAACAAGAACAATTCCTATTCGGGTGGTTCGAGCTCGGGCGGTGGATCGTATGCGCCCGGAACTCCGCAGCAGAATGCCGGCTCGGGCAAGCAGCAGGCCGTCGTCAACGCGTGCTACTCCACGCCATCGCCGGGGCAGAACTGGTGCGCGGCGTGGGTTACCAATGTCTTCCGTAACGCCGGCGTTGGCTACTTTGGCGGTAACGCGTGCGATATGTTTAACGCCTGGTGCTATAGCTCCGACCGCTCGGCGCTGCAGGTGGGCATGATTGTTGCCGACTCATCGCATAGCGGTACCGGCATACCGGGCCTGATCTATGGCCACGTGGGCATCTACGTTGGCGGCGGCATCGTTATGAGTAACGAGGGCGCCATCACGTCGAGGTCGCTTGACTCGTTCATTGGGTTCTACGGCACTGGCTCTGGCGTGCGCTGGGGCTGGCTCGGTGGTATTGCGCTGTCGTAACTGCGGCTTGAAGCTGGTTGGTCCGGGACTGCGGGCGAGGCATAAGGTTGCCTGCTCTACAGTCCTGCGCAAGACGAAGGCCACATTAAGTGGCCTTCTTTGCGT
>CALFGH010000064.1 GCA_937958315.1 uncultured Collinsella sp. | reverse complement strand
TGCTGTACATTGAATACAAAGATATCCAAGGTCCGTGTCGCAGTAATGCGCGGATTCTTCTGCCGCAGAGAACCCGCCGCGGCATTCCGGGGATTTTTAAAGGGCTTTTCCTCGTTGAGCTCCTGCTGGGCCACCACCTTCTCAAAGCTGGCCACCGGCATATAGACCTCGCCGCGCACCTCGATGGTGCGCTCGCGGTCAGCGCCCATGTGGGCGAGCGCCGGCTCGGACAGGTGCATGGGCACATCCTTGATGGTGCGCACATTGAGCGACACGTCCTCGCCCGTGGTGCCGTCGCCGCGCGTGGCGGCGCGCACAAAGGTGCCGTTTTGGTAGGTAAGCGCCACGCCCAGACCGTCGATCTTAAGCTCGCAGGTATAGGTGACGCTACCGGCACCGAGCGCATCCTCGGTGCGCTGGAGCCAAGCGTCGAGCTCGTCCAGGTCCATGGCATCGTCCATGGAATACATGCGTGCCATGTGCGTAACCGGCGTAAACTGCTCGCTCACGTAGCCGCCCACGCGCTGGGTATAGCTGTCGGGCGTCACCAGGTCGGGGTAGGTCGCCTCGATTTCCTGCAGCTCAACGAGCATTTTGTCAAAGGCGGCGTCCGTGATCTCGGGCGCGTCGAGCATGTAGTAGCGATAGGCGTGGTAATCGAGCTCGTGACGCAGCTCGGCCGCACGCGCTGCCGCCTGGGCACGGGCATCGGCCGGTGCAGCGGCATCCGTGTTCGCGGGCGTTTCGGTATCGATATCCACGCCGTCACCAAACAGGCTCGATTGCTCCATAGCGGCACTCCTTCGCTCGATTTCAAACGGATACTAGAGTACCACCGGTCACCATGGCGCCGAATAGCCCTTTCGAACCGCACCGAATCGGCAGCCGACGGACCGGGGTGGATCGCGCAATCAAACCATACTCTTATCAGCTCTAAATGAACCGTTTTCCTCCGTCCCCAACGGATCGATGAGAAAAGAGGGGCTGTCCCACGTTGATGGGACAGCCCCTCTGGCATCGGTATGTGCGATACGGCTCGTTAGTAGCCCTGGCCGTAGCCCTGACCCTGCTGGCCCAACAGCTCCTCCAGGTACTGGCGCAGCTGCTCGTCGGTAATACCGCCGTTGCCGGTATCGGTCGCGCTGTCGTCCTGCTGCTGGTTCTGCAGCTCCTCGTCGGAGCCCAGCTCGACGGTGACCTTCTTCTCGTCCTTGCCACGCATGAGCGTAATCTCGACCTTCTCGCCCACCTCGTGGCTGCGCAGCGCGATGATCAGGCCATCGGCGCTCGTAATCTCGTCGTCGCCCAGCTTGGTAATGACATCGCCCTCTTGGATGCCAGCCTTGGCGGCGGGACCGTCCTCGACGACGCTTGCCACGTAGGCGCCGCTATCGGTGCTGAGCTTGTTGGTACGGGCATTGAGCGCATTGACGCTCGAAAGCGTGGCGCCCAGGTACGGATGAACCGGCGTCTTGCCGTCGATGATCTGGTCGGCAATGTTCTTGGCGTAGTTAACGGGAATGGCAAAGCCCACGCCCGAGCTGGAGCCCGAATAGCTCTCGATGAGCGAGTTGATACCCACGAGCTCGCCGTTGTCGTTGACGAGCGCGCCGCCGGAGTTGCCCGGGTTGATGGCGGCATCGGTCTGGATCATGTTGGCGTAGATGGTGTTACCGCTGGTAGAGCTCATGGCCGTGGAGCGATACAGCGCCGACACAATGCCCGTGGAGACAGACTGCTCGTTGCCGAACGGCGAGCCGATCGCCATGACCCACTCGCCCACGTTGAGCTTGGAGGAATCGCCGATCTCGATCGGCGTAAGCTTGGAGGCGTCTGCATCCTTGAGCTTGATGACGGCCAGGTCGCTCGAGGCATCGTTGCCCACGAACTCGGCCTCGTAGGTGGTGCCGTCATCCATGGTCACCACGTACTGATCATAGCCATCAACCACGTGGTTGTTGGTGAGGATGTGGCCCTCGGTATCGAGCACCACGCCCGAACCGACGCTGCCCGAGCTATCCGACCCGTCAGCAGACTGCGAAAGCGAGCCATTCTGGCTGCCGCTCGAAGTGGCGGTAATGGAAACCACGGAGGGCAGGGCCTTGGCAGAAACGGCCTCGGCCAGCGTGGTGTCCTCGGAATCAATCGTAATCTTTTGCGTCGACGAACCCGAAGCACCCGCCGTCACGGCATTCTTGCCTCCGCCGATATCGAGCGTGCCACTCATAATGAGCGCGATGACCAGCAGGGCGCCGCACGCACAACCAGCGAGCGCTGTAATAAAGATTGGCAGCTTTTTGGTCTTGGTCTTGACCACCGTGTGCTTATTTACAACCTGCTGGCCGCCCAGCGGCTTGCCGGTCTGCGTGTCGAAGGCCTGCACGTAGGGAATGTTGCCATCGGCAGGCGTCGACTCCACCTGCACGCGCGGCTGCTGCTGGGTCTCGCCGGCGTTGCCCGCGTCCTGGGGACGCTGAGAATCGTTCTCGCTCATAGCTGCGATCCTTTCGTCAAATAACCAAAGGCCCGCCAAACATGTGGCGGGCCATCATTGTTCACGTTGAGTTGTACCCCAATATGCGGGTGCACGTGTATGAGAACGCAATCTTTTAGGAAGGCTTAAGTTCTGTTGCGGACCCGAAAGGAACCCACGCATGCTTCAAAACCACCACAAAGGTGCCTGTCCCCTTTGTGGTGAAAAGCTAGTCCTTAAACAGATAGCCCACGCCGCGGACGGTGGTAATGTGCGCCGCGATCTGCGGGCCCACCTTGGAGCGGATGCGTCGGATATGCACGTCGACGGTGCGCGTGCCGCCGCAGTACTCAAAGCCCCACACGCGGTGCAGCAGCACCTCGCGACTGTAGGCGCGGTTGGGGTGCGTCGCCAAAAAGCTCAGCAGCGAGTACTCCATCAGCGTCAGGTCGATGGGCTCGTTATCGAGCGTCACCTGGTAGGTGGCCAAGTTGATCTCGAGGTTGTCGATGTTGAGCACATCGTCGGCGGTGACGGTCTCCTCCTCGCCCATCAGGCGCTGCGCACGAGCCTTGAGCTCGTTGGGCGTCGCCGTGGGACATACAAAGTCGGCATGCGCGTGATTCGGCAGACGCAGGGTGCCGAGCGCTTCGTCGTCGACGATCACCAACATGGGGACGCCGCCGCGATCGTCAAGCCACTTGGCAATCTGATCGATGCGGTCGCTGCGGATGCCATCGCAATCGAGGATCAGCAGGTCAAAATCGTGCACCGCAGTCGGCGAATCGGGGGTTGCCAGGCTCACCTCGACACCCAGGGTGGTCGTCAGGCTGCGGGCAAACTCGTGGAAGCGCGTCGTGCGCGCCATGAACAGGGCACTCTTTTCGGACATATCGGTCTCCAAGGAAATGAGCTCAATCGTACTGGAACAAGCCAGCGCGATTAGGAGTTCGCCAGGTAGTGCTTGATCTCCCACTCGGTGATCGTGGACTCAAACTTATGCCATTCGTCGCGCTTCTTTTTGAGGAAGAAGCTGTGGATGTGCTCGCCGAGGGCATCCTTCATAAACTGCGAGCCCTCAAAGACGTCGAGCGCCTCTTTGAGCGAGCGCGGCAGCGGCGTGTAGCCGGCCTCGACCATCTGACGGTCGGTGAGCTTGAGCGTCTCGGCCGTGGCCTCGGGCGGGAGCTCCAGCTTGCGCTCGATGCCGTCCAGACCAGCCGCCAGCGTGACGGCGTTGACCAGGTACGGATTGGCCATGGGATCGGGACTGCGCAGCTCGATGCGCGTGGACAGCTGCTTGCCGGGCTTGTAGACCGGAATGCGGACCATACTCGCGCGGTTACGCAGGCCCCACGTGGCGTACTGCGGCACGGAGTCGCCGCCCGTGGTAATGCGCTTGTACGAGTTGACCGTGGGGTTGGTGATGGCGCTGATCTCGCGCGCGTGCGCCAGGATGCCGGCCATGTAGTGCTTGGCGATATCGGAGAGGTGGTACTTCTCGTCGTCCTCGCCCCAAAAGACGTTGTTGCCGTCGTGGTCGAATAGCGACTGGCACAGGAACATAGCGCTGCCGTCCTCGCCCGCCAACGGCTTGGGCATAAAGGAGGCGTGGCAACCGCTCTCGTAAGCCTGCTGCTTAATGATGAGCTTGGCCGTGGTGATGGCGTCGGACATGCTCAGGGCCTCGGCGTGGCGCAGGCTCATGCCATGCTGCGAGCGGCCGGCGGCGTGGAAGGTGTACTCCACGGGCACGGACATCTTCTCGAGCGTGAGGACCGTGTTGCGGCGCAGGTCGCGGGCGGCATCGCTCACCGAAAGATCGAAGTAGCCCACGTTGTCGAGCGGCTCGGGGGTGTGCTCGTCGGGGAAGTAGTAATACTCCAGCTCGGCGCCCACGTTGAGCAGATAGCCAGCCTTCTCGGCCTTGCGGAACATGCGGCGCAGGGCATCGCGCGGGTCGCCGGCAAACGGCTTGCGATCGGGAGTGCACACGTCGCAGAACACACGGGCGACGCCGTTGTGGCTCGGGCGCCACGGCAAAATCTGGAAGGTCGAAGCATCGGGAAACGCCAGCATGTCGGCTTCCTCGGGCGTGGCAAAGCCCTCGATGGCGGAGCCGTCAAAGCCGATACCCTCCTCAAAAGCGACTTCGAGGTCCTCGGGGCTAATGGCAAAGTTCTTGAGGCGGCCGAGAATGTCGACAAACCACAGACGCACAAAGCGGATGTCACGCTGCTCTACGGAGCGGAGTACGTAATCGATGTTCTGCTGGTTCATGTCGCTCCCCTTTCTTTCGGGCGGGTTTCGACTGGTCTATATCGCAGATACTATCGCAGAAAAATGTTTCCGCAGGGTTAAAGCGTATCAAGCGCTCAAAAAACGTGTGTGAACAGGCGGTTGCGAACGAGCGGCTAGCGCGAAGTCGAGGCGCGGTGTTCGATGTGGCCGGGAATCTCGATGCGTTTGGGCGCCAGCTTTGCGGCTTCGCCCACGGTGGTGGTAACGACGTCGATGCGCTCGGACAGGCGCTCGACTACGCGCTCGGCAATGGTGATGGTGTCTTGCGCTGCCGTGGTCACACCGCCAAAGAGCACATGGTTCCAGGGATAGTCGTCAAACGTCGCGATCTTGAGCCCCGCCGGCAGCGAGGGACCAAGCTGCGCCAGCGCCTCGGTCAGGCGCAGGAAGACCAGGCCGTTGACAGCGATAAGGCCGAGCTTTTTGCCTGCATAGCCGCGGATGGTCTCGTCCAAGCGACCGACGCCTGCGGCGCCCCCGTCGGCCAAGGTGACGACCTCGCCCGC
>CALFGH010000063.1 GCA_937958315.1 uncultured Collinsella sp. | reverse complement strand
GCGAGCAGAAGCTCACCCGCAAGGTCGGCGAGATCCTGCGCGCCTGCGGCCTCAACGAGACCACGACCTTTGGCTTTGCCGCCCCGGGCGACCTGGAGAAGATCGGCATGTCCACCGAGGGCCGCGGCTGCCCCGTGGTGCTCATGAATCCGCTGGTGGCCGAGCAGACCGAGATGCGTCGCTCGCTGCTGCCGGGCCTGCTGCAATCCGTGGCCTATAACGAGGCCCACGGCACGCCCAACGTGCACCTGTACGAGGTCGGCAGCCTGTTCCACGGCCGCGAGAATGCCAGCCTGCCCAAGGAGACCAAGTCCGTGGCGGGCGTGCTCTCGGGCCAGTGGAGCGAGCAGTCTTGGAGCATGAAGTACCGCAAGCTGCGTTTCTTCTTTGGCAAGGGCATTGTCGAGGAGCTGCTCGCCCAGCTGCGCATCGAGAAGGTTCGCTTCCGTCCCGTCGAGGGCGAGGGCTATGCCTTCTTGCAGCCGGGTCGTGCGGCCGAGGTTCTGTCCGGCGGCACCGTGCTGGGCTGGGTCGGCGAGATCCACCCCGAGGCGCGCGAAGCCATGGGCATCGACGAGGTCGTCGTTGCCTTTGAGCTCGACCTGGACAAGCTGATCAAGGGCGCCCGCAACCAGGAGAACTACCGCGAGTTCTCGCAGTATCCGGCTGTTGAGCACGATCTGGCTATCGTGGTCGATAACTCCGTGACCTGCGAGGATCTTGAGCGCCGCATTACCAGCGCCGGCGGCAAGCTGCTCGAGGGCGTGCGTCTGTTCGACGTCTATCGCGATCCGGTCCGCGTGGGCGTGGGCAAAAAGTCCATGGCCTTCGCGCTTACGTATCGCTCCGACGACCACACGCTCACCAGCGAAGAGGTCGAGAAGGCACACCAGAAGATCGTCACCAAGGTGTGCAAGGGCGTAAACGGCGAGGTCCGCGGCTAGGATTTGCGCTGGGTATAGGTCAGCTGTGGCTGCTGCTGAGTCCTACGTGACCGCTATGCTCGGTATGAGACACCGCTGAGCCTGCATATATGACACGCGCATTACATAACGGCGTGCTGCTTTGTCGGCAGTGCGCCGTTTTGCTATGATAGCCCGCGGCGTGTTACGAATCTAACAATACGTAACACTCTTAAGGTGATTTAAGCGGCGTTGCAATTCCGTGCGCCGATAACCGGGAGGCGTACATGCACATTCCAGATAATTATCTGTCTCCGCAGACCGATGCCGTCATGGCGGTGGCAATGGTGCCCGTTTGGGTTCACTGCATCAAGAAGGTGCGCGCCACGCTCGATCGCGAGCACATGGCGTTCCTGGGCATCTGCGCCGCATTCTCCTTCTTGCTCATGATGTTCAACGTGCCGCTGCCCGGCGGTACCACTGGTCACGCCGTTGGTGGCGCGCTCATCGCGCTGCTGCTAGGCCCCGAGGCTGCTGCCATTGCCGTCTCGGTCGCGCTGGCGCTGCAGGCGCTGCTGTTTGGCGACGGCGGCATCCTGTCCTTTGGCGCCAACTGCTTTAACATGGCCTTCGTGCTGCCGTTTGCCGCTGCTATCGTGTTCCGTGCGCTCAACAGCCGTTTGCACGACAAGAGCTGGGGCATCTCGGTTTCGGCCATCGTAAGCGGCTGGGTCGGCCTGTGCCTGGCGGCCCTGTGCGCGGCAATCGAGTTTGGTATTCAGCCGATGCTCTTCACCAACGCCTCGGGTGCTCCGCTGTACTGCCCCTTCCCGCTGTCCGTTTCCATTCCGGCCATGCTGATCCCGCATATGCTGGTAGCCGGTGTGGTCGAGGGCGTGGCGACCGCCGCTATCTACGGCTTTATCAAGAAGACGGCGCCGAGCTTTATCGTCGGCCCCGAGGCTTCCGACGGCCTGCTGGAGTCCGAGGGCGCAACCGCCAAGAAGACCTCGCTGATCCCCACGCTCATCTTGGTTGCCGTGCTTGTCGTGGCTACGCCGCTCGGCTTGCTTGCCACCGGTGACGCCTGGGGTGAGTGGGACGCCGAGGGCGCCGCGACCGCCGTTCAGGAGGCTGGCGACAACAGCCTGCAGGCTTCGGTCGGTCTCGATGCTCCGACCTTTGCCGACGCGCTGCCCACGGGTGATTACCTGCAGGTCTATTCCGAGGAACAGGGCCTTGGCTTTGGCGGCCAGGCTGCCATGTATATCCTTTCGGGCGTGATTGGCGTGGCGGTGCTCACCATCGTATTCCGCCTGATCTCGCTGACGGTTAAGGAAAACTGAGCGCATGCAGATGGTCGAGCTGCCTAGTTGGCTTGCGGCCGAGGAGCGATATGAGCCCGTGGGGGCTCGGCATCGCGTGATGCAAAAGAACGTCCTGCACCTGGCGAGCCTGCTTGAGCGGGTTTGCCTAGGCGGCGGCGCACACGAGGGCGGGTCGATGATCGACCGCGCCCTTTCTTCCGTTTCGGCTCCGGTGCGCCTGGTGGGGATGTTCGTTTGCGTCCTGTGCGTGTGTCTGACGCAGCGCCCGCTGTACCTGATGCTGATGGCGGCTATCGCGCTGGTGCTGGTCGCGGTAATGGTCTACCTGCTGCGCTATGTCT
>CALFGH010000062.1 GCA_937958315.1 uncultured Collinsella sp. | reverse complement strand
CTCGGAAATAACCGAGCCCCGCTTCTTTTTGTTCGTTTATGGCCTTGCAGCAAAAGTTACTCTGCCGCTTCAAGAGACCCTACCGCTCCTCCAGCGTCCAGCCCTTCTGGGCGCAAAGGTCACGCAGGGTAGCCACCAGGTCGGCATTGGTGTTGCTGTCGACCACGATCTTGTCGATGTGATCAGCGGCAATGTTGAGCTTGGGGAACGAGTGGCTGCAACCCGACAGGTTGAGCTCGCCGACGTTACAGGTAATCTCGAGTGCGCCAAGAATGTCATCGTTCGAAAGATCAATCTTCTCGACGTCGCCCTGAAGGCCTTGGTCAACGGTAAAGAACATCAGGTTCTTAAGACCCGAAGCGTTGATGGAATTGACAGCACCCTTAAGGCCTTCAATACAAAAGGAATTGAGCTTGGGGCAGACGCTCAGGTCGAGGTCCTGAGTCGTCATGTCGCCAAACTTGAGCACCTCGAGTGCCTCGAGCTCGCTAAAGTCCGCACTCTTGGCGCTCAGGGTATTGATGCCGAGCGTATCGAGCTTGTCCAGCTTGCTAATGGGCGTGAAGTCCGTCACCTCGTCACTCACGACCAGCTCTGTGATGCGCTGGGTCTCCTTGGCGGTCAGCTGGCCATCGTCATCGTTATCGTAGTCGGCAAGCAGCCCGTGCAGGGTATCATCCGTGATCGCATCAACATCGACGAGACCTTTTTCTTTCTTAGTCTCGGAGCCAGAGGCGTCAGTTGAGCTCGACTCTTTAGAGGCACTCGACGAGGCTCCCCCGCCGCCCTGCACGTCACCGATGCCGCCAATCACGGCGAAGGCGGCAACCGCGCCTATGACCACAACCGCCGCAAGCACTACCAGGGCGCGAACGCCGCCCAAGCGGGAGACGGCTTCATTAGCACGCTCAGCTGCCTGTCCATTCGGCTGGCCGGCAGGGCGAGGGATCCGACTTGTCGAACGCCCCGGCGTCTGCTGCGCCTGCCCAGCAGACTGTTCGGTTGTCTGCCCGTTCGGACGCATATTCACCCGCACATCCGGCGTCTCGGCAGCCTGCTCATGAGCCCCGCCCGAAGGCTGCCCGGTCACACGCTGAACCCGTTCGTTATCCCGCCAAGACATGTCGGGCTTAAAATTCGCCATATCGCTTCTCCTCACTTGAGCGCATCGCTACTGCTGCTCCATGGTGTAGCCGTAGTCACTGCTCATTTTTTGCAAATACTCGACCAGGCTGCTGCTCGTGTCGCTGTCGTACAAGATCTTGCCAACGCAATTGGGCGTAAAAGTGTAATGGAAGGCATCTTCCCTGCCTGCCCCGCACAGATTAAGCGTGTCGACTCTGCTACCGATCTTCAGAACCTCGAGGTTCACATCGCCCGACAGGTCAAGCGTTCCAATGCTGCCATCAAGGCCTTCGATCTGGACGTTCGTCAACGAGGACATGTTTTTGGCATTCAAGGTATCGACGGGGCTCTCGAGCCTGTTTATGGTAACGCGCTGTAGCTGGGGAAAACGCGTGAGATCAACTTGAGGCACCGAGCAGTCGCCAATGGACAGATGAGTGATATTGCTAATGGAGCTTATGTCGTAGCTTTCGCTGTCGTAGTCGCCGATGCCAAACGTCGTGATGTTGTGGAAGTTGGCCAACAGCGGAAGCGAATCAAACGACTCAACGTCGATTGAGCTAGCCTCATCTGCAGTCTCTTGCGAAATATTGCCGTCCTCATCTGCATCGAGCGCTAAGTCCGAGCGCAGCGCCTCGTCCGTAATCTCATCGAGCGTAAGCACTGTGGCCTTTTTCGCTTCTTCCTGATGGCGCTCTTCTTTTTCCTTTTTACGCTGAGCGCGCGCCGCCTCATCCTCCTGCTGCTGTTTGGCCTCGGCGCGTTGCTCGGTCTGCTGATTGGTATCGGAGATGCCACTTGTAATGGACGTGACCGCCACAATGGCGATGACCACCACCACGGCAAGAACGATCACCACGCGCGGACCGCCCAAGCGGTTCACGATATCGTTGACATCCGATCCGTTGGACCCGGCGCCCCCGCGGCCAGACCCGTTCTGATTAATTGCCATCCGTGTTTCCCCCTCCGCCGCCTACAGGCGGTCCTTGTCGAAGTAGTCAGCGTCGCGCCAGTCGCCGCGCCAGCGGTAGGCGTGGGCGTTCTCGCGCGACCAGTCGCTCAGGTGGCGCAGGATGAAGCGGCTCATGTCGTCCGCGAGCGGCTCGATCGGCCCCACGCGCCGC
>CALFGH010000061.1 GCA_937958315.1 uncultured Collinsella sp. | reverse complement strand
CTATAGTCCGTCACGCTGCGCTTGTCGGCGATGGGGTCGAGCATCGTCACCAACAGGTCGACGCCCGCGGCTTTGGCGCGCACGAGCGTCTCGGGCACTTCTTTGCCCCAAAACGAAAGCAGATGCGCATGAGTATCGGCAAGCGGTACCAAGGGCACGGGGCAGGCGATCGTCTTCTTTTTCTTGGTAAACGTCACGCGTTCGGCATTAGGCGTCATGGATTAGCTCCTGGGCCAGGCGGACAAAGTCGGCAACATCAAGCGTTTCGGCGCGCGTGGTGGGTGCGATACCGCAAGCCTCAAAGGCAGCATCGAGCACGTCCTTGGCAAAGCCGTTGGCGCTCATGGAATTGCGGATGGTCTTGCGACGCTGAGCAAATGCAGCGTCGATCACGCGGGCCACAAACTCGCGATCGAGTCCTTCGGGCACCACGCCGTTAACACGGTCGATACGCACGACGGCCGAGTCCACGTGCGGCGCCGGCATAAAGCAACGCGGCGGCACCTCAAAGCGACCCGTAACCTGCGCATACAGGCCGAGCTTTGCCGTATAGCCGCCATAGGTCTTGTTGCCGGGCACTGCGGCAATGCGATCGGCAACCTCCTTTTGAACCATGACGACGGCGCGCTTGAGCGCGGACATCGTCTGGAAGAACTGCAGGATGATCGTCGCCGCCACGTTATAGGGCAGGTTCGCGACAAATACCGTCGGCTCACCGCCCGCAACCTGCTCAATCTGCTCCGGCGTCACCTTGAGCGCGTCGCCCATGATAAAGCGGAAGTTGGCGTAGTCGGCGGCGTGGGCATCGAGCACCGGTTCGAGCTCGGGATCTGCCTCGATCGACGTGACGCACGCCGCCTCCTGCAGCAGCGCAAGCGTGAGCGTGCCAACGCCCGGGCCAACCTCGAGCACGCGCTCATCGCCCGCAAGCTCGGAAAGCTCGCAAATGCGCTCAATTATATGGTTGTCGATCAGGAAGTTCTGGCCCAGGCGATGCTTGGTCGCAAGGCCAAACTCCTCTAGCAGCTCCCTTGTTGCCGTGGGGCTTGCCAAAGGTGAAGTTGTCATAGTTGCCTCCTTAGCATGGTGGCGGCGTCTTGAAACAAAAGGGCATGGACCGTTGCGGCCATGCCCTTACATCTAAACAGCAAATTGCCGATATGGCGCGCGGCGTCTTAGCCCAGACGCGGGAACAGCGGATCGCCCTTCTCAACGGGCTGACCGCCGGCAAGCTGGCCCCAGGCGCAAACGCCCTTAAGGTCATCGCTCGCGGCCTCTTCCTCGCAGGACAGGCGACGCAGGGCCTCGGTAGAAGTCTGGGGCATGAGCGGCATCAGCAGGTGAGCGGCAATGCGGATGGCCTCGAGCAGGTTGTAGATCACAAATGCCAGCTCGTCAGCCTTGGTCTCGTCCTTGGCAAGCGCCCAAGGCTCGGAGTCCTCGATGTAGTGGTTGGCGGCGTGGATGAGCTCCATGACCTCGTCCTTGGCTCCACCGTAATCGAGCACGTCCATCTTGGCCATGTAGCGCTCGACCAGACCATCGGCAATCTTTGCCAGCGGGTTGTCGAACGCATCGAACGATGCGGGCTTGGCGGGCGCGCAGCCGTCAAAGTACTTGCCGCTCATGTTGAGCGAACGCGAGATAAGGTTGCCCCAGCTGTTAGCCAGGTCGGCGTTGTAGACCTGCTCCATGCGATCGAAGCTGATGGCACCGTCGGTGCCGGGAACAACGTCGGTCATGAAGTAGTAGCGATAGCCCTCGACGCCCAGCATGTCGATAACGTCCTGCGGAGCGATGGCGTTGCCGCGGCTCTTGGACATCTTCTCGGCCTTGCCGGTCTCGGCATTGCGCACGGTCAGGAAGCCGTGGGCAAAGACGTGCTCGGGCAGGGCCTCGCCGATGGCCATGAGCATGGCGGGCCAAATGACGCAGTGGAAGCGGATGATGTCCTTACCCACGATGTGGAACTGCGCGGGCCAGCGATAGGCCAGCTCGGCACGCGCCTCGTCGGTGTCGACACCGTAACCGACGGCCGTCATATAGTTGAGCAGCGCATCGAACCACACGTAGGTCACGTGGCCCTCGTCAAACGGGACCTGAATGCCCCAGTCAAAGCTCGTGCGGCTCACGGAAAGGTCGTTAAGACCGCCCTCGACAAAGCTACGTACCTCGTTCATGCGGAACGCAGGCTCGACAAAGTCGGGGTGCTCGTCATAGAGCTTGAGCAGCTTGTCCTGGAAGGCGGAAAGCTTAAAGAAGTAGGACTCCTCCTGCACGCGCTCGAGCGGACGGTGGCAGTCGGGGCACAGGTGCTGGCCGACGCTGCCGTACTCCTCGTCGCCCTTCTGGACCTGAGTATCGGTGAAGTAGGTCTCGTCAGGCACGCAATACCAGCCGTCGTAGCTGCCCTTATACAGGTAACCGGACTCCTTCATGCGCTCCCACAGGTACTGCACGGCATGATGCTGGCGCGGCTCGGTGGTGCGGATGAAGTCGTCGTTGGAAATCTCGAGTTTGCTCCAAAGCTCCTTGAAGTGCGGGGCCTGGCTGTCAGTCCACTCCTGCGGCGTCATGTTGTGCTTGGCTGCGGCCTCGGCGACCTTCTCGCCGTGCTCGTCCATGCCGGTCAGGAACTTGACGTTATAGCCGGCGGAGCGGCGATATCGAGCCTGAACGTCGGCGATGATGGTGGAATAAGCCGTGCCCAGGTGCGGATCGGCGTTGACGTAGTAGATGGGCGTCGTGATAAAGAACGAAGGCTTGCTTTGATCCATGGGGTTTGTCCTCCAGAAAAACGTTGCATACAGGGGATGATTCTAGCGCAAGGGCTGGATATCCTCCATCTATTGCATATCGAGCACCATGGCATAGACATCGCGCTTGCGGCGCGAATACTTCTGAGACAGGCGCTTGGCCACCGCAGAGGCGGGCTCCCCCTCCTCGAGTGCGGTGCGGATATCCTCGCGCAGGGCCTCGTCGGGATCCGCTGCCGCGGCGCCAACCGGCACGATGCCGGCCTCCTCATCCTCGCTCGGCGGCGCGATGACCAGCGCAATCTCGCCCTTTACCTCGCCGCGAGCACGCAGTTCCTCGGCGAGCTGGGCAGCGGGCCCGCGCAAGACCTCCTCGTGCAGCTTGGTGAGTTCGCGGCAGACGGCAACCTCACGCTGGGGAAAGACCTCCGCCACGGCCTCGAGCGTCGCCACGATGCGATGTGGAGACTCGTAGAAGATGAGTGCGCCGGGCACCACGGCAAGGCGCTGCAAACGGCGCACACGGTCGCCGTGCTTTCGGCCCAAAAAGCCCTCGAAGAAAAAATGCTCGCAGAGAATACCGGACGAAACGAGCGCCGTGACGCAAGCAGAGGGCCCGGGAATAACTTCGACGGGCACATCGGCCTCACGTGCCGCCTCGACCAGCGCCTGGCCGGGATCGGACACGCTCGGCATGCCGGCGTCCGAGGCAAAGGCGAGGGTCTCCCCCGCCAGCAGACGGTCGACCAGGCCGGCGGCGCGGCTGGCGATCACATTCTCGTCGCAACGGACAAGCGGCTTGGAAATGCCCAGGTGCATCAGCAGCTTTGACGTCACACGCGTGTCTTCGCAGCAGATGGCATCGGCGGCGGCAAACGCCTCGCCAACGCGCGGGGACAGGTCGCCCAAGTTGCCGATGGGCGTGCCGACCACATAGAGTTTGCCCGTATGGGCGCTGTTTTGCGTCATATCAACCTATTCAATCATGCCGCGCTCGAGCGTACCGAGCGCCGCGCGAGCGTCCCATGCTGCAATGCGCTTCTCGGTCTTCCACGTTTGGAAGAACCAACCGGCAGCCGGCGCAAACGAAGCCAGCTGGTTGGCGATAAACACACGCTCGTAGGCATTGCGGCCCTCAGGCGTAACCGACGAGTTGGCAAAGATCGCCGCACCCGACCATTCGCCCACCAGCACGGGGAACCCAGTCGAAATCGCTTCTTTAAGCTCGCGCTTGTTACGCGAAATCGCCGTCGTCAGCCCGCGAGGGCTCGTGATGTCGAGTGCATACTCGTCGCGGTAATGGTACAGGTGAAGATCCATGTAGACGTTCTTGTACTTGGCGCCGCGCATAAAATGCTTCCACTCGCTGGGATACCCCGAAGACGAGAAGACGACGATCTTATCCTCGGGCATATACGAACGGACGAGCTCGTAGGCATCACGATAGAAATTGCGCAGGTAGTGGGCCGGAATGCCATCCGTCATGGTAAAGAGGCTCTTGCGGACGCTCATCTGTGGCGTATCCAACAGCTCAATGCCCAGCAGGCTCTCGGCCTCGCCGTAGCGATCGGCCAAGCGCTCGAGCACGTCGAGTGCGACATGACGACCGTTGGTGGACGAATGCCACTCGGCAACAGCCTCCGGCGTGGTGGGCGAGTCATTGGAATCGCCCTGGCCACCGGGCACCGTCGCCAGATCGAGCAGCACGCGGATATCGTACTTGGCAGCCCACTCAATCGCACGGTCAATGTAGTCGACAACCGAGATGTAGGACGCATCGGACTCCTGTGAGCCAAAGGCATACCAGGGCACCGGCAAACGCACGGCATTGAGGCCAATCTGCGCCATGCGGCGAAAATCATCCTCACTCACAAACGTCTCGTAATGACGGCGCATGCGCTCGTTATAGGCGGCGGTGCCCATGGCCTCCTGCAGCTCGGCCGCGTTGGATGCACCGGTCGCCGCGTATAGCGACGGGGTCACCCAAGGCTCGGGAATAAACCAGCCAGAGAGATTAACGCCGAGTATCCTCTCCATCACTGCCCCCTTCGGATCGTGCAGGCCAAGCCTGCATCGTATTGCATAGGAAAAGTATTGTTTTGAGTATACCCGCGCGTGCGGACAGACGACCGAACGGTCTGTAAAGTGGCGCAAAAGCGGGAGGAATGTCTGGGCGGGCGGGCACGAGCTGGTGCGCCGAGATGTGCACGCACGTCGGAAGTAAGCACCGGAAAGCGCATGCCGTTTTCTCGTTCAATAACGGGATGCATTTCCGCGGGTCCACATAAAAGAAAAGGACCCCTTTGCAGAGGTCCTCGTCAATTCAAGGTGGCGGGGAAGGGAATCGAACCCCTGACACGAGGATTTTCAGTCCTCTGCTCTACCAACTGAGCTACCCAGCCATTTGAGGTGTGCCTTGTTTCAAGGCTTGATTAGTATAACTAAGGACGCGCTCCGGTCAACCGAGAATTTGAAAAAAGTTTTTGAGCACAGCCTCGGTTCTATAAATCGGCACGTCAGAGGCATCAGCCGGCAGCAAGAAGTTTTTCACTCAGAGCCGCACGGGCAAACTCACTTGGCGTCATCCCCTCGGCAGCCGCCCGTCGACGAATGGCCTCCTTCATTCCCAGAGGAATCTTGACCGACAGCGTTGCCGTCCCCTCACCTGAGAGCGGGGGCCGTCCATGCACGATCCCACCAACGGTATGTTCGCCATCCGGAAACTCTCCGCGCTCGTACGACTCGCACCACGCGTCAATCATTTCATCCGTTACAACCTGACCATTAGCGGCCGTATACGTCTTGCCCATCATCGACCCCTTTGCCGAGCCTGTTCAATCTCCTGCCAAAATTTCTTCTGGACTGGAGACAAGGCATGAATGATAAGCCACCCACGGACAAGCTCGACCGCGACAAGCTCCACGCTTCGTCCGTCTGGGAGCCATCCAATCGCAAGCCATCTCGGCGGCTCGTCCTTCGACTCGCGACGAATGCACTCAGTAACCGCAAGCCAAGCGCTAAGCACCTGCTTTTCCGTCAGGTGCTTTTTAGCGTTGGGATGGATCTCAACATCCATGCATCTTCTCCTCCATCTTACCCAATTTCGTATGACGAAAGTCCGCTGTCGCCAATTCTTAAGCCGGCACGCGTTGGAGAGCAGGGGTCGAAACAATGATTGATGGACGCTCTAGTACGGCCCAGGCGCCGGGGCAGGAGCACATACGCCAGGGACGTACGTTTTCGTAGCATACGAGGACATAGCCACGTGCATCGATAAAGGCGATGTCGATGGGATAGGCCATAAAACACGTATGGACCGAAGAGCAGCGTGGAAACGCCATGACGAGCGGCAAGCCGTTGGCGGCAACCGGATGCCGTCCCAGCATGCCGCGCAGGCGCACGACAAACGACTCCGCCACCATAAACTCCGCCGGCGTCCAACCCAGCCTATTGAGTGCCCGTGCGTAGGCGATGTAGGACGAGACCGCGGTCACATGACCACCCCCGGACGCCATGGATCGACCGTCACCGCGCGCTCGTGCGACAACGTTGTCGGCGCCCCCAGCGGAACGCCAGCGATGCTGAGAGAAGTCGGCCACGGCTCATAGTGCATGGTGCAGGTGTAGGTCCTAAACGTACCAGATAGGGAGAGCAGGCCACCATCCGATGCCTCCGCGCCTTGCTCGCTCGACACTTCGATCTGCAAGTCATAGCCTTCCATGGCATTCAGAATTTGAGTCTGAACCGTCGCCGAGGCATCGGCAGAGCTTTCGTCGCCCTCCCCCTCCGACGCCACGGCGTGCGCCAACACGATGTCGGGCACCACGCGGTCGAAGCGCGCGACAGCGCTGGCAAAGATCATGACGTTGTACACGATGAGTGCCAGCACCAGCAAAACGGGCGTAACCGCTGCCATCTCCACCGTCGCCTGGGCGCGCTCCTCGCGCAGACGCATGCGGATACTCATTACGACCCACCGCCCAGAGCGCCAACCAGCGTGGCGACATCGACGGTGAGTGGGATGGAGCCACCGCCGGGCAGAGGAATCTCCGCAAGCGTGAACACCGTACCGCTAATGGTGCGTTCGACTTGATATTCCAACGCCTCGCAAAGCGCCTTGGGATCGATCACGCCCAACGGAATACTTCGCAGCTTGTCTTGCGCTTGAGAGAGACCGGCAATGTCAGACCCCGGACTCTTAATGACGTTGGCGGAATCGGTCAGCACTGGCTTTCGCAGGCGCAAGTCGCACGGTTCCA
>CALFGH010000060.1 GCA_937958315.1 uncultured Collinsella sp. | reverse complement strand
TGGCGACATCGCGAAACACACGGCCCGAGCTCGCGCGCACGGTCTCCAGGTCCAAACCAAGCAGGTCGGCAATCTGGATAAAGTACGTATCGATCATGTAGCTATCGCGCAGCGGATAGATGAGCGTCAGCGCATCCTCAAGCGCTTTGGCACGACCGCCCGGCGTGGTAATGTCGCTCGACTCCTGCAGTGAGCGGTACACAAAGTCCATGAGGGGTTCGGCGGCGTCGATACGTGCCTGCAGTGCCTCGCCGCCATGCGCCGTGATGAACTCCATGGGGTCGTTGCCGTCGGGAAGCACCACGCAGCGCAGGTCCATCGAATCCTGCTCGATAAACTGAATCGCGCGGCGAGCGGCCTTTTGACCGGCGGCGTCGCCGTCGAACATATACACGATGCGCTTGGCAAAGCGGGTGAGCGTCTTTACATGATGTTCCGTCAGCGCCGTGCCCAGCGTGGCGACGACGTTTTTAATCCCCGCCTCCCAGCAGGCGATGCAGTCGGTATATCCCTCCACCACAATGGCGGTATCCTGCGCGACGATAAACTCCTTGGCCCAGTTAAAGCCGTAGAGGTTTCGCTTTTTATGGAACACGCTCGTCTCGGCGGTGTTGAGGTACTTCGGCTGGCCGTCGCCCATAATGCGCCCGCCAAAGGCGATGTTATGACCCTGCTCGTCAAAGATGGGAAACATCACGCGGTCGTAAAAACGGTCGGCAAGCTGCCCTCGCCCACGGCCCACGGCCACGTTGGCGTCGATCATCTCCTGCGGGGTAAAGCCCGCCTGCGACAGATGCGACACCAGCATGTTGCGACCCGGCGCAAAGCCCAGGCAGTAGCGGCGGCAGACGTCGCCACCCATACCGCGGCTGGCAAAGTACTCGCGCGGACGGCTGTCCTTACCGCGCATAAGCATGGTGTGATAGAACTGGGCGGTTTCGGCACACAGGTCATAGATGCGGGCGCGCTTGGTGCCGCGCTCGCGATAAGCGCCGGTATCGTGCAGCTCAATGCCGGCACGGTCGGCCAGGTAGCGAATCGACTCGGGAAAGCTCAGGTTCTCGCGCTTCATGATATAGGTGAAGACGTCGCCGCCCTCACCACAGCCAAAGCAATGCCACACCTGCGTGGCGGGGATAATGTGAAACGACGGGGTCTTTTCGCCATGGAAGGGGCAGCAACCCCAAAACTCATGGCCGCGGGGCTTGAGCTCAACCGTTTCCTGCACGATGGCAACCAGATCGGACGCAGCGCGCACCTGGTCTTTCTCCTCATCGCTAATCACAGATGCTCACCCCCTGCTCACCCAAATGATGACGGATATCGTCAATATTACCCTCGACGGTCGCGATAAGCTCGTCCAGCGAATCGAACACGCGCGACGGGCGCAGCCAACGCGTAAACGCCAGCGACACCGAGGCGCCGTACAGATCGCCCGCATACCCGATCAGGTTGGCCTCGAGATGCGCCGAGGCGGCATCGTCGGCATACGTCGGCGGCAGGCCCACGTTGACAGCGGCAGGCCATACGGTATCGTCGACCAGCACCAGGCCCTCGTAGACGCCATCGGCAGGCACCTGAATGCCCTCGGGCACCTGAATATTTGCCGTAGGAAAACCCATGTCGGAACCCTGGTGACGACCGCCGGCAACAATACCTCGCAGCATGTACGGGCGGCCGAGCAGCCCAGCGACAAGCTCGACATGACCCTGACGCAGCTCCTGGCGAATACGGGTGGCGCAGATCGTCTGCCCCTCGACGCACAGCAGCTCGTGGCCATAGACGTCAACGCCGTGCTCGGCACCCCATGTCTGCATCTCGGCAACGCCCGAGGCGCCGCCGCGACCCAGCCTAAAGTCGCTGCCCACGCGAATCGAGCGGATATCGACGACGCGCGACAGCAGCTTAAGAAAGCCCTCATGGTCGAGAGCCGCCACCGCAGGCGTGAAGGGAACGGCCACGACCGCATCGACCCCGGTGAGAGCCAGGGCATGAAGACGGTCGGCCGTCGTCATTAGTTTTTGAGCGGGTGCGCGGCTCACCACTACGTCCGGGTCGGGATCGAAGGTGACCACGACCGCCTTGCAGCCGTGGTTACGCGCATCGCGAACGACCGCGTCGATCAGTTCGCGATGCCCCCGATGCACGCCATCGAACACGCCGATGGCGATCGACGCGGCGCCCAGGCACGCGCAATCATCAAATGCATCGGCGGGGACGATGCGGGCCTCATCCGACTCGCCCGCGAAAAAGATACGCGCGAGCTCGTGGGAGGTCAGCATCATCGAACACCGCCGATCGCCTGCGGAAAGACATGCTCCATAACAAAGCGACCGCCCTCGATACGGGCGAGCGCCTTGAGCCCGCCATCGAGCACCAGCGCAAACGGCGCCTTCGACGCATCGAAGCCCCCAAGCGCGCGCTCAATAGGAATACGACGTCCGCACAGCAGATCGTCGGCAAGATCACCCGGCAAGTCGACGCGCGTGGCGCCCAGTGCCGCAATGGGATCCAGGGCAAAGCCAGCAGCAGACTCGGCAGAAAGCTCCTCGACCGCATGGCAGGCACCGATGGAAACAACGCCGGAGGCTGTACGGCGCAGTGCGGAAATATGCGCCGCGTTGTCGCAGGCGCGACCCAGATCGCGAGCGAGCGCGCGAATGTAGGTGCCCTTGCTTACCGAAAACGCCACGGTCCAGACGCACGTATCGCCCTCGCCGCTCACGGCGATCAGGTCGGCGGCATAGACCTCGACGGGGCGCGGGGGCAAGTCTACCGCATTGCCCTCGCGAGCACTCTTATAGGCGCGAACGCCATTGACCGAGATGGCCGAAAACGCTGGCGGCACCTGCATCTGCGGGCCAAGCATAGCGGCTAGTTGCTTACGGGCGTAAGCGAAATCGTGCAGCTCGGGGGCAACGGGCACCGTGCGAACGGCCTCGCCCTCCGCGTCATCGGTGTTGGTCTCGACGCCAAACGAAATGTCGGCGACATAACTTTTGGTATCGAGAGTTAGCATGCCCAGCAGACGGGTCGCCTGGCCCACGCCCACCACCATGACACCCGAGGCCATGGGGTCGAGCGTACCGGCATGGCCGACGCGTCGCTCATGGAGGGCGCGTCGGCACTGCGATACCACGTCGTGGGACGTACAGCCCACCGGCTTATCGACGGCGAGCAGCATATTCAATTGAGAAGGCGTACGACGAGCCATGTACCATCCAAAATGTTAGAGCTCGACGGTCACCGAAGCGGGATCCTCCCCCACCAGCTCGGCCAGCATGGGAAGTGCCACGGCGAGCGTCTCGCGAATCGTTCCGTTGTTGGAAAAGCCGGCGGCGGCATGATGCCCGCCACCGCCAAAGTTGGCAGCGATCTCGGACACATCAAGGTCACCCTTGGAGCGCAGGTTGCCGCGTACCTTGGTATCGCCCTCAATGCCCTTCAGAAACAGGCAGACCTCCACACCCATAACCGAACGCACCACATCGACCAGGCCGTCGCACTCATCCGAAGTGACGCCGCAGGCCTCGAGGTCGCTCTGGTACGCATAACTATATGCCACGCGACCGTGCGCCACTGTTTTGATGCGGCCCATAACGATGGACTTAAGATGCAAGAACTCTACACGCATGCTCTGGTAGACCTCGAGCGCAACACGCGCGGGATCGGCACCGTGCGCGACCAGGCGCGAGGCGGCATGGAACGCAGCGGCATCGGCGTTTTGGTACTGAAAACGACCGGTATCGGTCACCAGGCCGCACAGCAGGCAGGTCGCGACACCATCGCGAGCCACAATGCCGCAATTGTCCAAAAAACGGTCGATGATCATGGCGCAGGCTGCGGCGCCGACGCACCTCAGGCTCAGCTCGGCAAATTCCTCACGCGCCGGATGATGATCGAAGCACACCACATGCGACGAGCGGCGGAGTACCTCGGCTGAGTTGTTCAGACGCTCGACGACCGGCACGTCCACTGAGATGAACAGGTCCGGATTGCCGGTATACGCAGATGCCGGCACCAGACGGTCGGCACCCTCCATAAAGCGGTAGATGCGCGGAACCGGGTCATCGTCTGCCAGCAGCAGGGCAATGTCCTTGTTGGGGAAAAACTTCATAAGCGATAAGCCCAGACCCAGCACGGAGCCCAGGGCGTCACCATCAGGAGACGTATGTCCCGAAATCGCAATGGAGGACGCACCCTCGATGAGCTCGAGGATGCGTCGCTGAATATCTGCAGACTCGCACGATGCGAGGTCGGCGGAATTACTCATCTAAAGCTGCCTCCTGGGCGGCATCCGCTATGGGATAGCCGTCCTCGTCCTTTTCGATCGCAAGCGTGGCGGGAACGTTTTCCAGCGCGCGCGTGATGCGTTCGGCCTCATCGGTCGAGCGATCGATGCGAAAATCGAGCTCGGGCGTGACGCGCCAATCGAGCGAGCGGGCCAACAGGCTACGAATGCGGCCCTTGGCGCTGGCGAGCGCCTCCATGACCTCCTCGTAGCGGCTCGCGTCGCACGACACGTACACGCGCGCGAACGAACGGTCCACCGCGACCTCGACCGCAGTCAGGGTGACCAGGTCGAGACGCGGATCGGAAACCTCAAAGAGCAGGATATAACCAAGCTTCTCGCGAAGCTGCTCGCCCAAACGGCGGGTTGCCTGCGTTTGCTTCATAGCGCTACCCCCTACTCGGTACGGGCAACCTGGTCGATGCGGTAACCCTCGATCTGATCGCCGGGCTTGATGTCCTGGAAGTTCTCCAGGCCAATGCCGCCCTCGGAACCGCTCTTGAGGCTCTTGGCCTCGTCCTTGTAGTGGCGCATCGAGGCGATCTTGCCGTTGAAGACCACAATGCCGTCGCGCACCAGGCGCACGGAATCGGTCGCGGCGATCTCGCCCTCCTCGACGCGGACACCGGCGGCGATACCGACTTTGGGCACCTTGAAGGTGTCAAGGACGGTCGCGGTACCCGTGGAGACCTCGACCTCGGTGGGCTTAAGCATGCCGATGCGGGCAGCGTCGAGCTCCTCGAGGCACTTGTAGATAACGTCGTAGCAACGAATCTCGACGCCCTCGCGCTCAGCGGCGGAGCGGGCCTTGCCGTCGGGACGCACGCCAAAGCCGATGATGATGGCGTTGGAGGCGTCGGCCAGGACGACGTCAGTCTCGTTGATGGCACCGACAGCGGAGTGGATCGTGTTGATGCGGACCTCGGACTGATCCATCTTGTCAAGCGAGTCCTGAAGGGCCTCGATGGAACCCTGGACGTCGGCCTTGATGATCAGGTTGAGCTCCTTGACCTCGGCGTCGGCGATGGTCTCGAAGAGGTTCTCGAGCGTGACGTGCTTCACGCGGCTCTGCTCCTCGATACGGGCCTTGAGCGAACGCTCATCGGCCAGGGCGCGAGCCTCGCGCTCGTCCTCGAACACGCGGAACTCGTCACCGGCGTTGGGCACGGACTGCAGGCCCAAGATCTCGACGGCGTCGGAGGGGCCGGCCTCGGTGACGGCGTTGCCCTTAGGATCGAGCATGGCGCGGACGCGGCCGTAGGTAAGGCCGGCGACCAGCGTATCGCCCACGTGCAGGGTACCGCGGGTCACCAGCACGGTAGCGACCGAACCGCGGCCCTTGTCGAGCTTAGCCTCGAGGACGTTACCGGAGGCAAAGGTGTCGGGGTTGGCCTTGAGCTCGAGCACGTCGGCCTGGAGCAGCACGGTCTCGAGCAGGTCGTCGATACCGATCTTCTGCTTGGCCGAGATGTTGACGAACATGTTCTGTCCGCCCCACTCCTCGGGGATGATGCCGTACTCGGTGAGCTCCTGGCGCACGCGGTCGGGGTTGGCGCCCGGCTTATCGATCTTGTTGACGGCGACGACAATGGGTACGCCAGCGGCCTTAGCGTGGTTGATCGACTCGATGGTCTGAGGCATGACGCCGTCGTCGGCAGCCACGATCAGAATGACGATGTCGGTCACCTTGGCGCCACGGGCACGCATGGCCGTAAAGGTGGCGTGGCCCGGGGTATCGATGAAGGTGATCTTGCGGTCGTTGATCATGACCTGCGAAGCGCCGATGGCCTGGGTAATGCCGCCCGCCTCGCCGGCAGCGACGCCGGTGTGACGGATGGCGTCGAGCAGGCTCGTCTTGCCGTGGTCGACGTGACCCATGACGGTGACGACCGGGGCGCGCGGCTTAAGGTCGGCGGGATCGTCGTAGAACGAGAAGGTGTTCTCCTCCTCGGGGGTGATGATCTTGATCTGACGGCCCAGGTCGTCGGCAACGAGCTCGACGAGGTCGTCGGACATGGACTGCGTCATCGTGAGCGGCGTGCCCAGCAGGAACAGGCGCTTGATGATGTCGTTGGCCGGAACGTCGAGCGCCTCGGCGAGCTCCTGGACGGTAACGCCCTGGGAGACCTTGATGGCGTCGAGCTCCTCGGGGTTCACGCCCTGGGCCAGCGCCTCCTCAATCTTGCGCTCCTCCTGAGCCTTAGCAGCCTCGCGCTCGCGCTTCTCCTTGCGCTTCTTGCGGCGACCGGTGGACTCGCGAGAGGCCTCCTCGACGGCGGCGCGGGCCTCCTCGAGCACCTTCTCACGGCTGTACTCCTCGGCCTCACGAGCCATGCGGCTATAGTGGTCCTCATCGTTGCCGTGACCGCCCTTGCGCTTCTTGCCCTTGCCCTGCTTATCGGGGTTGGGGAAATCCATGCCGGCAGCGACGTTGTTGCTGGCGTTGGTGCGATGGCTGTGCGGACGGCTCTCGGAGGCGTTGCGCTCGGAGTTGCTGTCGGAGGCGTTGCGATCGTTACGACGGCCACCGCGGCGGTCGTTGTTGCCGCCACGACGGTTACCGCGCTCAGCGGCGCGCTCCGCCTTGGCCTTGTCCTCGGCGTCCTTCTTCTCCTTGAGCACGGTCTCCTGTGCGGCAATCTGGTCGAGCAGCGAACGGAAGCGCGAACCGGAGTCTGAAGCGGGAACGGCGCGGCGCTGGGCCTCGCGGGCAGCCTCCTCCTT
>CALFGH010000059.1 GCA_937958315.1 uncultured Collinsella sp. | reverse complement strand
GCGCCCGCACCAGCCGCGGCAGCATGCTCGGCCGCGGCCTCGTCGCCAAAGTAGCGCAACATATATTCGCGCAGACAGCCGGTGGTATTGCAATAGCCCTCCATCTGGCTGAGCAGACGATATCGATTCTGAAGCGCCCACGCGCGCTGCTCGTCGTCAAGCGCCTCATCGGCGGCATCGCCGCGGTCGATTAAAAAGCGGCGCATGCGAAAATCGTTACCGTTCCACAGCAAGTGGCAGCTTGCCGGGTCGCCATCACGGCCGGCGCGGCCCGCCTCTTGGTAGTATGCCTCGATGCTCTCGGGCACGTTGTTGTGGATCACGTAGCGCACGTTGGGCTTGTCGATGCCCATGCCAAAGGCGTTGGTGGCAACCATCACCTGAATGTCGTCGTCGATAAAGGCACGCTGGCTTTGGCGGCGGGTGTCGTTGCCCATGCCGGCATGGTAGCGACCCACGCGAATGCCGCTGGGGCCCAGTGCCTCGGCAAGCTCGCCTGCCAGCGCATCGACCGTCTTGCGGGTCGAGCAATACACGATGCCGCTCTCGCCCGAATGCGCAATCACATAGTCGCGCACCCAGGCGGTCTTGGCCTTGTCGCCCATCTCCTCGCAACCAAAGTAGAGGTTCTTGCGATCGAAGCCCGTTACCACCGTCGCGGGGTTTTGCAGGCCGAGCATTTGCTGAATGTCCGCGCGCACACGCTCGGTCGCCGTAGCGGTAAAGGCTGCCACGATAGGGCGCTGCGGCAGGGAATCGATGAACTCGCGAATCTGCAGGTAGGCGGGGCGGAAATCCTGGCCCCATTGGCTCACGCAGTGGGCCTCGTCAATGGCCACGAGCGGCACGCCGATGCCGCCTTCGGCCGCAGCTTCCTGCGCAAAGGCCAAAAAACGCGGCTCAAGCAAGCGCTCGGGCGCCACGTACATAAGCTGATAGCGGCCCTCGCGCGCCCGCTTGAGCACGGTGTTTTGCTGGGCCGGGGTAAGGCTGGAGTTGAGATAGCTGGGTCGCGCACCCGCCGCGAGCAACGCACGGGTCTGGTCCTCCATAAGCGACAGCAGCGGACTCACCACAAAGGTGATGCCGGGCAGCATGAGCGCGGGCACCTGGTAGCAAATGGACTTGCCGGCGCCCGTGGGCATAACACCCAACGCATCGCGACCGGCAAGGATCGCATCGACCATGCGGTCCTGTCCCGGGCGAAACGAGGTGTAGCCAAAATAGGCGCCGAGCGTGTCGAGCGCCATCTGCTGCATGCTATCGGTCATGGTTTCCTAACGTCCAAGTCATCTGCCGCCGATTATACGCCGCCACGCGGACCGGTGCCGCGCGGCTGCCGGCCACGGGCGATGCAATCCAAGGCGAACGAGCGTGGATTTTTGGACACTTTCCGGATGAGCGTGGATAATCTCCCACTTTAAGCCCGTCACCAAGCAAAAAACGGGAGATTTTCCACGCTCATTCTGCAGATTGCCGCTCTGGCGGGCTTGTAGCGTCGAGCCGTTACGCGGTTTGGTAAAACCGCGTAACTTACATCACCATGACGTAGCGCGATCCCACGTAGTACTGCTTACCCATCAGAACCGGCTCACCATTGGGACCGGTAAAGCTGGCACGCAGGTTGAGCAGCGGATCGTGCGGAGCAATGCCCAACTCGGCCGCCTGCTCGGTATTGGCGCGAACGGCCTCGACCGTACGGTAGCCAACCGAGACAATCGGCGTTCCGCCAACACGCTCGACCTCGGCAAAAATCGACTTGTCCTCAAGATCGGCCGTCAACAGCTCACGGTAGGCGTCAAACGGCACAAAGATGTTCTCCTCAAAGATGGGCTCGCCGTCGGCTGTACGCACGCGCTTAATATGCAGCAGCAGCGCGTCCTTTTGCAGGCCAAAGAACTCCATCTCGTTTTGACGTGCCGGCACAATCTGGCGATCGACCACATGCGCGCCCGCCTTCATGCCGTTGCTGGCACACAGCGCGGTAAACGTCTGCAGCGTCGAAGCGTGGAACTGGCGATTGATGTGCGGCGTGGAGACAAAGGTACCACGGCCCTGCTGCTTAACCAGGTAGCCATCGGAGCACAGCTCCTCGACGGCGCGGCGCACCGTAATGCGGCTCACGTCGTACTGCTCGGCTAGCTCAAGCTCGGACGGAATACGCTCCTTGGGTGCATAAACACCTTTCTCGATCGCATCCTTGATTTCATCGTAAATCTGCTGGTAAAGCGGTGCATTTTTGGGCGCGGGCATATCTGATCACTCTTATCGAAATATCGAAATAACTAATACGTATATAACGTCTAGTTTCATGTTACCTCATAATGATAAAACGATACACCCTCCCTACCAAAAAGCGACAGCTTCATTTTGGTAGGTTTTATCTGGGAAAACGAAAGCCCCTCGAAAGCAGCGAGGCTTTCGAGGGGCTCATACGGAAGGGTTGCGCCAGGCCGGCAAAATGCCAATACCCTACCTGCCGTCGTCCTGCTGCAGGCTGTCCTGCTCGCTGAGGCGCGCCTGCCTGCTGGCCATGCGCGCGGGCTTGTCGGGATCGGGTACGGCCGTGGGCATGGGCTCGTCGACATGACCGCCCCACCAGCCGCCCACAAAGTTGAGCGTGTGGAACACATTGATCACGGCGCCGGGATCAATGTCGCACACCAGCTTGATAATGTCCTGGCTCTCGTAGGTTGAGACAACGGCGTGCAGCAGGTACATCTTTTCGCGGCTGTATCCGCCGATGACCTCGGCACAGCTAATGCCGTGCTGAAAATGGTCAACATAGGCGGTCATGACCTCGTCCGCCTTGTGCGTCGTAATCTGCAGCGTCACGCGGTCGTAGCGACGATAGAAGCTGTCAATGGTCTTGGTCGAAATAAACTGGAACACGATGGAGTACGCTGCCTTGTCCCAGCCAAACATAAAACCAAAGATCGCCAGGATAAAGCAGTTGAAACCAAAGATGACGCCCCAGATGGTCTTGCCCGTGTGGTTGGAGACCCACAGCGCGATAAAGTCGGTGCCGCCGGTGGATGCGCCGGACTTGAGCGCGATGGCAGCGCCCAGACCCGAGACCACGCCGCCAAAAATGATGAGCATGATCTTGTCGCCCAAAAACGGAGCGAAGTGAAAGACGTTGAGGAACAGCGATGAAAGCACGACCTGCATCATCGAGAAGATGACGAAGCGTTTGCTAATGCCGCTCCAGCATAGGAGCGCCACGGGGATGTTGAGCGCAAGCATACCGAGCGAGATGTCGATGTGAACGCCGCCAAGCGAAGTAACGCGATCGAGCAGGACCGCGACGCCGGTGAGACCGCTCGGAAGCAGGTCGGCGGGCTGAATGAACGCCTGGATCAGAAATGTCTGGAGAACGGCGGAAATTGTGACCGCCACGGCAGTAATGGCGCGGCGGACGATGGTGAGGCGGCCGAGCACGAGCACGCGGTCCGTGAGCTGATCGATGGCGTTCGCCACGGAGGCTCCTTTCGAAGGCAAATCTAGTTGTGGGGCATGCCCGCGATTGTAGCATGGAGCGTGCGGGGGCGCTTCAATTCACCCTCCCTCGACAACCAAAGCGGGACCAGCAACCCCCACGACCAAAGGCCCAAATTACAAGTGAGTAGACTTTTTACGATCTGTCGAGCACACCCAAAACCGCCACCCCTGTGACCTGCGGTTTTACAAAGGAAGATATGCATTGTGCTCGGCCTGCGCCAAAAAGTCTACTCACTTAGCCCGAATCGAAGCCAAACGGATCAAAATCGAAACCAAATTGAGCCAGTCCACCACAAAAAACGTTTGAACCCGTGCTTCTCGCGGCGGATTGACACTACAAAGCGGCCAAAATGTCGGTCAGATTATCGATAACGGCATCGGCTCGCGATTGATCGAGGTTGACGCCCTCGTGCGGACGCAGCGCCAGGACGCGGGCGCCGGAACGTTTGCCGGCCTCGATGCCTAAAGGCGAGTCCTCGATAACCAGGCACTCGGCAGGCTCCACCCCCAGCGCCTCCATGGCACGCAGGTAGATCTCGGGGTCGGGCTTAAACGCACTGCACTCGTGGCCGCTGATGGTGTAGTCCAGCACGTCGGCGATACCGGCAATCTCCACCAGCTCGTCAATGAGCTCACGATAAGACGAGCTCGCGATGGCACACTTCACGCCGCGCTCGTGCAGCTTGCGCATCACCGGCTCCGTCTGCTCGTTGAGCAGCTCGGCATACGGAACGGGGTGATCCGGGCTGTAGACCTGCTTGTACTCCACGCGCAGACGCTCGCGCAGCTCAACATCGTCGGGCACCAGCGCCTCCCAAATGGCGGGCTCGTTAGACCCCGAAAGATCGGGGATCTCGTCAAAGTGGAACCCCTTCTCTTCCATAAACGCCACGCGACGACGGTTGTAGAACCACTCGGTATCGACCAGCACGCCGTCCATGTCAAACAGCACTGCCTTGATCATACGCATCTCCTCTCAAGAACAAAAAAGGGGACGGGGCGCAAACCCCATCCCCTCGCAATCAACCCGTAAGGTCTACTTACTTGTGATTAGTAGGAAAGCTTCCACATGTAGCGACGCATGGTCAGCGGGTGCTGACGGGCCTCGGCGATCTGGTTGCCGTACTCGCGCATAACGGCGAGGTGCAGCAGCGGGTTGAAGTAGGTGACGACGCTCGCGGGCACAGCGTCAGCCAGGCCGTAGTCCTTGGAGTCGATCAGAGCGACCTTGGCGCCCATGCGCTCAAGGAAGGTGAGGGCGCGGGCGTCCATCGGACGGGTGGCGCCATCGGACATGAGGAAGACGTAGGGCTTACCCTCGGTGGAAACCTCGAACGGGCCGTGGAAGTACTCGCCGGTGTTGTAGGCGGCGGCGTCGATCCACTGCATCTCGGTGAACAGGAAGGCGGCGTTAGAGTAAGCCATCTTCTCGGAGGCACCGGAAGCCATGAAGTAGATCATCTTGTCGTCCTTGAAGTCCTCGGCGAACTTCTTGGCGAGCTTCTTGCAGTGCTGAGCGGCGTTCTCGCAGAGCTCGAAGACGTTGGTGAGGCCGGTGATCATGTCCTCGTAGTGGTCATAGCCCTCGGTCTGCTGAAGGATCTCGAGAGCAAGAGCGATGGCATAGCCGGGCTTCTCGCACTTGGCAGCGTAGTTGGCGTGGAAGCCGTGAACGATAACGTGGTCGGCGTCGACGGTCAGAGCGGAGCCAGCCTTGTTGGTGAGGGAGACGACCGGGCAGTTGTGCTTCTTGGCGGTCTTGTTGGCCTCGACGGTCTCGGGCGTGGAGCCACCGAGGGAGCAGGTGATCACGAAGGTGTGCTCGTTGACCCAGGAAGGCGTGTCGTAGTTGAACTCGTTAGCGGTGAAGATCTGAACGTTCAGCTTGTCCGTGTTGTTGGCCAGGAAGTACTTGGCGGGGTAAAGGTCGGACATGGAAGCACCGCAGCCGACGAAGGCGACGCTGTGGATCTCGTGGTTGGACAGGACGTCAGCGACGATCTGCTTAGGGAGGTTAAGGTCGATCTCGTACATCTGACACATTCCTTTCGATTTTTGCGGCGCCACATTGCCGGACGCTCGCAGGGTTACTGTGGTTTGGACCGAGTCGCCGGCCCGTTAAGGATGCGACAAAGGGACTGTCTCATTGTCGCATTTTAGGGATGGAAGCCTGCCTGGGGTATGGGATGCCAGGCAGGCCCCCGGGGGAAAGCGGTTAAGCGCTTGGTCGCGACTAGGCCAGGATGCCGGCCGCGGAGAGGGCGATGCCGCCCACGATGGCGATCACGAGAAGCCAACCGGTGTTGACGTTCTTCTTGATGAGCCAGTACATAAGGCCAGTGAGGCCAAGGGAGATCATCTGGGGCATCATGCCGTCCAGGATGTCCTGGATAACGACGGTGCCCTCAGCGAACTGCAGCGGGGTGGTGGCGCCGATCAGCGTAGCGATCATGCCGCCCACGGACATAAGACCCACGATGCCGCAGACATACATGAGCTTCTCCATGAGGTCGCCGCCCTGAAGCTTGCTCAGGTACTCGTGGCCGCCCTGATAGCCCATCTTGGCTGCGAACCAAGTGATCAGCACAGAGGGGACGATGGAGATGAGCATGGCCAGGATCGGGCCCATGATGGAGCCCTGCTGAGCCAGCTGAACGCCCAGGCCAAAGGCGATAACGCGGATGGTGCCCTGGAAGAAGGAGTCACCGATGCCGGAAAGCGGGCCCATGAGGGAGGTCTTGACCGCGTTGATCGAATCGGGATCGAAGTTCTCGGGATCCTTGGCGTACTCCTCCTCCATGGAGGCGGCGAGGCCCAGGATGAAAGCGCTCGTCTGCGGGGTGCAGTTGTAGAACGCCATGTGACGGTGGTAAGCCTCTTTCTTAGCAGCGAGCTGCTTGGGGTCGGACTCATCCGGATAGAGGCGATCGAGCGTGGGAACCATGCCGTAGAGGAAGCCCATGTTCATCTGACGCTCGTAGTTCCAAGAGGCCTGGATGGCCCAGGAGCGCCAGAAGAACTGGCTGACCTTCTTGTTCAGGGACACGTCCTTGGTTGCGGTTGCCATAGTGTGTTCCTCCTTAGTCTTCGTCGTCTTCGAGCGGATCGTAGTCGGAATCGACACCGGCGGCTGCATGGGAACCGTTGAACTTGAAGCCCATGAAGACGACAGCCAGGCACACACCGATCAGAGCGACCGCGATGACGGACAGGTTGAGGTAAGCGGCGAGCAGGAAACCGATGAACAGGAACGGAGTCATACCCTTCTTGATCATCATGGTGAGCAGCAGGGCCAAGCCGTAGGCGGTCATGATCTTGGTCGAAACGTTAAGACCAGTGGACAGCCACTCGGGAACCATGTTGACGATGGCCTGAACCAGGTCGGTGCCAACAAAGACGGCGAGGAAGATCGGCAGGAAGTACATGACGGCGTACAGACCGGAGCCGGCGCAGATGTGCATACGGTAGGCGGTCTTGAACTTTCCGTTATCGATCGCGCTATCTGCCACATGGGTGAGGGCGGCGATGATGGAACGGAACACGATGCCGAGGAGCTGACCCAAGACGGCGACCGGGATGGCGATCGTCATGGCGGTCTCGGCGGAAGCATCGGTCAGGCACGCAAAGGCAGCGGCCACGATGCCGCCCAGGACCATATCGGGCGGAACGGCGGCGCCGACCTGCACCAGGCCCATGGACACGAGCTCGACGGCAGCACCGACGGCAAGGCCGGTGGGCACATCGCCCAGCAGCAGACCGACGAGCGTAGCGCCAACGAGAGGCTGCTCGAAGTTAAGACGACCGAGCAGGCGGGAGTCCCACATGCAGAACACGCCGACGAGGCCGACGAGCACCGCACTGATGAACGTATTCATACCCTTCTCCTTTCAGTCAGGCAAAAGCCTGGTTGATTACAGCTTGGCGTCGATGTCGACGCTCTGATACGTAGGGGTCTGCTGGACGTAGAGCTTAATGCCCATGTCGAGCAGCTGGTTGACGTCGGCCTTCTGGGTGGCGTCGAGGAAGACGGAGCTGTCCTTGCCGCCGACCTGATCGGCACCGTCGTGGTTGGCGGTGGCGCCCAGGTTGATGGCGTCGAGCTTGTAGCCCTGGCAGAACTGCAGCATCTCGGCAGTGTTGCCAAAGACGAACATGACGCGCTCGCCGAGGGTGTTGAGCTTGTCCATCTTGGCGAGGGCACGCTCGACAGTGAAGACGTTCAGGCGCACGCCCTGAGGCTTGGCCAGCTTAAGAGCGCCCTTCTTGATGTCATCGTTGGCGGCAGCGTTGTCGACGACGATGATGCGCTCGGCCTGAACCTTGGTGGTCCAGGTAAAGACGACCTGGCCGTGCAGCAGACGGTAGTCAAGACGTGCGAGGACGATCTTGGCGGGACCGGAGCTGTGACGGGACGCCTTGGCCTTCTTGGCGGGAGCCGCGGCAGCCTCGACCGGTGCGTTGGGGTTGGTCAGACCGGTGCGGGCCTCGTTGATGAGGGCTGCGAGCTCGGCGCCCTTGACGGGAACGGGGCTCATAGCGAGCGTCAGTGCCAGCGGAATGTTGAAACCGCTGACAACCGTGAACTTCGTGCCGTTCTTGGAAAGCTCGACCATGCTGTTGTTGACCGAGCTGCCGAGCATATCGGTCAGCACATAGACGGTGTCGTCCGCGTTGAACGTGGCGATCATGGCGTCCACCTTATTGGTGATGGGCTCCTTGTCGTCACGAGCAAGCGACACGACGTGGACGTTCGACACGTCGCCGAGAACCATCTCGAGCGTGTCTTTGGCGCCTGCGGCCAGGCCGCCATGAGATGCGAGAATGATCTGATTCATCTTGCCTCCTCCTTTTCGTTATGGTCATTATAACGTCTTATACGTTGCGGATATTGCTAATTAGTATAAAGACCGTTCGCGGGTGAAAATCGACCGTTGACGGGTTTAACGTACTTGAAACGTTGGGGCTTGGTAGGTCGGCACCGTCTTGTCGACACCCGATCAGACGCCTCGCCAATCCCCTATCGCACGAAGTACCAGGGGCTTTCCTGCACGGTGGGCTCCAGCGCGATGCCGGTGCGTTCCTTAAACAGATCCATGTCCTGCGATTTCTCCGTCCACCACGCGTTGGGCTTAAAGGTCATGCTCTCAACGACATGACCGACAAACACACTGTTGCGCAGCTTGGAGAAGTCGGTGTTCATAATCAGGATGGACGCGAGCACCAGCACAATGCCCAGGACCTTGATTGCGCCGGCGGGCTCGGCATAGACACCAATGCCCACCAGTACGGTGACGACCGTCTCGAAAGACATTACGACGGGAACTTTCGATGTCTCGAGCCCCATGGACAGACCCTGCATATATAAGATGTAAGCCACAGCTGTGGGGATGAGTCCAAAGCCAAGGAACAACAGCAGCAGCTGTGGCGACATTGCCGCGGCGACATCCGGCCACGGAGCCGCGATAGCTGCCATAACCGCACCGCCAAAAACAAAGCCCCAAAACGTGACAGCCAGCGGGTGGACCGTCTTGGTTGCTATCCGGCTAAACACCGCGAGCGACGCACCACAAAAGCCCGCAATCACGCCCGACGTGACGCCCCAAACCGAAAAATGAAAACCGGAAAGGTCGCCATTGGTCACTGCAAGCACGCAGCCAACGATGTTGAAGACAATGGCAACGAGCTTGTTGGGGGTCACGTCCTCGCGATAAAGCACGCGACCGAGCACGACGCCAAACACCGGCGAGGTATAGAGCAGCACCGAGGCCGTGGACATGCCGACCTCGCCCATGCACTCGTAATAGCAGGTGTTGGCGGCGGCCAGACCAACGATACCGACAAGTGCGCAGGGAACAAGCTCTTTAGGGCTTGCCTTGAACAGGGCCAGGGGACCCTGAGCCACGGTAGACCCCTCACCCGGACGGCAGCCCATAAACATCAGGACCGGCGCCAAGATAAGCGCTCCGACCAACAAGCGAAAGGCAGCCATGCTCTGGGACAAAACGCCCATGGCCGAGATGCCGTTTACAAAGATTCCGATGCTGCCCCACATAAGCGCGGCGATCAGCACCAGCACATAGCCCAGATTGCTTTTCTTCAACGCAGCCTCCTCGATATTGTTTCCAATATGTTTCACACTACGTTATAGTCGTTATATACATTTTTCAAGACACAAATCGCCGAACGGAAAAATCTGCTTCCCCACATACTCATTGGGGACGTTCCCAAATGACTAGTCATTTAAGAACGTCCCCAACGTCTAAGGCACCGCTGGTTGAGCATAAGTCAGCGAGCGGGCCGCATTTGAGGCAAGGTGGCGTGAAACGAAAGGGCGCTGACCTTCTGGTCGCGCCCTTGAAGTTGAACGTCAGATTGTCCAAATGCGGTCCGCGCAGCGTCGAGCCGTTACGCGGTTTGGTAAAACCGCGTAACTCTTAGTAGTCCAGCTTCCACATGTAGCGGCGCGTCATGTAGTCCTTGTGGGTGACGGCAGAGAGTGCACGCATGTACACGTTGTTGAGGATCGGGGCAAAGATCAGGTGGTTGAAGTACTCGCTCACGCTGTCCTTGATGTCGTTGAGGCCGAGCTCCTTGGCGTCGAGCTGATAGACGCGCTCTCCACCGTACTGGTTGACGAAGCGGATGCCGCGCTCGTCGTTGCAGCGGCTGCGGCCGACGCTGATGAGCTGGAACAGCGAGGTGCGCTTGTCCAGGATCTCGAAGGGGCCGTGGAAGAAGTCGCAGGTGTTGATGGTGCAGGAGTCGATCTGCAGCATCTCCTGCACGTTGCAGATGCTAAAGACGTAGGCGGCACCAAAGAGCGGACCCTGAGCCATGACGTTGATGCAGGGCTTGTCGGCGTTCTGCTCGGCCCACTTGGCAGCGAGCGGACGAGTGTACTCGACGGCCTTGCGATAGATAGGGTCGACCAAGTCGAAGGCGGCCATGGCGGTCTCGTACTCGGCATAGCCCTCGGTCTGCTGCGTAAGCTCCATGGCGATCATGGTCACGACGGCGGAGTTGGTGCGGCCCATGCAGGACTCGTCGACGGCCAGGCTGTCGTACTGGATCTTGTAGTCGCAGACCTCGGTAAGGCCGGACTCGTCAACATAGATGGCGATGGTGCTGGCGCCGTGGTCCTTGGCGACCTGGGCGGCAACGATGGTCTCCTTGGTGCCGCGCATGGACACGACGACGGCCAGGGTGTTCTCGTTGACGTAGGCCGGTGTGGCGTGCACGAACTCGTTGCTGGTGTAGCTGGAGCTCACGACCTGCGTGGCCTCGTGCTCCATAAAGTACTGGGCAGGATAGTTGCCGCCGTTGGACCCGCCGGCGCCAATCCACACGACGCGCTTGATGCCGCCCTTGTCAGCCTTGTCAGCCAAAACCTGGGAGACGACGTCCTTAACCTGTTCCTGAGTAGTCATCGTGCATCAGCCTTTCTTCTCGTTTGATGCTCTCGATGGCATACAAGTTACATACATGTTTTGGTTATGTCGACTAGTTGTATGCTATATTTGTCTTAGAAATTTTGCTGATGCGATTTTTGATAATTGACTACCAGCGGTTTTGTTGTTGTATTAAATACATGTTTGATTAGATTCGCATACAGGTTAGATACAGGTTGATCGCATGAACGCTTCGTCTAAAAAGAAACTGGCCCAATACGAGCGCTTGGCGGGCATGCTGCGCGACCGCATCGCCTCCGGCGCCTACGCACGCGGAGACAAGCTGCCGTCCGAGATGGAACTCATGGACGAATCGGGGCTGTCGCGCAGCACCGTGCGCCATGCCCTTAAGGTGCTCGTTGATGAGGGCCTGGTGCGTACCGAGCGCGGGCGTGGTGCCTTTGTGGCCGACACGCCGGCGCTCCACGAGAACAACCTGGTGTTTTCGAGCTATACGGCGCAGGTCCAGGGTCAGGGCATGAAGCCCACCACGCGCACGGTGGACTCGGGCTTTACCAAGGCGGGCGGCAGCATAGCCAAGTTCTTTGATGCCGCCGTGGGCAGCAAGCTCGTCAAACTTGTCCGTCTGCGTTATCTGGACGATGCGCCACTGTGCCTGGAGACCACCTATCTACCACCGAGCTTTGAAGCACTCATCGACCGCGATATCAACGGTTCGCTCTACGCCACGCTGCGCCAGGAATTCCATCGCGCGCCGGCACAGGGACATAAGACCTTTGAGGTGTGCTATGCCTCGCAAAACGAGGCGTTTTTGCTCAACGTTGAGCGTGGGCAGGCGCTGATCCTAATCACCGACTACGTCTACGACACCGACGGCCGCCCGCTCCATGTCTCCAAGCGCATCCAACGCACCGACCGCGCCAAATACACCGAGCCCATCGGCTAACCAACACCAAAACCACCACAAAGGGGACAGGCACCTTTGTGGTGGTTTTAGGCGAGGATGTCGGGGAACCAGGTTGGCTTAGGCTGGTTGGGCGTGCGCTCGGCAAGGACCAGCTCCATCCAGCACATGTCGTACCAGCGGCCGAACTTTTGGGCACAGCGGTCGAAGGCGCCCACCAGGCGATACCCCATATGGGCATGGAAATCCTGACTGTTATGCGTCAGATATTCGTCGTCCTTGTCGTGCGGCACGGCAATGAGCGCGCACATGTTGGTGATGCCCATCGCGATCAGACATTGCTTGAGCGCGTCGTGCAGCTTGCGGCCCAACCCGCCGTGGCGCACGTCGCGCGCCAGGTAGATCGACGTCTCGACCGACCAGTCGTATGCCTCGCGGCTGTTAAGCGGACTCGCATAGGCATAGCCTACCGGATGCCCGTCCAGCTCCATCACCAAATACGGATAGCGCTTGAGCGTACGCTCGATGCGCCCGGCGAACTCCTCAACGCTCGGCACCTCGTATTCGCAGGTAATCGCCGTCTGGCGCACATACGGCTCATAGATAGCAAGCAACGCCGGCGCATCATCGGGCGTCGCCAGGCGAATCGTCGGCTCGGACATCTCGGTCATACAACCCTTCTCCCCAAAAGCAAAGGCCGCCCTGCGCCAAGCCCAGGCGCAGGGCGGCCCCTTGTCATTACATCAGGCTACAGGACAGCCGCCAACGCGTCGATATCCTCCTGCGTCGTGGCCCAGCTGGTGCAAAAGCGCACCACTGTGTGGGTCTCGTCGTACTTTTCCCAGTACTCGATCGAGGCATGCTCGCGAATGCGGGCCATGTCTTCGTTGGGCAGAATCACGAACTGCTGGTTGGTCGGCGTCTCCAAGAAGAACTGGTAGCCGCGCTCGTGCAGCACGCGACGCAGCGCCTGAGCGGTCTCAATCGCCTGGCGACCAATCTCATAATACAGGCCATCGGTAAAGAGTGCCTCAAACTGGACGCCCGTCAGGCGACCCTTGGCCAACAGCGCGCCGTGCTGCTTAATGCGCGGAATAGGATGCGCCGGAGCATGCATGCCGCAAAACACCACGGCCTCGCCGCACAGAGCGCCGCACTTGGTGCCACCGATGTAGAACACGTCGCACAGCTGCGCCAGCTCGGGCAGGGTAATGTCGCACTCATCGGCCGCCAGCGCATAGGCCAGGCGAGCACCGTCCACAAACAGCGGAATCTCATGCTTCTGGCACACCGCGTGAATCGCCGCGAGCTCGGCCTTGGAGTACAGCGTGCCGTACTCGGTCGATAGGCTCACGTACACGGCACCTGGGAACACCGTGTGCTCGTAGCTCTCGTTTTCGTAGAACACCTGGATATAGTTCTCGAGATCCTCGGCGTGCATCTTGCCCTCGTAGCCGGGGATGGTGAGCACCTTGTGGCCGCCAAACTCGATGGCGCCCGCCTCGTGGCAGGCGACGTGGCCAGTCTCGGCAGCAACAACGCCCTCGTAGGGCGCGAGCAGCATGTCAATCACCGTCGCGTTGGCCTGCGTGCCGCCCACCAGAAAAAACACGTCGGCATCGGGGGCCTGGCAAGTCTCGCGAATAAGCTGCTTGGCACGCTCGGTGTGCGCATCGGTACCGTAGCCGGGCTGCGGCTCCATATTGGTGTCGACGAGCGCCTGCAGCACTGCCGGATGTGCGCCGTGGGAATAGTCGTTGTTAAACGCGAGCATGGCAATCCTCTCTAGCCGGGCACGGGCCCGATGATTCAAACGGGGCTATTGTACGCCGTTGGGATAGGCAATGCGCGCGGCAAGGCACTCAAGCGCCAGCACCAGGGCAAAGCCGCAGCTCACGTCGCTCAAAAAATGCGCTCCGATCACGATGCGGCCAAAGGCGACGAGCGCCGCGACCACAACCGCCGCCCAAAAGACCACGCGACGGCGCGACGGTTTTTCCTTAAAGGCCGCCGCGGGAAGCCCGGCGAGCATAAGGCCGATCGCCGCGTGCGCCGTATGTCCGCTCGCAAACGACTTGAAGCCGTCCTTGATCACGCCGGCGGCAATAAAGGCCCACTTGTCGGGGTTACCGATCACCCACCACGGCTGAAAATCGAGCCCCGGCGTCACCTCGATCACGCGCATGCGCGGGCGCGACCACAGCGGCTTGACGATCACGTTGAGAATAATGGCCTGGGCGGCCCACACGGCAAGTACCATCAACGCCCAGCGCGTGAGCTCGTCAGGCTCGGTCGCGCGCGTGAGGCGATAGACGATAAGGTTGGCAGCGATGACCAGCACAAACGTCAGCACCAGCTGAACGGCAATGAGTTTGCCGCCAACCCGCAGGGACGAGACGATCTCGTAGCCGGCCAGGCCAACGTTGACGAGGATGCCGAGCACGGCGAGCCATTTGCTCCCCCCGGAGTCGGGACGCACCGCGCGCACGAGCATAACGCCCGCGACGCTTGCCGTCAGCTCGAACGGCAGCTCGCCGGCGGCCTCGATAAAGCGGCCGTACATGCTGCCGATGTTGAACAGCGCGCTCGAGATCTGGTAATCGAAGAAGCTGCCCAC
>CALFGH010000058.1 GCA_937958315.1 uncultured Collinsella sp. | reverse complement strand
TCCGATGCCGCGCCCGAGGCCCGCGTCGAGCGCATGCGAGACGAGGTCACCCATATCTTGGGCGCCTGCGAGCATGTTTGCGAGGCATCCACCTATTCCATCGAGGCGACGGCCGACGGCCAAGGTGCCGCGGCAGAGGCCGACATCATCGTGACGATCACGCCGGCGATCAAGCCCATCATCCCCGATGCATGGGTGCGCCCCGGTACGCATATCTCCTGCGTCGGTGCCGACATGCCCGGCAAGCAGGAGCTCGCCTCGGCGCTTGTCGCCCGTGCCGCTGTTTACGTCGACGACCGCGAGCAATCGGTCGCGTCCGGTGAGATGGAGATTCCGGTTGCCGAGGGTGTCATCACGCCCGAGGACATCAGAGCGGAGCTCGGCGAAGTCATCGTCGGCACGGCTACGGGGCGTTCGGATGACGAGCAAGTGACGGTGTTCGATACGTCGGGCATCGCCGTTCAGGACCTTTCGGCATCGAAAATCGCCTACGACCGCGCCATCGAGGCGGGGCTGGGTACCGTGGTGGAACTGTAAGACAGTCAAGGAAAGGAAACGACAATGCAGATCAAGGATTTCGCCGTCGAGCAGTGGATGAACGAGTGGGAGACCAAGTGCACCCACAACGTTGCGGAGACGTGCGTCTACTCCCTCACGCTCGACCAGCTGTTCGAGCTTACGAATACCGACAAGAAGGCGTGGCTCGATAACCTGTGCTCGCGCCGATTCACCTACGGAGACATCGAGGGACAGCCCGGCTTCCTCGAGGGGGTCGCGCGTCTCTATAAGACGGTCGAGCCCGGGCATATCGTGCCCACGCACGGCGCGACCGGTGCCAACTCCCTGGTTATTTCCACGCTCGTCGAACCGGGCGATCACGTAGTTTCCGTCAAGCCCACCTACCAGCAGCTTTACTCGATTCCCGAGATGTGCGGTGCGAAGGTCGATATCCTTCAGCTCGATCGCAAGAACGGCTACCACGTCGACGTCGACGCGCTTGATGCCCTGGTGACCGACGATACCAAGCTCATCTGCATCAATAACCCGGACAACCCCACGGGCGCCCTGCTCGACGCCGATACGCTCAAGGCGATTGTCGAGGTCGCACGCAAACACGACGCGTGGGTGCTCTGCGACGAGGTCTACCGTCTGCTTACTCAGACGGATGAGTACTCCGAGTCCGTGATCGACCTGTACGACAAGGCCATCGTCACCGCATCCATGTCCAAGGTCTGGTCGTTCGCCGGCCTGCGTCTGGGCTGGGCGGTCACCAAGAGCCCGGAGCTCCGTCGCGCGCTGCTCTCGCATCGCGACTACAACCTGATTTCCGCCGGCATATT
>CALFGH010000057.1 GCA_937958315.1 uncultured Collinsella sp. | reverse complement strand
TCGGCGCGGCCGCGGTACTCGCGCTCGGCGGCGGTTTGGTCACCGGTGCCTGGTCCGACTGGATCCTGCGCGGCCTGACCTTCCTGGTCGTCAGCTGCCCGTGCGCACTCGTGATTAGCGTGCCGCTGAGCTTCTTTGGCGGCATCGGCGGCGCATCCAAGCTGGGCGTCCTCATCAAGGGCTCCAACTACCTCGAGACGCTCGCCGATGTGGATACCGTCGTCTTTGACAAGACCGGCACGCTCACCAACGGCACGTTTTCGGTCGTGGCGGTACACCCCGAGGCCGACTATACCGAGCAGTCACTGCTCGAAGTCGCGGCCCTTGCCGAGTCGTTTTCCGATCACCCCATCGCACGGTCCATACGTGCCGCCTACCAGGGTGAGCTCGACCAGAATCGCGTGAGCGACTCCGCCAATGTCGCGGGTCACGGTTTCACGGCAACCATCGACGGCAAGCGCGTCGTCGTCGGCAATGCCAAGATGCTTGCTGCGGCCGGTACCGACGCCCCCAATTGCGAGGTCGTCGGTACGATCCTCCATGTACTGGTCGATGACACGTACGCCGGCCATATCGTAATTGCCGACACCATAAAGGCCGATGCCAAGCAGGCGATTCGCGACTTGCACACTGCCGGCGTCAAACGCACCGTCATGCTCACGGGCGACCGTGAGGAGGTTGCGGCGTCTGTGGCCAAACAGCTGGGGCTCGACGAGTTCCACGCGCAGCTCATGCCAGGCGATAAGGTCGAGCGCGTCGAGGCATTGCTGGCAGTCGAATCGAGCAAGGGCAAGCTCGCCTTTGTCGGTGACGGAATCAACGACGCACCCGTGCTCACGCGCGCCGACATCGGAATCGCCATGGGCGCCATGGGTTCCGACGCCGCAATTGAGGCTGCCGACGTCGTGCTCATGGACGACAAGCCTTCCAACATTTCCCGCGCGATCCGCGTGGCGCGCAAGACCATGACGATTGTTTGGCAGAACATCATCTTTGCGCTGGGCGTTAAGCTGCTGATTCTGGTACTTGCAGCGCTGGGCATCGCCAATATGTGGCTTGCCGTCTTTGGCGACGTTGGCGTGGCGATCATCGCCATCCTGAACGCCATGCGCGCGATGGGTGTCAAGAACCTGTAGCGCCTGTGGTCCCTCCGGCCGGGACTGGGCTTGGTTTTGAAAACGTCCTCGACCAATGAAGTGCCCCCGTTCTGCTCCTTCGGAGCTACGAACGGGGGCGTTTCTGGTCTGCGGAGTGTTTTCAGGGGTTAGCCCGTACGGCCTTCTACAACTACGTAGCAATCAGGGTATCTGGGGTGGACGGCGGCTTGGCTACGAGCTGGGGTTGAGAATCTGAATGGATGGGTGCCGTTGCTGGAAGCGCAGGCGTTGCCGGCGATGATCACTTTGGGACTGGAATTTCCGTATGCTAGTAAAAAGGCCTCCGGAGCTGCTGCTCTGGAGGCCTTTCGTTTACATGCAAACGGGTGCGTTAGTTGTTTGCGGTCAGACGTTCGACGTCGCGGGCGATCATGTATTCCTCGTCGGTGGGGATGACCATGACCGTGACGGCGGAACCGGCGGCGCTGATGACCTGCGGGCCGCTGCCCACGGCCTCACGGTTCTTGTTGTTGTCGATGCGCACGCCCAACCACTCAAAGCAGTCGCAGAAGGCCTTGCGGATCGACCAGTCGTTCTCGCCGATGCCGGCAGTGAAGGTAATGGTATCCACGCCCGCCATAGAAGCGATCATGGAGCCGGCCTGCTGCATAGCCTTATAGGCGAACATATCGAAGGCGAGCAGGCAGCGCTCATCTCCCTCGGAGGCGCGCGTGCGAATGTCGCGGGCGTCGTTGGAGATACCCGAGATGGCGAGCAGACCAGACTGCTTGTTCATCATGTCGTCGACTTCCTGGTAGCTGTAGCCGCCCTCGCGCTGCAGGTAGCACACGGTAGCCGGGTCGATAGAGCCGCAGCGGGTTCCCATCATCAGGCCGTCAAGCGGCGTGAGCCCCATCGTGGTGTCACGGCATACACCGTCCTCGATGGCGGCAAGCGAGGCGCCGTTGCCCAAATGGCACGAGAGCAGGCGGTGGCAGCGCGAGCCCAGGATCTCCTTGGCCATCATCCACTCGTAGCGGTGGCTCGTACCGTGGGCGCCGTACTTGCGCACGTGGTACTTGTCGCACACGTCCTTGGGCAGGGCGTAGGTGTAGGCAACCTCGGGCATGGTCATGTGAAACGAGGTGTCGAAGACGGCCACGTTGGGCAGCTCCGGATACTTCTCACGGCAATACTCGATTGCTGCGGCCTCGCCATAATTGTGCAGCGGGGCGAGCGGGGCCACCTCGAGAATCTTAGCCATGACCTCGTCGTCGACGACCGCGGAATCCTTAAAGTGCCAACCGCCTTGAACAATGCGATGGCCAATGCCATCGATCGTAAAGTCGGTCTTCTCGAGCTCCTCGAGCACACGCGCGATAGCCGAACGGTGATCCGGGAAGGGAACCTCCTCGGTTTGCTTGGCGCCACCGTTCTCGGAGTGGCCAAAGATGCCCATGTCCGAACCGATACGCTCGCAGTTGCCCTTGGCGAAAACCTCGCGGGTATCGGTATCCAAAAGCTGATATTTAAGGCTTGAGCTACCGGCGTTGACAACAAGTACGTTCATGAGACTCCTTTGCAGTGCGATACGGTCGGCGCAGACCCCTTAAGGCGGCCGCATGTTAATAAGAAGTTATCACACCTTGATAAATAGCTATCAGGCATATCGCCCAACGAGCACAAAAGAGGGGCCGAACGGCGCTCGGTCGTCCAGCCCCTCCCCTCTTGCAATTACTTGCCGTTGACGATGCGCTCGACGTCGGAAGCGATCATGAACTCCTCGTCCGTGGGGATGACGAAAATCTTGACCTTGGAATCCTTGGCGGACAGGCACCAAGCGCCGTCGCCACGCAGGGCGTTACGGGCGTGATCCATCTTGACACCCATAAAGGCCAGACGATCGGCCACGCCGGCGCGAACGGCCGGAGCGTGCTCGCCAATGCCGGCGGTAAAGACGAGCGTGTCCATGCCGCACATGGAAGTAGCCATCTCGGCGGCCTTGGCGGCAATCTTGTAGACAAACATGTCGAAGGCAAGCTGAGCCTCGGGGTCACCAGCGGCGGCGAGCTCCTCGACGTTGCGGCAGTCGTTGGTCTTGCCGCCGGTCACAGCCAAAAGGCCGGACTTCTTGTTCATCATCTCGTCGACCTCGTCGAAGGTGTAGCCGCCCTCGCGCTGCAGGTAGCACACGGTAGCCGGGTCGATGGAGCCGCAGCGGGTGCCCATCATGACGCCGTCGAGCGGGGTGAGGCCCATAGTGGTATCCATGCACTTGCCGTCCTCGATGGCGCACAGGGAAGCGCCGGAGCCGATATGGCACACGACGACCTTGCGGGCCTCGCCGTTGGTCATCTCGGCGACCTTCTTGGAAATGTAGCGGTAGCTGGTGCCGTGGGCGCCATACTTACGGATGTGCAGTTTGTCGCAGACGTCCTTGGGCAGAGCGTAAGTCTTGGCGACCTCGGGCATGTTGAAGTGGAAGGCGGTGTCATAGACCGTGACGTTGGGCAGGTCGGGATACTGCTCCAGGCAGAACTCGATAACGTTGGCCTCGGGATTGTTGTGGAGCGGCGCGAGCGGGGCGACCTCGCGGATCTTAGCGAGAACGTCCTCGTCGACGAGGGAGGAGTCGCCAAAGTACCAACCGCCCTGAACGATGCGGTGGCCGATGCCCTCAATCTTGACGCCGTTGGCCTCGAGGTCCTTCAGGACAACCTCGATGGCGACCTTGTGGTCGGGGAACTCGATGTTCTCGGTCACCTTCTTGGAACCGTTGGCAGCATGGGTGAAGGTACCGCCGGTGAAGCAGACGCGCTCGCAGGAGCCCTTTGCGGACACCTTGTGGGACTTGGTATCGATGACCTGATACTTAAGGGTCGAAGATCCTGCGTTGACGACCAGAACGTTCATGTGTCTCCCTACTAACAGGCGGTGTGGCGCCGCCAGGTTACATACGCTTCAATAATAAACCCAAACGCCCTCGCGCTCGGGTTTATTGCGTTGATATATAAGTTATCAGTGCCTAAATACTCATGGCCTTTGGCTTGTAAGACGAAAGAGCGCGGGGATATACACCAAAGAAGATATCCCGAGCGCAACAAGCAATATGACTCGAATATCCGCGATGCTGCTCAACGCAGCATTGAACAGGTAGAAAAGGATGGCACCCACCGCCACCATCTGGCTTTGAACCGAAATCAGTGAACAGCGCATCGAAGAATCGGCAGCATTTTGAAAAATCGAGTATTTGATTGGGGCAAACAACGAGTACGCAACCGTCTGCAGCACATAGAACACGGGCAGCAAATTAGCCGGAGTAAGGGGAATCAAAAACAAAGCTGTCAATACTAAGCGAATGATGCCGCAAATACGCGTAAAACGGCCCTTGTCGACACGAGCAATCACACTGGGCACAATAAATCCTATGGAGGCGGAGGCAAGGAGCTGGACCGCAATGGTCACGCCCGAAGCGACGGCATTCATTCCGCGGCCTGCAAGCAACAGTGAGAAGAAGTCTTCCAGGGCGACGAAGGCAAATGCCTGAGAACAGTCCATGATGAACGCTGACCGAAGAATGCCATTACCCGCAATAGCAGCACCGATCATCTTCGGGCTCATTCCATGCCCAGGTGTCACCGCAGCGCCCTCTCTTCTCGCCTCAGGAATACAGACAACGACAACCAATGTCAGCACCATTGTGATGATATCGACCGAAAGCCCAATGAGATACGCGCCAGCGGACGAAATGAAACCGCCCACACAAGCGGAGAGGGCATAAGAGGCATAGAAAACAAATCGCTCAACGACATTAAGTCTTACGAGCTGGTCCTGAGAGACGCTGTCAATGTAAATCGCTTCTATGGATCCGCTCAGACATGCAACGGCAAAACCTTTGAGAGCGAACGCACCGATTAAAAGCAGAGGAGAACGGACGAGAAGCAGGGCGGCGTAGTATCCAAGCATCCCCACGACGCCAACGAGACCGCTTGTCTTTCGTCCAAACCTATCAGCAATATAGCCAGTAGGAACTTCAAGGATGAACTTGCTCACTTGATATGCAATCATCATGCTAGAAATCGCCACCATCGAGAATCCGACGAATTCAAGGTAAACCGTCAGAAAATACAAAATGGTGCTGAAGTTCGACAGAAAAACGAACGTCATATAAAGCAAAACCGTACGGTTTTTCATGCTCCGCCCTCCAAGAGTCAGCAATCTAAATCGGAATCTTGGAAAAGCATGAGGGCAAAGCTGTCAGCTATGTGTTGCAAGGCGTCAATAATCACTTGACGTCTCGAAGCCAATTAATTTCGCGAAGCAAGATGACGCAATAGGTGCAGAAAAACCGTCTGGTGTCGATCAGTCCAGGAATTTTGCCGATAGCAAAAGTAGATAGGCAAGGTTACATCACGCGAGCCTTCAATGGAGCACTCACTCACTTCTGATCCATCCGATGCGAGAGAGGACCCGGACAAACTCAATATCAATCCCCCGGCTTGAAGAAACTCAGCCTGAGCCCTGCTTCCGTATTCAACATCACGGAAGCGAAAATTGACGAGCTGGGATTCAGGGCATTGGTTGATCGCATTGAGACAGGGTGACAAATTAATGGGAACAGCGAGCCTGCCGCCCAGTAACTCACGAACGGTCATAGCGCCCACGGATTGATGACCCGCTGGGCAGGAAAGAACCTTGAGCTCCTTTTCACCCAAGTATTTCGAAGAAAGGACACTATCCCTTGGTTCCTCAAATGAGATGGCCGCATCCGAAATGCCAAGCACAAGTGATTCAAAGCATGTAGCCGTTGGCTGATGCCACACATCAAGGTGAATATGAGGGTGCGAGCTTTCAAACGAGTCATACCAGTTTGGGGCAAAAAGTCGCCCCCGCCCATGAAGGCAGGGGGCGTAAAGACGAAAGTGGCCGTCGGGCGAGACGCCGTCGTCCCTCGATTGAGCGTACTTTTTGAGATCGTCGACTTGTGCCAGGATCACGCGTGCACGACGCGCAAATTCTCTGCCCGCCGAAGACAAAACAGCCTCACCCGCCGATCGGTCAAGCAAAACAATCTGATACTCAGATTCCAACTTTTTGATTGCCGACGAAACGGCCTGCGGACTCACATGAACGGCGCGAGCTGCTTTGCGCACGCCGCCATAGTTCGCTACCGCTTGAAGGTATTCGAGTTGAGAAAGCTGCATAGACTACTCCAAAGGCAGCCAAGTCGACGGGCTACGCGTCCTCAGATGAGGTTCTCGCCCAGGTTTTTGCCACCGAGGACGTGCATGTGGAAGTGCATGACGGTCTGGCCGGCGTTGACGCCCTTGTTGGAGATGACGCGGAAACCGTCCTCCAGGCCCTTGACCTTGGCGACCTCCTGGATGGCGTGAGCCATGGCGCCCATGGTCTCGGCGGGCACGTTGTCGGCGATGTCGCTGTAGTGCTTCTTGGGGATCACGAGTGTGTGGACCGGCGCCTGGGGGTTGAGGTCGTCGAAGGCGATGACCTGGTCGTCCTCATAGACAACGGTTGAGGGAATCTCGTGGTTGGCGATTTTGCAGAAGATGCAATCACACATGGCTGGTTCCTTTCTCACAGACCAAGGTAATTATATTTGGTCGGGATGGTTAGAACGAAAGCTTGTCGTCGGTGTTGGCGGCCTCGCCGTCGGCGAGCACGTCGTTGCCGTCGACGTCCTTAAGGAGCACCGAGACCTTCTGCTCGGCATCGGACAGGCGAGTGCGTAGGCTCTTGAGGAGCTCGACGCCGCGGGTATAGCTCTCGAGTGACTCCTCGAGCTCCATATCGCCCGACTCCAAGCTGCGGATGATGAGTTCCAACTCCTGCGAAGCCTGCTTGTACGTAAGCTGCTCGACCGGGGTCTTCTCTGCCATATCTGTTTCCTTTCCTAAAGGCTTATCGCTATGTAACGCGGCCTACTCGACCGCATCGACCGTTGCCGCCACATTGCCGTCTGCCATGCGCACGCGGATGGCGTCGCCGGGCTTAAAGGTCTTGGCGGTCGTAGCCACCCCATCATCGCTGTACGCGATGGAATAGCCACGGGCAAGCACCTTGAGCGGCGACAGGGCATCGAGCGACGCGGCAGCTCGGCCTAAGTCGGATGCAGGCTTGCTGAGCATCGTGCGCCCCTGATGCTCCAGACGGGAGCTCGCAAGTGTGAGCGCATGGCGCTTGCCATCGAGCCCTGAGGTGCTTGCGATCAAGCGCTCGGGCAGACGCTCGAAGTTGGAGCGGAAGGCCCCAACCGAACGCGTTATGGCGCCGGACAGACGATCGGCCGTCAGGGCAAGCTCGGACTCGCGACGCTCGACCATAAACGTGGGGTCGTTGAGGCACGGGCGGCATGCGGCTGCATCGAGCGCGTCGCCCAGACGAGCCGTATAGGCATCCCAGGCTCGACGACCGCGCTGGTCGAGCATTTCCAGATCGACCTGATCCGACCCGATCATCGAAGCCATCGCGGCGCCCAGACGCTGATGGCGCGTCTCGAGCACGTCGGCCAACTCCGTCATAGCCGGCGCCACCGATTCTGCCGCTGCCGTTGGCGTGGAGGCGCGACGGTCGCTCACCATGTCGCAAATCGAGGTATCGGGCTCATGGCCAATCCCGGTCCCCCCGGGCACAGGACAAGCCGCCACTGCGCGGGCAAGCTCCTCGTCATTAAAGGTCATGAGGTCCTCAAAGGAGCCGCCGCCGCGCACCAGCAAAATACAGTCGGGCGCCGGCGTAATGGAAGCGGCGCGGCGCAAGCCCTCGATGAGCTCGGCCGGCGCACCCTCGCCTTGAACCTTGGCGCCCACGCAGACGAGCTCGACGAGCGGGTTGCGACGACGCAACGTGCGCTTGACGTCGTCGATTACGGCACCCGAAAGCGAGGTGACGACCGCCACGCGGGAGCAGAACACCGGTATGCGGCGCTTGCGCGCTTCGTCCATCAGGCCCTCGCGGCGTAGCTTTTCGGCCAGTTGCGCCACTTGTTGACGCAGCAGACCCTCCCCCGCCAACGAAAATGAGCGGGCAACAAAGCTCATGCGACCCGTGGGCTTATAGAGATTGAAGCTGCCCTTAAAGCTCACCTGCATGCCATCGCGCAGATCGAAGGTGCGCTTGAGATAGGCGCCCTTCCAGATAATGCAGTCGACGGCGGCCGAGTCGTCCTTGATCTGGAAGTAGCAGTGACCGCTTCGGGCGTTAGGACCACGAAAACCTGTGACCTCGCCCAGAACGCTCAGCTGCGGAATGGCATCGAGCGCACCGGCGGCGATCTCCACTGCCTGGCTCACGCTGAGCTCCTTGCGCTCCTGATCGTCCGAACCGTCGAACTCGGCGGAAACGGCATTGCCGGTTAGATTCCAGCCTGCCACGCAGCCTCCTTTCGTTATCGAGCACAAGGGCTTCGACCCTGCGCAGATTCAAGTCCAACACATAGTACAGCGCCGCGGGGACAAGAATCTCCGCGGCGCCTGTCAAGCCAATTTGTTATCGGTTGGAGTTTCTGTTGTAGCGGGCCATCAGGTAGAGCAGCTGAATAATCGAGGTGAGCGCCGCCGCCACGTAGGTGAGCGCGGCTGCCGTCAGCACCTTCTTGGCACCGTTGACCTGCTTGGAACTCATGCCCGACTGCTCGATATACGCCACGGCGCGGCGACTGGCATCGATCTCGACAGGCAACGTAACGAGTTGGAACAGCACACTAAACGAGAAGAAGATCAATGCGAGGGTCGTGAGCCCGGCGATGTTCATAAACAGGCCCAAGAGCAACACGATGGTCCAGGTGTTCTGGGTAAAGTTGACGACCGGGACCAGGGCGGTGCGAACCTTCATCATGGCGTAACCGCTCTGACGCTGGGCGGCATGACCCGCCTCGTGGCAGGCCACGGCAACGCTTGCGACCGATCCGCCCGAACGGTTAGCGTCCGAGAGATACAGGTTGTTATCCTGCGGGTTGTAGTGGTCGGTGAGCTCACCGGCAACGCCCTTGATACCCACGGCGTTGCAACCGTTGGCGTCGAGCATGCGGCGAGCGACCGTGGCACCCGTGTCGCCGTCCGAGCGAACCTTGGACCAGGTCTTGTACGTCGAGTTGATATAGCTCTGCGCCGCAAGACCAAGCACCGTACAAACAAGGACAACCAGCAGGTACAGCGGGTCGATGCCAAAGCCGTAACCATAGTAATAGGGCATGCGAATTCCTCCGAATCGAATTACACGTTGGAGGCATTCTACCCAATCAAGCGGCTAGGCTTCCTTACAGCAATTCAATTTTGCCATCTTTGACCGTCAACCCCATGTTGCCGGAAAGCAGATCGTCCAGGCGCGAGCCCACAAGCTCAAAACGCCAACCTTCGCGCAAACGGCTTTGCTCAGGATGCTCAATGTAGTCGGCCAGGTCATCGCGCGAGGCAATGACCGAGGTCGCCACGCCCGAGCGCTCGGCAACCAGGCGGATGAGCGCGTACATGAGATCCGTCACGCTCTCAAGCTCCGGCGAAATCTGGCGATGCCCGCGCACCATGAGCGGCAGGCGATCGTGCGGACAGCTTGCGCCGCGCTTGATGGCCATCAACGCGCCATCCACGTCGCGCTCCCCCAGCTGGTCGGTACCGCGGATGCTACGGAACTCCTCGACACGCACGGGATTGCGCTTAACCAGGGCCAGCAGCGTATCGTCGGACATGACCCACTTGCGCGGGATGTTGCGACGCTCGGCGCGGTCCTCGCGCCAAGCGGCAAGCTCGCGCGCAATGCCCAGCTGATGGCGGCTACACGAGTTGATGCGTTTGACCTTGCGGAATGCCTCATGGCGGTCGGCGCGGTAGTGCGACTCGTCGGCCAAAGGACGCAACTCGTCGAGCACCCAGTCCACGCGGCCCAGCTCACGCAGGCGGCTCATCATCTCGGTATAGGCGACGATTAAGTACTTGACGTCATCGATCGCGTACTCGATCTGCTTATCGCTCAGCGGGCGGCGCGACCAATCGGTCAGCGACTCGGTCTTGGGCAGTGATACGCCGCAGAACGTCTGAACGAGCGCACCATACGAAATCTGCTGGCGCTCGCCCAAAAAGGCGGCGGCAACCTGCGTGTCAAAAATCGGTCGCGGCAGTGCGCCCACGGTATGGAGCATAACTTCCATGTCCTGTGAGCAAGCATGGAATACCTTGACCACGCCCTCGTCGGCCATAAGCTCGGCAAGCGGCGACAGGTCGTCGATCACCAGCGGATCGACAGCGACACTCTCGGCGGGGGTGGCAATCTGGACCAGGCACAGGCGCGGATGAAACGTGCGCTCGCGCAAAAACTCGGTATCGACGGCGATCGCGTCGAACTCGCGGGCGCGCTGGCAAAAGTCGACCAGAGCCTGATGTGTGGAAATGTACATATCAACCCATCGAATAAGGTTAGGCCCGAAAAACACGGGTAGGATATCGGCATTGCTCTACAACTATACTCGGTTAGTCACAGAACGGGAACGTAAGTATGCGCTGCCTTATCATCCACAACCCGGCATCGGGCCCCAGCTCAGATGAAATCTACGCGTTCACGCACGCCCTCGCGCAGGGCGGCGACGAGGTCGTGATGCGTTTTATCGGCGATGGCATGGAGCCCGAGGACGCGGTAGCGGACGTTCGCGAGTTCGATCGCGTGGTCGTTTCGGGCGGCGACGGCACCGTCTCCAACGTGCTCGACCAGATGCGCGGGTGCGGTGTCCCCACGCTTGTCTTCCCCTCCGGCACGGCCTGCCTGTTCTTTAACAACATCGGCAATGCCCCCGAGGCGGCGGCACTCGCCAAGGCTTGCCGCGACGGCCGCACGGTCAAAGTGGACATGGGTGAGCTCTTTTGGCTCGACGAGAACGGCAACGAGAAGCGCCACGGCTTTATCATCATCGCCGGCTCGGGCTTCGACGCCGAGATCATGATGAAGGCCGCTCCCACCAAAAACGACATTGGCGAGATCGCCTACTTCCTCTCCGCGCTCGCCACGCCCAACCCCACGGTGGCGCACTTTACCATTGAGCACGACGGCATTGTCGAGGAGCTCGACGGCATCTGCTGCATGGCAGGCAATACCTCGGTCATCCAAAACGACATCAACCTGTTCCCCAACTGCCGCATGGACGACGGCATGGTCGACATCGTCGTTATTGAGCCCGTGCGCACGATGCAGCTGCTCCCCACGGTAATTACCGCCGCGCTCGACCCCGCTGGCAAAGTGCTCGGCCGTCCGCAGTTTAAGATCATCCAGACCAAGGAAGCCAAGATCACCTGCACGCCATCGCTGGGTATGCAGTTCGATGGAGAGATCATCTCCAGCAACTCCGGCGTCTTTGGCGCTCGCGCGCTGCCGCAATGTCTCGACCTCATCGTCGACGATTTTTCACCGCTCGGAAAATAGGAGGACCCCATGAACGACAATCCCCTGATTGGCTTTATCGTCATCGTCTTGGCCATGCTCGTTGGTTACGCCATCAATGTGATCCACCGCCGAAAGAAGTAAATCCACATTGGTATGATATTCATCCAGTTATCGACTCTCCCGTTGTTTATGCAAATCCTAAACAGCGGGAGACTTTTCTTTTTGAGCATTGTCTGGCGCTTTATTCAGCTACAGTAAATGCAGGGTGCCTTTATTTAACTAAAGCAATAAAATGAGTATTATTATCCGCTCATCGTATATTTCTTCACGCTCATCGAGTAAAAGCTGTTGTCGAATGAATACTCTTTACACTTCCTTTAGGCTAGTAGATGTATTTATTAGCTGAAACTCCGTACGGTTTCGCGGGGTTTCAACAGTTGGGAGGGATCATGAGGTTTACTCATCCTGTCAACACGCTCAAGAAGCTCGGCTGCGGCCTTGCATTTGGAGCAGCGGCCATTATGGCCATGCCGACTTCGGCGCTCGCTTGCACCCAGATCTACATGGGCAGCCAGCTCACGGCAGACGGCAACACGTACTACGGACGCTCCGAGGACTTCGGCCCGCGCTACATCAAGCACTTTGGCATCGAGCCCGCACACAAGGACGGCAGCAAGTACACCTCGGTCGAGTCCGGCTTTGAGTACAAGTCCAAGGGCGCAACCTACCGCTACACCTTCGTTCGCGACAACCCCTCTCAGTGGGAAGATCGTTACGACGCATATTCCGAGGCTGGCATCAACGAAAAGGGCGTTTCCTGCTCTGCCACGCTGAGCACCTCCTATAACGAGAAGGCAGAGGAAGCCGACCCCGTCACCGAGGAGACCGGCATCGGCGAGTACAACTACGCCAGCGTCATTCTGGGCGAGAGTGCCACGGCCCGCGAGGGTGTCGAGCTCCTCGGCAGCTTGATTGACGAGCAGGGCGTCTGCTCCAACGACCAGATCATCATTGCCGACAACAACGAGACCTGGCTGTTTGCAGCGCTTTCCGGCCATCAGTGGATCGCCATGAGGCTCACCGACGATATTGCCTCGCTCAATCCCAACATCGGCAACCTCACCTATGACGTCGACCTCGACGACACCGAGAACTGCCTCCACTCCGAGGGCATCGAGTCCATGCCTAAGGAGAAGGGCTTTGCCGAGTACACCGACGGCAAGTTCGACGTCGCCAAGACCTACGGCGAGGAGATTAGCGAGGCCGGTATGCACCAGTGGTCGCGCTATGTCCAGGGCCGCGATTACTTCATGGCTCCGCTTGCTGAGGGCACCGACTATGAGATCGTCAAGGACGAGCGCGAAGACGCTCGTGCGACGACCGGCGCCCTGGTCCACGAGATGCAGCCGCTGTTCTTTACGCCCGGCAAGTCCGACTGGAACACCTTTGAGATGATTCGTTCCTTCGCCGCTCGCGGCGAGAATGTCGCCGGCCTCAACGCCAACACCGACGGCGCCTATGCCATCGGCTCCAACCGCAACACCGAGATCCACACCTTCCAGATCCGTCACGGCATGGACCCCGAAATCGCGACCATCCAGTGGGAGATGCTCTCCAACGCCGAGTTCTCCGTCGCTATCCCCCTCTATTCCGCACTGCTCACCGAGGTCAGCCCCTACTTCAGCGATCAGGACGTCTCCTTCGATCACTGTGAAGAGGAAGACGTCGTGAACAACGAGGAGCCCAAGAACTCCATCAACTACGTCCTCATGGACATCAACACGCTCGCCTATGAGAACCGCGACAACTGCGCTACCGGCGTCCGCGCCTATCTCGACGCCCTGCAGAAGGAGCTCATCGAGCAGAACCTGACCGTCGACGAGGCCATGCAGGCCGCCGAGGGCACCGAGGCCCGCACCGCCCTGGCCAACAAGGCCGGCAAGGCAGCGACCAAGAACACCTACGTCAAGTGCAAGGCCATGCTCGAGGAGATGCGCGACTACCTCAAGGAGGGCGACTTCTCCGAGGAGTTCGTCCCGAGTGACTACGATGCCGACAACGACTGCCTGGTCGAGTCCATCACCTACGCCGACGAGGCTCTCTCCGATAAGGACGTTGCCGAGCCCGAGGCTGAGGAAGAGGCGACCGAGGAGAAGTCCGAGGGCAACAACATGGCCGCCATGGCCGTTGGCGCCGTCGTCATCATCGGTGTCTGCGGCTTCGTGCTCTATCGTCGCAAGAAGGCCTAAGACCCTTACGTTCCAAGAGACGGGCGGGTCGCATGAGTCATCCCGCCCGCCCAGCCGCCCATTCGACCGGCGGGAAACGCCGCCGAAATCTTTTCAAAAAAGATTCCCTGCACACACTTCGCTGTGCTATAGTGCAGCGCAACAGCAACTAGGTGCGACCGCGCCACGGTATCACGAAAGGAGCCACCAACATGAAGAACACGATGACGTCTCTCAACAACTGGTGGTGGCGTGATGCGAATACGATCGGTCGACAGTGAGTCCCTCACGCCTGTTTTTGCGCTCTAGGTGATTGGAAGGCCTCCGGTTTCGACCGGGGGCCTTTTTCTATCTCGAGCCCGATCGCATTCGCATCACGCGCCTCCGCTTTCTTCTCTTGTACTTCCCTTCCGAAAGGATTTTCACCATGTCTCAGAACACAACCACCGCACAGCCCCGCACCGTCCAGACCGCCGACCGCGGCAAACTCGACGTCCGCGCCCTCGTCTTGCTCGCCATCCTGCTTGCCGCCGGCTTCATCCTCAACTTCACCGTCGGCAAGGCAATCTCGGGCATCTCGGGCGGTATGATCAGCCCCGAGTTCATCATCTCGGCCTTCTGTCTCACCATCCTGGTCGTTCGCCCCAACATCGGTCAGGCACTCGTCATCGGCCTGATCTCGGCCGCCGTGATCCAGATCACTACCACCTCGCCGTTTGTCGATTTTGCCGCCGAGGGCATCGCCGCTATGCTCATGGCCGTCATTGTCAACGCCGCCGCCAAGGACGGCCAGGTTAAGCCCGTCGTCGCCATCGCCGCAACATTCGTGACCACCTTTGTCTCGGGCGTCATCTTCATGGTCATCAAGATGGCCATGCTCGGCGTTGTGGGCGAGCTCGCCGCAGCCATGCTGCCCGTCGTCGCCATGACCGCCATATTTAACGCCATTCTGGTCGGCGCCCTCTACATGCCCATCCAGAAGGCCCTTAAGCTCAACTAACCTGCTCGGCTTTACGAGCCACCCCATCTTGGCGTTCATTCGTCGCTCGCGTACCCAAGTACGCTTCGCTCCTCTTTCGCGCCAACCTGGGGCACCTCGTAAAGCCGTTTCCGTGCTTCACCACCAAAGACTGTCCCAAACAACGAGCTTTTGGGGACGTTCCTAAACGACTTGTCATGTAAGAACGTCCCCAATGACTATGAAAGGTATCCATGGAAACGATCATCAACGTCGACGATGTCTCGTTCTCCTATGGCACGCAAACCGAGCAGGCGCTCAGCCACGTTTCGCTCAGCGTGAACAAGGGAGATTTCATCGGCATCATCGGGCCCTCGGGCGCCGGTAAGTCCACACTTGCCGCCTGTCTGTCGGGCGCCGTGCCTCACCACTACACCGGCGCCTTTTATGGCTCCGTGTTAGTTGACGGCCGCGACACCTGCGAGGTCTCGCTCACCGACATATCGCAGATCGTCGGTAGCGTGCTGCAAGACATTGACACGCAGATGGTCGCTTCGGTCGTTGAGGATGAGATGCTCTTTGGTCTCGAGAACTTTGGCGTTCCGCACGACCAGATCGAGCAGCACGTGAGCGAGACGCTTAAGACCGTCGGCATTAGCGACCTGCGCGACCGCGAGATCGCCACCCTCTCGGGCGGTCAAAAGCAAAAGGTAGCTATCGCCGCCATCCTCGCCATGCGTCCGCGCGTCTTAGTGCTCGATGAGCCAACCGCAGCGCTCGATCCCGCCAGTTCCACCTTGGTCTTCGAGACGCTGCGCGAGGCAAACCGCGCGCTCGGCATCACCATCGTCGTCGTTGAGCAAAAGGTCGCTCTGCTTTCGGAGTACTGCAACCGTGTGTTGGTGCTCGATCACGGTCAGATCGCGCTGCAAGGTAAGCCGCACAAGGTTTTTGCGCATACCAACGAGCTTCGCGGCATCGGTGTCGATTGCCCGCGCGTCACGCGCATCTTCAACAGCCTTGAGGCCGATGGCCTGGTAAGCGGCACACCCTGTCTGGATGTCGACGAGGCAGAACGCCTGATCACGGGCATCGTCGACCCCGACCGTGCGACAAGCGATACTCAGGCGCCCGCAGACTCCCCGCACGCGCCGTCGCTGCGCCCGCATGCGAAAGACGCCGAGCCGGTACTCACCTTTGACCATGTCGAGTTTTCTTACCCCCATGGCGGCGCCGCCGTCCACGACCTCAACTTGACGCTCTACCCCGGCGAGCTCGTGGGCATTGTCGGCCAAAACGGAGCCGGCAAAACCACGCTCACCAAACTGCTCACGGGTTTGCTCAAGCCCGCATCGGGAAGCGTACGCGTTACGGGCTTGGACACGGCATCGGTTCCCACGAGCCGCATCGCACGCGAAGTGGCAACGCTTTTCCAGAACCCCGACCGCCAAATCTGTAAAGACACTGTGCTCGACGAGGTCGCCTTTGGTCTAGAACTTGCCGGCATCGACCGCGCCGAAGCCCTGCGTCGCGCCCAGCTGGTCATCGACCGCTTTGGTCTGCCCGCCGACGAGGCACCGTTCTCGCTGTCGCGCGGCCAGCGCCAGATGGTGGCGCTCGCCTCCGTTGTAGTGGTCGAGCCCAAGATCGTGGTACTCGACGAGCCCACGAGCGGCCTGGACTACCGCGAGTGCATGACCGTGATGGAAACGGTGCGTACCATGGCCGTGCGCGGTTGCGCCGTCATCATGGTCTGCCACGACATGGAAGTCGTTTCCGACTTTGCCGAGCGCATCGTGGTGATGGCCAACGGTCGCATCCTCGACCGCGGCCGCACGCACGAGCTGTTCTCGAACATCGAACTCATGCAGCGTGCCTCCGTTGAGCCGCCCCAGGTCATCGAACTCTCGCGCCGTCTGGCATCCACCGTCTCGCCCGCCTTTACGCAGGTGAGTGAGGTCACTGATATCGTTCGCATTACCGAGGAGATGGTCCGCCGTGGTTAACGTCATCGACTACATGCCGGGCGACACGCTGCTGCACCGCCTGAACCCCGTCATCAAACTGGGCCTCGCCGCCGCCATCATCATCGGCATTTTCTTGTCCGACACCTATGTGGCACTGCTGGGCTTTCTGGCACTCACGCTCGCGCTGGGAGCCTACGCCGGCGTCATCGACCGCCTGCTCGCGCTGCTCAAGCTACTGATTCCACTCGCGCTCATCATGCTGGTGCTGCAGCTGGCTTTTATGCGCGATGGCAACGTGGTGTGGGGCTTCGTTACCGACACGGGTCTCATCACCGGCTCCAAGGCCTGCCTACGCCTGCTGGGCGTGGCGCTTCCGCTTATTCTGATGCTCATGGTGACCAAGCTCAACGACCTTGCCAACGCCTGCGTGGAGGTGCTGCACGTGCCGTATCGCTACGCCTTCACCTTTACCACGGCACTGCGCTTTGTGCCAGTGTTTGGCCAGGAGATGAACGCCATTATGGAGGCACAGACCGCACGCGGCGTCGAATATGACACCAAGAACCCCATCAAAAAGCTTCAGCTCATGCTGCCGCTGTGCGTGCCGCTACTGATCTCGAGCGTGGGTAAAACCGATGCCACGGCCTTGGCGGCCGAGCAGCGCGGCTTCTACCTGCGCACGCGCGCGAGCTCGTACAAGCGCTACCCCATCAAGGGCCTGGACATTGCCATACTTATTGTCAGCATTGCCCTCATCGTTTTTGGCTTCTTGTTCTAACCTATCGCCACCGGCAGCCGACAAACGCAAAAGGCCCCGGCTCGCATCAAACGAGCCGGGGCCTTACTGTTTTCCCAGATAAAACCTGCCAAAATAAACCTGTCCCTTTTTGGCAGGTCGAGGGCTACAGGCGGTAGGGAGCACCACTGCGGATGATGGATTCGCGCACCAGGACGTCCATGGCGTCAAGGGTAATCTCGGGCATCTCTCGGTACTTTTTCAGCACCGAGAGCTCGGTGCAGGCCAGAATGACGCGGTCGCAGCCGCTGCGGGCGAACTCCCACATCACGCGGTCAAACTTGTCCATATCGGGCTCGCGTCCGGCTTTCACGTCATCATAAATCAGCGACATTACATCGGCCTGGCGCTTCTCGCTGGGATAGACGACCTCGACGCCCGCGGCCTCGCACTCGCGCCCATAGACGCCTGCACCCACGGTGCCGTCGGTGCCCATGATGCCGATCTTGCACACCGGCTCGGACGGCATGCTCAGGTTGGGATCGAACTCGCACTCCCCTATCACCGCGCCCGCCAGGGCATAGCGCACCGACTCACGCGGCATGTGGATAATCGGCACATTGGTAAACGACTGAATCTGGTCGTAGAAGTAGTGCGATGTGTTGCAGGGAATGGCGATATGGGCACAGCCCAGTGTCTCGAGCGCCTGAGCGCACTCCTTCATGGTCGCCAGCAGCTCGGCATGCTCGCCGGTCTTGATGGCCAGCGTACGGTCGGGCATGGTCGACTTGGAAAGTACCACCATGTCGATATGCTCCTGATCACAGGTAGCAGCCGTATGACGCACGACCTGGTCGTAGTAATACGACGTGGCCTCAGCGCCCATGCCGCCGATAACTCCCAGCTTTTCCATCGCCGCCTCCTTGGTGACGCCCATGCAATTGCTCGTATCATGCCCGCGCCCGTCCGATGCAAACCGGGCGGGCGCCGCGCTCATCTACTTGTAATACGTCTTGAACAGCTTAAAGTGACGCAGCTTGGTGTGCCACATGCGCAACCAGCGGTTAAAGACAAAATCGCCCTTCATAAACGAAGGATCGGCAACCTTGCCCTCCTTGGCCAGACGATGCGCCTTCGCACGCAGCTCGGGGTCCTTGACATACTTGTCAACGACACCCATGGGGACGACCATCCACAGAGCCTCGTCCTGCGCCGTCACAAATTCCGGCTCAAACGGACGGTTGTACACGTACTCGTCCACCACGTACTTGGCAACGTTAAAGCCGCTGTTGGTGACATAGTAGTTACTGCGGCCCTGACGCGTGTTGAAGTCGAAGAACTTAAACGAACCATCGCGTTGGTCGTACTTGACGTCGAAGTTGGAGAAGCCCGTGAACTTAAGGTCCTCAAGCAGCTTGCGCACGCCACCCATGAGCTCGTCGTTGGGCTCGGTGATGATGCAGGCGTGGTTGCCGACACCATGGGGCTGATGCTCCTCGAGCAGCACGTGACCCAGGCACATCATGCGAACCTTGCCGTTGCGGTCGGAATAACTGGTAAGCACGCGCATGTACTCGTCGTTGCCGGGCACGCGGTCCTGCAAGATGAGGTCATCGGTGTAGCCACTGGCGTACACATCGCGAATGACCTGCTCCAGCTCGGCGCGATCGGCAATCTCGTAGGCCTTCTTCTGGCCCTCGAACTCGTGCTCCCACCACATGATGCCGTCAGAGGGCTTCAGAATCATCGGGAAGGGAAAGTCGATCTGGTCGAGCACCTCGGCGGAAGCCTCGCCCTGGGCGTTGAGCATCGCCATGGTAAAGGTAAACGTGTGCGGATAGGGTACACCGTGCTTCTCGCACAGCTCGTAGAAGATCTCCTTCTTCTGGCACTGCTCGAGCATACTGTAGGGCGCATAGGGCGCGATGACGTTGGAGGCAAGCTGGCCGGCATCCTGAGCCTGTGCGGCAAGCGCGACGTAGTTATCGCCGCAGCCCATGAGGATAATCTTCTTATCGGGATTGGCCTGTGCAATGCCGTTGACGGTCTCGATCATGACCGGCATGGTGTCGATATCCACATTGGGCGTATAGTCGATAATCTGGCTGCGGTATGCAGGACCCGTCTGATACTTGCCAAAGACCAGGCTCTTGACCTGATACTCCTCGTAGAAGGCGCGCGCCACCGAATAGGCGTTGATATCGCCGCCGAGCAGCACGGGTATAAACTCGCGCTCTGTAAACTGCAATGCCATGGAAACTTCCTATCATCAACTGCCCGTACGATGGGCGGTCTTTATGCAACTGGTTTATTCTAGCGTGCCAAACTGCCGCTTCCCAAAGTTCCACCATATCTATGGCAAGCAGGCGCTTATGATCGAGCCGCAGGGTTCCGTAACGTTAAAGTTGAACTCTATGGTTTCTTAACAATTCACTATAACTGCAGGTCAAGGCCAAAACCTCAAGTTCAACTTGACCCTTTAGAACCTTTAAGGTTCAAGTTGAGGTCGAAAGCAGTAGTAGAATACCTTTCGAACTATAACCTACGATTGATTGCAGAGGGACTGGATGCAGCATTCGAACCATCGCACCGCAGCGCTCATCGCGTCGAAGCCGGCTCGTATCATCACGAGCGCCGCGCTCGCCGTTACACTGACGGCTGCGCCGATGCTCTCCCCCGTCGCAGCCTATGCCGCCTCGCAGGCAACGCAGGATCAGCTTTCCGCTGCCCAGCAGAAAATCGAAACCGCCACGAGTGCCTACAACGAAGCCCGCACCAAGCTCGAGGATCTGCAGAAGCAAATCGACACTAACGAGGCAAGCATCGAGAAGATCGAAGCCGAACTTCCCGATCAACAGGCCAAGGCGAGCTCCGCCATGCGCGATCTGTATAAGTACCAGAAGGGCACCAACCCCATCGTGAGCTTCCTGGTCAACGCGCAGAGCCTGGGCGAGTTCATCACCACCTGCAAATACACCAACCAGATCACGAGCTCAAGCGTCGACGAGATCGAAGAGCTCAACAAGATGCAGACCGAGCTCGAGCAGAACAAGACCGAGCTCGAGCAGGCCAAGTCCCAACTCGAGACCGAGCAGAAAACCGCCGAGGACGCACTGGCACAGGCCCAGCAGCTTCGCAGCGAAGCCCAGGCAAAGGCCGAGCAGGAGAATGCCGCCGAGCTGGCCAAGCTCGAGGCCGACAAGGCCGCTGCCGCCGAGAAGCTCTCGGGCGAGGGCGTGAGCGGCAACAACTCCAACAGCCAGGCCAATAACGCCAACACCACCATCGACACCACGGTGAACAGCTCCAATACCGGCAACTCCGATTACGACTCGTTTATCAACGAGTGGACGAGTCGCATCGACAACTACCTCGCCGGCTCCCCCATGGCAGGTCAGGGTTACAACTTTGCCGTGGCAGCCTGGAACACCGGTGTTGACCCTCGCTGGTCTCCCGCCATCGCCTGCATCGAGAGCAGCAAGGGCCTCTATTGTGCCGGCTCCTATAACGCCTGGGGCTGGAGCGCTCGCGGCGGCGGCTGGCGGAGCTTTGGTAGCTGGAGCGAGGGCGTCTCTGCCCACGTTGCCTACCTGGGCGCCAACTATGGCTCCACGCTTACCCCGGCAGCCGCCAAAAAGTACTGCCCGCCCACGTGGCAGGACTGGTACAACAAGGTTGCAACCCAGATGAACCGCATCTAAGATCAACGTCAAAGGGCCCCAATTGGGGCCCTTTTTCTTTTACGCGACGGAGGTATCGACGACGCCAGTCGCGTTTGCAATGGCAACAATGATAATCATTGCCAACAAGAGCACACCCATAGCCTTGAGCCAGAGCTTTGCAAGCTTTTTACCGCGGTATCTATCGAGTAGCTCAAACCGCCGGCGAAGGCGGCGTTTGTCGAGCATCACAAAATGAATGAGCACTACGAGACCGTCGACGAAGATAAAATACTCAATCGCGAGAAACCACATCGGGTAGTTTTGGTTGGCGCCCGTAGGATGAAAAACGGCAAAATGGCTTCCGGCAAAGAAAACAAGTAGCGAAAGATAGACGAATGCGTTCCAAATGCGCCCAACGGTGTCGGGAATGCGGGAGAGTAAATTCGGGCGCTCAGGCACCAACGGCAATCCACCCTGAGACTGATCCGTGGGGAGCACGGGCACAGGGCACACGGCTCGCCGCTCCGGAGGCTCTTGGAAGGAAGCAGCATTCGGCGCGAACGACGGCGTCGGTGCGGACAACGCATAGGATGCGCGCGCAGCGTGCCCTAGCGCCTTCGCGCTTGCAAAGCGCTTGTCCGGATCGAGCGCCATCGCCATGCAAATAACATCGGCAAGCGAGGCGGGGATATCATATGCCTCGCATTGCTCGCGCATGTTCCGACCCGGCTTGGGGTCGGCCCCCGTCAGACAAAAGAACAGCAGGGCACCGAGCGCATAGACATCGCTGCGCACGCTCGTCTGGCCAAAACCATACTGTTCGGGCGGCGCATAGGGACGCGTGCCAAACTTAACGGTATCGGCATCGGCTCCCTCGCGCCACACGCGAGCGATTCCCAAGTCGATAATCACCAGCGATGAAAACGTCATGCCTGTATCGGGCGTATAGCTCGCGCCCGACACGATGATATTCGAGGGCTTTAGGTCGCGATGGATCACCGGCGCAGCCATCTCCCCCGCCGACGCAAAGCCGGCATGGAGCTCCGCAACTGCATCACAAAGGGCACCAAACAGCTCACAGGCATAATCGGGCGTCGCACCCAAACGCCCCACCAGGGCCCCGAGCGTTTCGCCTTCGATGTATTCCATGACCACGCAAAGCTCGTCGCCCACGCGGCGGCAATCGACAATCCGAGGCAAGTGCTCGTAACGTCGCCCAGCATGCTGGGCCGCAAACAGGCGTTCATACGCCCCGCCAATCTGGGCCGACGCGTCGATGCGCTTGCGAACAAAGGGGCCAAGAGATCCTCCGCCGGAGCCCTCAAAGTACACGAGCTCGGTCGTCTCGACGTCGGAGTGCTTGAGCACACGGTCTACGCGATAGCTGTCATCACGCTCAAGTGACGCCAGGTGTCCGGCGAGCGCAGCGGTCAGCTCATCATCGGAATATGTTGGGCTCTGAGTATCCATAGCGTCCATAATAACGCAGGGCGCGGACGCCCCATGACGCCCGTGCCCTGCACGTTCTAAATATCGTGAACGGCGCTTCCGCCGGCAGCCAACCGTTAGCTCACCGTCTCCTCACCAAAGCGATACAGCTCCTCGTTCACCTTTTGCAGGCTGCAGCCACGATCGATACAGAAAATGATGATGGCGTCACGGCGGTCCTTGCAGTTGAGGACATTGGCGCCCGCCGCCGACAAGGCGCGGTTGGTCTCCTTGAGCGTCAGCGCCATGGCAAAGGCAATCTGCAGCACCTTATTGCGGCTCGGATGCCGCGCACCGGTAAAGATCTGATAGCCAAACGTCTCGTTGAGGTCGGCCATACGCACCACGCGCGAGCGCTCCAGCCCCTTTTCTTCCAAAAGCTGTTTCAGATACTCCGAAAGCGACGGGGCGGTAAAGTCGTGCTCTTTGATATAGCCCTCGATACTCGGAGCATCGAGCAGCTCGTTGAGCAACTCTTCGGTTAGCTTCTTATCGGGCATATGGCCTCACCCCCCAGCTCGCATAGTAACCATGTTTTTAATTCTAGTTAAAAACCGCTCACGTCAGAACGTTCCCAGCTGGCAACCTGGTCGGGAGATACCGTGCTCATCGCTTCGAACTTCCAGGTGCCGCCCGCTTTGAGATGGTTGGTGTTCGCAAGAGCCGTTCCCACCTGATTGCCGTCTGCGTCATACAGAACATACTCAATCTGAATGTAGCTTTGCTCTTTATCCGTATTATTGGTCAACGTGCCCGTGATCTTATACGCGAACTGATTAGACGTATCCCCGGCCTCATCCGAAACCGTATAGGGTTCTTGTGCCTCTTTTTTCTCCTCGACTTGCTGGGTCTGTTCGGCAGGCTTTGCTGCATCACCCGTAGACGAATCAGACGAGTTACCGCCCATAGAACCCACGACGCCGGCAACAACGAGCACCACGATGACGCCCAAAACGATCTTGCCGATCGGCTTCTTTCCCTCTTTTGCCATTATGCATCCTTCCTACGATCCGGCTACCGTGCCGGCACACAGCACATCGTAGGAGGCAGCGAGCTCAAATTCATTAGCTGGGAGCTAATGTCGCAGCACAGCTTGCCACCTGGCACTCATTGAGTCTTTTTTCCTTCACCGAACTCATGCCTTTGTTGTTGACTATTAAACATTTAGACGTAAACTGCTTTGTTACCTTGTCAACATCTGAAAGGAACCTCATTGGGAAAAGACGTACTGGTGCAGCAACTCGTCGACTCATTCGACAGCTGGCCCGCCAAAAATTCCGGTTGCGGATCGTCCCGCATGACACAAGAGCTCTATCCTTTTGACAAGCTCTTCTCTCCCATCAAAATTAACAAGCTCACCGTCAAAAACCGCATTGTCATGGCGCCGATGGGCAATATCGACATGTGCGAGGAAACTGGTCGTCCCAGCGACATGATGCTGCAGTACTTTTTCGCCCGCGCCAAAGGCGGCTGCGGCCTCATCACAACAGGACTCGTACCGGTAAGCCACGGCATCGATACCACGGTCACCGAGCTGGACAAGCTCACCTATTTCCCGCGCATCGATCGAAGCCGAACCGTTATGGCAGGCTGGCGCGACCTTGCCCAAGGTGTCCATGCCTTCGGATCGCGCATTTTTGTCCAGCTTACGGCCGGACTCGGCCGCGTGGGCAACCCGCAATGCCTCATCACGAAAAAAAAAGTTTCCGGTCTCGGCGAGTTTCTTGCCTAACTACTACATCCCCGCCATTCCATGCATGCGCCTCTCGGATCAAAAGCTGCGCCGTATCGTAAACAATATCGGCCAAGCGGCGGCCGATGCTCATGCCATGGGCATCGATGGCGTCTATTTGCACGGGCACGAGGGTTATCTTATCGAGCAGCTCGGAAACCCCGCCTTTAACCATCGCAAGCTCGGACGTTATGCCGATTGGCGTCAGTTTGGCCTCGATATGATCAAAGAAATCCGTCGCCGCGTTGGGCCCGACTACCCCATCATGTACCGCATCGACCTTTCGCTTGCACTCGAGGAAACCTATGACGAGCAGGTCATGAATTCGACCTATCTGGGACGCATGCGCGGCGGCCGCACAGTCGAACAGACCCTGGGTTATATGGAAGAGCTCGTGGCGGCGGGAGTAGACATCTTTGACGTCGACCTTGGTTGCTATGACAACTGGTGGATGCCCCACCCGCCTGCGAGCATGCCCGCAGGCTGCTTCGTTCCCGTGGCGCGCGCCGTTCGAGAGCGCTTTGCCGCCGACAATATCCGCTCCAATGCCGGCCTTCCCGTACCCGTTGTCGCGGTGGGTAAGTTGGGCTACCCCGACATTGCCGAACGTGCCCTTCGCAATGGCGACGCCGATATGATCATGCTCGGACGCCCGCTGCTTGCGGATCCCGAGTGGCCCAACAAGGCGTACGCCGGTCGCGTGGCAGATATTCGCCCCTGCATCGGATGCCAGGAAGGATGCCTCAACGAGTTTGTCGAAGGGGGCCATCCGCAGTGTGCCGTCAATCCACGCTGCAGCTTTGAATACCTCATGCCCCAGACACCCGCTCCCGCCAAAGAACCCAAACGCATAGCGGTGATAGGAGCCGGACCCGCCGGGATGGTCTGTGCGCTAATCGCCGCGCGTCGTGGCCACGACGTAAAGCTCATCGATGCCGAAGATGAACTTGGAGGAAAACTCCTCTCCGCCAGCGCCGCCCGGATCAAGTTCGACCTCGATAACTACCGATCATATCTTGTTCGACAGGTGCGCGAGCAGGCAGAAAAACCCAACGGGAACCTGACACTCGAACTTGGACGGGCAGCACGCGCCGAAGATCTTGCAAAAGCAGGCTTCGACGCAATCGTGTGCGCGACAGGCACTTCCAATGCAATACCGCCCATCCCCGGTCTTACGGAGCTTGCAGCATCGGGCCATGCCGTGCTGGCAACGCAGCTACTGCGCCAACCCGCGCTGCTTGGCAACGCCAAAACCGTCACCATCATTGGCGGAGGGGCCGTGGGCTGCGAGGTTGCCCAATGGCTCACCGTCGAACACGGCATACCACAGGTCAACGTAATTGAAATGCTGCCTCACATGATGCAGGGCGCCTGCACGGCAAATCGCGGCCACCTACTCCATACGCTCAGGGGACGCAATGTGCGGCTCCTCAATATGACACGCGTCGAGCGCGCGGAAGTCGACGGCAAACGCGAGTCTGGAGCCCCATCGAGGTGTGCGCGTCTCCACTTGAGTCGCAACTGCCACAAAAACGTTCCCGACCCCTACGTCTCGTGGTCACCGGTCTTGCCCGAGAACGTCGAAAACCCGCTTGCACCCAAAATCGGCAACGACTGGAAGTCACTCGAGCTAACCTGCGACCTGGTAATCATTGCCTGCGGCGGACACCCCGACGACGCGCTGTTCTACAAACTGCAGCAGACGCACGCCGCTGACGAGCTGCATATCATCGGCGATGGGTTTGCGCCCGGCCGTGTGCTCGAAGCGGTCCGTGCGGCATACCGACTCGGCACCAATATCTAACACGAAAGGATGGGCTCACAGATGAACCTGACCTCCCAACAACAAGCCCTGCTCGACGGCGCCAAGGGCCCCGCCATGGCCAAAGTGGTCAAGACCCTCGTTATGTACGGCGAATGCTTTGGCGCCGAGCGTATGGTTCCCGTGACCGGCGCAAACGGTCATCTTGTCACAAGTTTTGGCCTCTCCATGCTCGGTCCAGTCTATGACCTTATGGATGAGCTGCTGAAAGACGGCGCCCTGTCCGGTCAGTCATTCTCGGTCGACCCGAGGCCCCTCGACCCCGCCGTCCCGGCCAACCCGCTGCAAAAGCTGCTGTTCAAGATTATGTATTCCAAACAAGACGATTATGAGGCACAGCTGCGCTGCATGGGCCTATTGGACAACGATGCTTTCACCTGCACCTGCTACCAGCCCGAGGTTGGCAATCGACCTCGGCGTGGCGACATCCTAAGCTGGGCAGAAAGCAGCGCCGTGGTCTTTGCCAACTCCGTGCTGGGCGCTCGCTGCAATCGCAACTCCGGCATCATCGAGATGTTCGGCTCAATTGCCGGCTTTGTCCCGGAATTCGGCCTGCTCACCGATGAGGGCCGCAAGGCGACCTGGATCATCGAAGTCGACTGTAAGCGCAAGCCCGAAGCGCAAGTGCTTGGCAGCGCCATTGGCATGAAGGTGATGGAAGACGTCCCTTACATTAAAGGCCTCGACCGCTGGCTTGGCCGCGAACTCACACCCGGCACGCAGGACTACCTTAAGGACATGGGCGCCGCCAGCGCATCGAACGGCGCTGTCGGGCTCTACCACGTGGACGGCATCACGCCCGAGGCCGTCGAACAAGGCGAACACCTCATAGCACCAGACGCCCAAATCTATCGCATTGACGACGCCGAGCTGGAGCGCATCCGCTCGAGCTACCCCGTTATGTGGAAGAACCCGGGCGCGCGCCCCAAGCTTGCCTTCATCGGCTGCCCCCACCTCTCGTCTGCACAACTCGCCCATTGGGCAGACGCCATCTGCGATGGGCTGAGCGCCTCCGGCAAGTGCCGCGTGCAAGTACCCACCGTACTGACCGCCGCCCCATCCGTGGCAGACGCCTTCCGCAAGACTGCGGCATACAGACGCCTCTCGACTACCGGTGCCGTCGTCTCGAGCATCTGCCCGCTTATGTACACCAACAACCCGCTCTGCGGCAGCATGCCCATCATCACCAACTCCAACAAGTTGCGTACGTACTCGGCATCGCGCTACTACACCGACGACGAGGTGCTCGCCTACGTCACCACCGGAAAACCAATCAAATAGGAAGGCGACTCCTCATGGAAAAAATCTTTCACGGCCGCGTCGTTGTCCCCGGAACTGCCCACGCCAAGGCACTTGTCTCTCACGGAGGGCTCAACACACTCGCATCGTTTCAGAAGGCACTGATGTTTGGCGACAAAAAGGCCACGTGTTCCGACCAAAACAATCCCGACTTGTACGGCAAACCTTTGGCGGGATGTGCCTTGTGCCTTCCGCAGACTATCGGCTCCACCACAGGCGGCATGGTGCTCTTCTGCGCCACCAAAATGGGGCGCCAACCCGCATGCCTGCTGTTTTCCAAACCCATTGACAGCCTTGCCGCCGCTGGCGCGATCCTCTCGGGTGTATGGACCGACACCCCCATGCCCACCATTGACAGCCTGGGCGATGAGTTTCTCGATGCTGTGTCGACGGGAGACGCCATCACCGTGACCGAAGACGGCACGGTCATCGTCGGCTAAGGCTATCCGACCCGCCGCCCGCAGATGAGCAACGTGTTTCGCCATTTCCCACGCGCGGTGCGGGCGATAATCTTGACGTATTCGATATACAACACGAAAGGAGTCCCACCATGGGAGCATCGGTATCGGTCGCACAGGGCGCGCCTCTTGATGCAGGCACCTACAAGGCAGACGAGGCAGCCGTCGAGCGCTTTTGCGAATTGCTGCGCATCCCCACCGTTTCGCGTGAGAACATCGCCGAGCGCGACGATGAGCCCTTCAGCCAGTGGATTCCCACGCTTCAGCGACTTTATCCGCATTTCTTTAAAGTCGCCGAGCTCACACGCGTCGACGACTTTGGCATGCTCCTGCGTTGGCCTGGCGCCGATTCCGCCTTGGACCCCATCGTCATGATGGCGCATCAGGACGTCGTGCCCGTCGAGGGCCAAGACTGGAAGCACGATCCCTTTGGAGCCGAGATCTTCGACGGCGAGATCTGGGCCCGCGGATCACTCGACACCAAGTGCATCGTCTCGGCTTTCTTCGAGGCCGCCGAGCATTTGATTGCCCAGGGCTTCGTTCCCCCGCGCGATGTCTGGTTCTTCTCGAGCGATGGCGAGGAAATCGCCGCACCTACTGCAACCCATGCAGTGCAGTGGCTTCGCGAGCATAACATCCATCCCTACATGGTGCTCGATGAGGGTGGCGCCGTGGCAACCGACGCCCCGCTCGGCGTCACCGAACCCGTTGCCATGGTAGGCGTGTCCGAGAAGGGCCACGTCGACCTTACCGTCACGGCGCGCGCCGACGGCGGCCATGCCTCTACGCCTGCGGCAAACGATGCCTGCCGTCTTCTCTGCCGTGTATGCGAGACTATCTCGGCCAACCCCGGCAAGCCGCAGCTCACGCCCGCCGTCGAGGCCACACTGACCGAGTTGGGTGCCCGTAGCAGCGCGACGTATCAGGCAATCTTTGGCAACCTGTGGCTCACGCGCCCCGCGGTTACCAAGATCATGGCCGCCAGCCCCGAGACCTCGGCCATGCTGCGCACAACCTATGCGCTCACGCAGCTCGAAGGCTCCAATGCGCACAATGTGCTGCCACCAGTTGCTCGCGCCAACTTCAACGTGCGCATCGCTCCGTTCGAGACCATCGCCGATGCCGTTGAGCGCGCCCGCAAGCTCGCCGCCCAGCAGTGCCGCGCCTCGGGCGTAAGCCCCGACCATATCACCGTCGAAATCAACGAGGCGATTCCCTACACCGAGCCCGCGCCCATCTCGCCTTACGAAGACGATGCCGCCTTCAACTACATCCATCGCTGCGTGTCGGGTGTCTATCCCGAGGCCGGCTTTGCTCCCTACGTGCAGAACTCCTGTACCGACTCGCGCGAGTTCAACGAGATCTGCGATCGCGTCTACCGCTTCTGCGGCTTTATCTACTCGGGCGAGGCGCGCAAGCTCATCCATGCCGCCAACGAACGCATCGGCGTCGACGTCTACAAGCGCGGTATCGAATTCTATGTGGCGTTTCTCGCCAACCTTGGACAACTGTAGGACGGGAGGGCCGATAGCGCCCCTCCCCGCTTTTACCGACCAGGAGAACCAGCATGACCCAACCAAATCTTAAGCGGGCGGCCCGGCTCGACACCAAGGCCGTCGCCCTCGCCTCCCTACCCTTTATGGGCATGATCAGCTTTTGGCAGGTCTACGACGGCATCGTTCCCAAGATGCTCACAGGGACCTTTGGCCTATCCAACTCGCTCACCGGCGCGATCATGGCCATCGATAATGTCTTTGGCTTGTTCCTGCTTCCGCTCTTTGGCATCCTCTCGGACCGCTGCGCAAGCAAACTCGGACGTCGAACGCCCTTTATCTTGGGCGGCTCCGCGGTGGCAATGCTCTCCGTCCCGCTCATCGCGATTGCCAACAACATGGGCAGCCTACCTCTGCTCATTGGCGCGATTATCCTCACGCTTTTGGCAATATGTGCCTACCGCACCATGACGGTTGCCATCGTGGCCGATATTACGCCTCGCCCACTTCGAACCAAGGCGGACTCAATCGAGAAGATCGTCGGCTATGCGGGAACGGGCCTTATGCTCGTCGCCATCTCGGTCATGGTTCCCAGGGCCGACAAACCCAATTATCTTCCGCTCTTTATCTTGCAGGCCGCCTTTATCCTCGTGTCGGCCGTTGTCTACGGCATCTTTGTCCGTGAGCCCGCCCTCGTCGAAAAGATGCGCGAGAAATCGCTGTCCATGGGCATCGACGAAGATCAGATTGACAAAGATGACTCCCCCGAGGCCGGCGGTAAAGATCGCGTTGCAGACGCCGGCGTACACCGCTCCATCATCATGCTGCTCGCTGCAACGTTTTTCTACTACATGAGCTATAACGCCATGACCACCAATATCAGCCGTTATGCCGATATGTTCTACGGCATGGAGGGCGGTTCCTATGCCATCATCAATATCGTGACGATTGCAGGCGCGCTGCTAAGCTACGTACCCCTGGCAAACCTTTCGCTCAAAATCGGCCGCAAAAAGGTCGCCCTGGGCACCGCCGTCATCATGGTTTTGTGCCCCACGCTTCTTTGGCTGGCACCCGGCTTCTCGCCCGTGTTGTACGGGGTCTTTTTGTTGATGGGCGTCGCGCTGGGCGGCGTGGACCTGTGCGTGTACACGATGATTCTGGAGTGTTGCAGCTCCCAAAGCGTGGGCCGCTACTCCGGTTACTACTACACCGTGAGCATGGCGGCTCAGGTGGCGACGCCGATTCTCTCCGGCATCGTTATGGACGTGGCGCCGTCGATGCTCTTCGCCTACATCACGGCAATGGGCATGATTATGGCCGCGAGCATTGCCGCCGCCAAGCACGGCGACGCCATCTTGATCGACGAGGTCGCTCGCCGCGAGGCAGCCGAGTAGAAGTGCACGCCAATATTGAGCAATGGAGCCGGATGGGGGTATTTCCCATCCGGCTCCATTTTTTCATCCTCAAGAGGCTCGTCGAAGCCTACCCCACCGTGACGGATTCCCCGGTAAAGGCACTGATCATCAACAGGACAAAGAACACCAGGTAGCTGACACTCAGCAGGTACGCAATGATCAGAAAGAAGACCCATCCGACATTGGTCTTGCCATCGGCACGACGTTGCTCGCGAGAGCGGCAAAGCCAAATCGTCACGCCAATGGCCACAATCAACAGCACAAGTGCCGCTGCGGCCAGTCCAGCAAGCGCAAACATCACGCCAATGCTCACAGCAATAACCGGGAGCAGCAGCAAGCCGCACCCGCACCCACCAGGACTGTACACGGCAGTCTGTCGGCGTCGTTCCATCGTCACTCCAACCTCAACATCTTTGAGCGCTACAGCGCAACGGCCTGCTGAACGGGAACGATCTTATCCAGTTCCGGTTCGATGCGCCTCTTCTCTGCCTCGAGATCAAACGCCATCTGGGCTCGAAGCCAGTAGCCATCCATCAGGCCAAAGTAGCGGCAAAGGCGAAGGTCGGTGTCGGCCGTCACGCGACGCCTTCCCAAGATAATCTGCCCAATGCGTTGAGCCGGAATCCCGGTCTCCTTAGCAAGGCGATATTGAGAAATGCCCATAGGGGCAAGAAATTCCTCTTTGAGAAGCTCGCCAGGAGTCACCGGCGGCAGCAAATCAGACGCAGTCTCATCACTTGTGATAATCGACGATTTCGACATTCCAAGCCATCCCCTGTCTCCACTCAAAACAGACCCGATAGCGCTCATTGACACGGATACTATATTGACCGGCGCGATCGCCCTTCAACGCTTCAAGACGATTGCCTGGCGGAACGCGAAGATCATCAAGCGAAGCGCAGATCTGCAGTTGGCGAATCTTCCTCAAGGCGACCCGCTCAAAAGGAATGAACTTCCTAATCCGCACACCCATTGCAAAGCGTTCAGTGTCTTCATCTTTATATGATGCAATCATAGTATCGCCTTACGTTAATAACGTCAAACGTTTCTATAGAGCTACATCTCTATTATAGCGTACATCTGTTCGTATTTTCGAGAAGATGCGTCCCCGTCGACTAACAAAGCAAAAGCAATCGTTTGTAGACATCGAGGCCCTTGAGCAAAATTTCCTCATCAAAGAGCATGGTATCAGTATGAAGAGCGCTCATCGCATAGGCTGGGCAGCCGTCTGCGTCGATCGGGTTTTCTTGCGCCTCCGGCACGCCCGTGCCCAGCAGGAAGAACACGCCCGGCAGATGGCGCTGATAGAAGGCGAAGTCCTCGGCAATCAGCAAAGGCTCATCTACGAGCTGTAGCTCGGGCAAGGCGGGCGCGACATTGACAAACAACTCGGGGTCGTTGTCGACCGGCGGATAGCCCTCGGCAAAGTCAAGATCGTACGTGCAGCCCGTTGCAGCGCATGCCTCATCAAGCACGCGGCGCACGCACTCACGCGCACGGTCGAACATGTCGTCCGTAAACACACGCAGACTGCCGGCAACATGGGCCTCCCCCGCCACCGCATTGCAAACCGTACCGGCCTGCAGCAGACCAAACTTGCCGATACAGGGCTCGTCGGTGCCCAGCTCGTCCATCAGCTCGCGTTCGGCAACCAAAAACTTTGCTGCCGCCAGTGCCGCATCGTGCGACTCCTCAACCGGCACACCATAGGTCTTAGCAATATGGATGCTCGTACCGTGAATATGGATATGCGTCTCGCTCGAACGCGCCAGCAGCGGACCGGAACAACTCGCCAACGTGCCGGCAGGCAGATCGGGCCACACATGGAAGCCAAAAATTCGGTCGACCCCGTAGCGCTCGAACACGCCGCTCTCGCACACCGTCTTGGCGCCACCGGTCGTTTCCTCGGCCGGCTGGAACACAAAGAGCACGTTGCGCTTGATGGCACCCGGCTGCTCGCGAATCGTACGGTCGACATACGTCGCGGCGGCAAGTGCCATGGCCATATGTCCATCGTGTCCGCAAGCGTGCATCTTTCCGGGATGCGTCGAGGCAAAGACCGCACCCGTCGCCTCCGCGATGGGCAGGGCGTCCATGTCGGCGCGAATCGCCGTGGCATGCGTGGCACCAACGCCAGCGTCGAAGAAAGCGCAGACGCAGCTGGGGCACGGATGGGTCACTTCGCAGGTGAGTGGTGCCAACACGCCCTCGATATAGGCTATTGTTTGAGGAAGATCGAAATCGAGCTCCGGAATGCGATGCAGGTCGCGACGATAGCGACGAAGTTCTTGGAGCTCGGTCATAAAGGATCCTTTCATGGGGCATTTCCATTCACACAATATTGTGATGCAAAATTGTGACGCCCTTGTTTCTAGCATATCCCTGCATTTTTTAAACGTTATATACGAATACTCTTGTTTGGTAAAGTGCAACGTGATAGGGTCTTTACCACTTGATAGAGGCGCGGGCACGAAGAGCCGCGGGCGAGCCGGCAGGCTTTGACCCCGTGGGGAGGCGAAACCCGCCGAACTGGGTTTTTCGGGCACGAACAACCTGGTGGGCCTGTGGGAAACACCCACAGGACTGTCTGCAGCAATGCGGGAGCGCTATCCGGACATTGGGTCCACGCTATGCGGATTCGATGCGCAGATGGCGCCGTCTGGATAGCGAGGTTTACGGGACATGGCATTGACCCCCAACGAGGCATATGCGGCCAAGCAGCCGTTTGTGGACAAGGAGACACTCGAGCATATCGTCGAGCAGTTCCCCACGCCGTTTCATCTATACGACGAGGCGGGCATCCGCCGCAACATGCAAGAGGTGCGCGATGCCTTTGCATGGAACCCGGGCTTTAAGGAATACTTTGCCGTCAAGGCCAATCCCAACCCGGCGCTCATCTCCATTCTCAACGAATACGGCTGCGGCTGCGATTGCTCGAGCTATACCGAGCTCATGATCGCCCGCTCGCTGGGCATCACGGGACACGACATCATGTTCTCGTCCAACGACACGCCAGCTGCCGACTTTGAGCTCGCCGACAAGCTGGGCGCCATCGTCAACTTTGACGACATCAGCCACATCGAATTCTTTGAGCGCGTTGCGGGGCCCATTCCCAAGACGGTCAGCTGCCGCTTTAATCCGGGCGGCCTGTTCCAGCTCTCCAACGGCATCATGGATAACCCCGGCGACTCCAAATACGGCATGACCACCGAGCAACTCTTCGAGGCCTTCCGCATGCTCAAGGCCAAAGGCGCCGAGGACTTTGGCATCCACGCATTCCTTGCCAGCAACACCGTCACCAACGACTACTACCCCAAGCTCGCGCGCATCCTCTTTGAGCTTGCCGTGCGCCTGGAGCGCGAGACCGGCGCACACGTCGCCTTCATCAATCTATCCGGCGGTGTCGGTATCCCCTACCTGCCCGAACAACAGGCCAACGATATTCACACCATCGGCGAGGGGGTGCACACGGCCTACGACGAAATCCTGGTTCCCGCCGGTATGGGCGATGTGGCCATCTGCACCGAGATGGGTCGCTTTATGATGGGGCCCTACGGCTGCCTGGTCACCAAGGCTATCCACGAAAAGCAGATCTACAAGGACTATATCGGTGTTGATGCGAGCGCCGTCGATCTGATCCGTCCTGCCATGTATGGCGCCTACCACCACATTACGGTGATGGGTCAGCCGGGTGGCGCCGACAAGACCACAGCACCCGTAACGGACACCTACGACATCACGGGCAACCTATGCGAGAACAACGACAAATTCGCCATCGATCGCGAGCTGCCGCATATCGACATGGGTGATGTGCTCGTGATTCACGATACCGGCGCGCATGGCTACTCCATGGGCTACAACTACAACGGCCGTCTGCGCTCCGCCGAGGTGCTGCTGCGCCCCGATGGCTCGGCCGACCTCATC
>CALFGH010000056.1 GCA_937958315.1 uncultured Collinsella sp. | reverse complement strand
GCCAAAAAGCGCTGCAGGCGCATGGTATGCGGGTAGACGTGCTGGGCGTCGCTCGCGGGCGTTGTGGCGCCCGTGGCACTTGCGGTGCGCGCCTCCCTGGCTTCGTTAGTCCTCGTCATGCATATCCTCCGAGGTGTCACCGGTGGGCAGAAGCTCATCGCCATCGGTGTCCTCAACATCGGTATCGATCAGTTCGCGCTCTTCGTCCAGGTCCTCGGCCTGCTCCTCGAGCGTTGACTGAATGCTGCGGCCGCTCAGGCGCTCGCGGATAAACTGGCGCGACTGCTCGTCGGGGGCAAACTGCTCCAGATCGGGCAGGTCGCGGGTGGAGCGTAGGCCGAACTTTTCCAAGAAGGCGTTGGTCGTGCCATAGATGATGGCCTGACCGCGTTCGGGGTCGCGGCCGAGCTCGCGCACCAGACCCTTGTCCACGAGCGACGCGATGACGCCGTCGGAGTTGACGCCGCGGATGCCCTTGACCACCTCGCGCGTGACGGGCTGGTGGTAGGCGATGACGGCCAGGGTCTCGAGCGCCGCCTGAGACAGTTTTTGCGTGTCCCAGCTCAGCACGTAGGCCTCAACCACATCGTGGTAGGCGGGGTGTGTAAACAGACGCCAGCCACCGGCGACCTCGCGCAGTTGAAAGCCACGGTTGGCCTCCTCATACTCAACCTTGAGCTCGGCCAAAAGCGACGCGCATTCGCCCGGGGCGACATCCAGCGCACCTGCCAGCGCTGGTGCGCTCACGGGGTCGCTCGACACCAGTAGCAGCGCCTCGAGGGCACCTTTGAGGCTGTTTGCCTCCAGCGTGGAAAGGGTTGACATGGTTGGTCGCTCCTATTCGGTGAGCTCGGGGCCCTCGCCGGGCACGTATGCCTCGGCGCCCTCGACGCGGTTGATTTGAATGGTTCCAAAGATCTCGTCCTGGCTCAGCGTAAGCGAGCCGCGCTTGGCGAGCTCGAGCATGGCCAGGAAGGTGACGACGAGTTGCTCGGTGGTGGCGTCGCCGTCCAACAGCTCGCGGAAGGTGCAGGTTTGGTGCGCCATGGTAAAGCGGTCGACCGAGGCCACCGTCAGGTCGAGCGGCACGCGGTGCGGTGCCACGTGCTCGGCCTCCAGCAAGAAGGTCTGTCGCTTGCCGTCCAAGTCGGCGCAGATGACGGCGAGACCGCGTAGGGTAATACCGGCCAGATAGTCGGGCATGAGCCCCAGGAACTCGGGGTCGGGTCCAGCCACACGCGGGTGCATGCGGCTTTCGGCCTGCATGCGCGCGCCGAGAGCCGCCGCCGCGCCCTTAAACTGCTTGTAGGCGATCAGGCGCTGAATCAGGACTTCGCGCAGGGCGTCTCCGTCGAGCGCGCTGAGTTCCTCGAGACCTTCGTCGTCATCGTCATCGTCGTCTGTCTTGCGCGGGGCCTCCTGGGGCACCAGCGAGGCAGCCTTGATGTCCAAAAGGGTTGCCGCGACCAGCAAAAAGTCGCTCGCCACGTCCAGGTCCAGGGCCTCGATGCGCTCGACCTCGGCCAGGTATTGCTCGGCCACCTCGCTGATCGAGATGGCGCCGATATCAACTTTTTGGCGGGTTACCAGCTGCAGCAGCAGGTCGAACGGTCCGCTGTAGACCTGTGTCGACACGCGATACGACATCTTCGACCTCCTTTGACGGCGCCTTCGCGGCGCGGTTTGGGTGCATGTTGGGACCGATTTGCACGGTCGACCTGTAAGTTTACCTTAGATACCGGCGATTGCGAAGTTGAGCAGCCACTCGGCCAGCGGATACACGGTAACGTCGAAATACCGCCCGATCACGTCGATGCCGGTCCACATGGGCAGCAGGTACAGCACGATGATGAGTATGGGCATGGCGTATTGCTGCAAGTGGTAGTAGTTGGCGAGTGCCTTGCCCTTGAGGAAGGGCACGATGATCGATGAGCCGTCGAGCGGCGGGATCGGGATGAGGTTAAAGAACGCGAGCGACAGATTGACCACGATAAACGTGGCACCGAAGTTCATGATTTGGGAGGCTACGGCAAAGGACATGCTGGTGTAGAGGTTGCCGTATGTCGCGTGCATGAGGGCGGCTGCGAGACACGCGAGCGCGATGTTCGATACAGGACCGGCCGCGCTCACCAGGACCTCGTCGCGCTTGGGGTGCTTGAGGTTGTTGAGGTAGACGGGCACGGGCTTGGCGAAGGCGAACACCGGACCGCCGGCGGCAAGCATCAGCAGCGGCAAGATGACGGTGCCGAACGGGTCGATGTGGTTGAGCGGGTTGAGCGAGACGC
>CALFGH010000055.1 GCA_937958315.1 uncultured Collinsella sp. | reverse complement strand
CCGCCGTCGACGGAGCGCAGCTCCACCTGGGCGCCGTGGTCCACGCCGCCGGTAGCCAGCACGCGCAGGTTGGGACGCTTAGCCATGCGCTCGAGCGCCTCGGCAGTGTAGCTCGGAGCGATGATGACCTCGACGAACTGCTTGTTCTGATCGGCGAAGTGCTCAACCAGATCAAAGGGAACCTCGCGGTTGCAGGCGATGATGCCGCCGAAGGCGCTCTTGGGATCGCAGGCGAAGGCGCGGTCGTAGGCGGCCGTGATGTCCTCGGCAACGGCGGAACCGCAGGGGTTCTGGTGCTTGAGAATCACGCAGGCCGGCTCGTCGAACTCGCGGACCAGGTTCCAGGCGGCATCGGCATCCAGATAGTTGTTGTAGCTGAGCGGCTTGCCCTGGATCTGCTCGGAGCCCACAAGCGGGAACTGAGAGCTCGCGGTGTTCTCGCAGCCCTCGGCAAAGCGATAGACCGTGGCCTTCTGCTGCGGGTTCTCGCCATAGCGCAGGTCGTCGACCTTCTCCAGCGAAATTTCGAGCTTGGCAGAGGTATCCGCCACGTCGCTTGCCTGGGCGGCAAGCCAGCGGGAGATGGCCGTGTCGTAGGCGGCGGTGGTCTGGTAGACCTTCACCTGCAGGCGGCGACGGGTGGAAAGCGTGGTGCAGCCACCGGTCTCGCGCATCTCGGCCAGGACGGCATCATAGTCGGCCGGGTCGGAAATGACGGTAACGCTCGCGGCGTTCTTAGCGGCAGAGCGCAGCATGGAGGGACCACCGATATCGATGTGCTCGATGGCATCCGCGAAGGTGACCTCGGGGTTGGCGACGGTCTTCTCGAACTCGTACAGGTTGACGACGACCAGGTCGATCAGCTTAATGCCGTGCTGAGCGGCCTCCTGCATGTGCTGCTCGGAATCGCGACGGGCAAGCAGTGCGCCGTGAACCTTGGGATGCAGCGTCTTGACGCGGCCGTCCATCATCTCGGGATAGCCCGTGAACTCCTCGATGGGGGTTACGGGAACGCCCGCGTCCTCGATGGCACGAGCCGTGCCGCCCGTAGAGATGATCTCGACGCCAAAGTCGTCAACCAGCGTCCGTGCGAAATCGACGACGCCCGTCTTATCGGTAACCGAGATCAACGCGCGTGCGATCTTCACATCAGATCCCATGCAGTCCTCCTGTCTGGTACGCCGCCGTGCTCTGTGAGTCGGTGATACGTCGATCTGCAGCGCTCGCGCAGCGGCATTGAAAATACTGATTCAATGTAGCGCATCGAGCGCGACGATGCACCCCGCAACGCACGGCTGTGCAGAAAAAGCTTCGAGCGGGGGGGGTTGCAGGAGCGCCACTGGGCACGGTGAGTTGATGGAACACAGGGGCACCATAATTAGATGCCAATGGCGTGGTAGAACTGTGCTCGATATGCATCCGCAATAGAAAGAGGCACCATGGTCTCGCGGGTTCTCTACCGACCGTTTGATACCGAAGACTTCGACGCCATCGCGCTGATCTTGCAGCAGCTTTGGCACAACAACTCGGATAACGATGAGTACAACCGCCTCGAAGCCGCGTGCGATCTTGCCTACTGCCTTTCTTCCTCGACGTTTTCGCAGGTTGCAGTTATAGATGGCGAGGCGCGCGGCATTTCGCTTGCGCGTGCAGGACAGAGCTCCGGCACCGCCGTCAGGGAACATTGGATGGATACTGAGCGTGCACTGCTGTCGCAGATGCGCGAGCTAGAACCCGAGTCGTGCGCCGAGTATCTCTCGTTTGTGCGCACAACCATCCGAACCAACAACCGCCTGCTCGAATGCAGCCCGCTGCCGCACGACAACGAGGTCACGCTGCTTGCCGTGGATCGCGATGTCCACGGCCTGGGCGTTGGCACGGTTCTGCTCGACGCCGCAATCTCGCATCTGTCCTCGCGCGGGGCGACCAGCGCACACCTGTACACCGACTCCAACTGCTCGTGGAAGTTCTACGAACTGCACGGCTTTAAGCGTGCGGCCACGCACCGCGCCAACCGCGAGGAACGCCGCCACGCCATGCCGCGCGAAAGCTTCCTCTACGAGCTGGACCTAACCGTCTAGGCCCAGCAGCCATACCTAGTCGTTGGGGACGTTCTTAAATGACTAGTCGTTGGGGACAGTCTTCGTAGGTAGCGCATAAAAAGGGGATGGGCTTTCCCCGACGGCTGTCGAGAAAAGCCCATCCCATAGCTTACGACCGTTAGAACGTTCCGCCGCCGCCTCCGCCGACGCCGCCGCCTCCGCCGCCCGAGAAGCCACCGCCAC
>CALFGH010000054.1 GCA_937958315.1 uncultured Collinsella sp. | reverse complement strand
TGCGTGTCATTAAAGACCTTGCCGCGCAGAATATGACGATGGTGATCGTGACCCATGCGATGCAGTTTGCGCGCGATGTTGCCGACCGCGTGGTCTTTATGGACGGAGGCCGCATTGTCGAGGAGGGCCCGGCCGAGCAGGTTATCGATCACCCGCGTGAGCAACGTACCCGTGAGTTCTTGAGCCGTATCGAGGGCTAGGCTCAGCTATATATTGAGAAAAAGCCGCCGCAGGTCTTATGGTCTGCGGCGGCTTTTATTTGTATCGATGGGGTTTAATAATCGCCTCGCATGCGTTCTTCTTCCTCTCGCCGCCTGTATTCATACGTGCGCCGAAAGGTATGCATGGATAGTCGTCCGTGAGGGTAGGGTGGTGCCATAGGACATTTGGAGGGTGAGTCGGCTCGGCTGCCGACCATGCTGCTCCCGGGACGGCACCGACCGCGAACTCTCCCCGTTGGCGTCGCGCATTGCGCGCGGCCCTGCAAGGAGGTCATCATGGGTGCTCCCAAGACCGGTAATGTAAGGAACGTGGTGCTCGTAGGCCAAGGCGGGGTGGGCAAGACTTCACTCGCCGAGGCCATGCTCCACCTTTCCGGTAAGACCGCCCGCCTGGGCGGCCACGACGGCACCAAGCCCACGCTCGACTATGACCCCGAAGAGGTCAAACGTGCATTTTCCATCTCGACGACCATTGCACCGATCGACTGGAAGGGCGCGCGCATCAATGTGCTCGATGCCCCGTGCTACCCCGATTTTATCGGCGACGCCTTTGCCGCGATGAGCGTCTGCGAGACGGCTCTGTTTGTGGTCGACGCCGAGGCCGGCCCGCAGCCTACGACGGTTAAGCTCTGGTATGCCGCCGAGGATCTGCGCCTGGCGCGTGCGGTGTTCGTGAACCGTCTGTCGCGCTCCGAGGCCAGCTTTACGACCACAATGAACCTGCTGCAGGAGCGCTTTGGCACGCGCCTGGGCGCCGTGACCCTTCCCTGGGGCGAGGGCGAGGACTTCGACGGCATCATCGACCTGGTGCGCATGAAGGCACGCCATTGCAACGGCACCGAAGCCGTTGAGTCGGAGATTCCCGAGGAGTATCGTGCCCAGGCCGAGGAAGCCCATGACCATCTGTGCGAGCTGGTGGCCGAGGCTGATGACGAACTGATGATGAAGTACTTGGAAGGCGAGGAGACGCTGACGCAGGAGGAACTTGAGGGCCTGCTGTCGAAGGCGATCGCCGAGCGCATCTTTGTGCCGGTCTTTGCGGGCGATTGCATTAAGGAGCAGGGCGTCAACTCGCTGATGGACGACATCGCCACGTACTTCCCGGCGCCGACGGACTACGGCGAGATGCCGCTCATCGACGGCGATTCGCTTAAGATCTCGAGTGACGATGACCGCCCGGTGGCGTTTGTGTTTAAGACCCTGGCCGATCCGCAGCAGGGTCGCATCAGCTTTATCAAGGTGCTGACGGGTACGCTTGAGCCGGGCCTTGAGCTGATCAACGCGCGCACCCGCAAGAGCGATCGTCTGGCTCACCTGTATGTGATGTGCGGCCGCGACATGACCGAGGTCGGTCACGCCTATGCCGGCGATATCATCGTGGCGCCCAAGCTGGCGGCCGAGACGGGCGATACGCTCTCCATTACCGGCAAGGTCGAGGCTGCGGCGTTTAGGTTCCCCAACTCGCAGTACCGCATCGCCATCGAGGCCGAGAATCGCGGCGACGAAGAGAAACTCTACACGTTTATCGAGAAGGCCTGCAAGGCCGATCCGACCATGAGCATCGATCGTGACGAGGAGACCGGTCAGACCATCATTTCGGCGGTGGGCGAGGCACAGGTTTCGGTTCTGCTCAATCGCCTTGAGGACCGTACCAAGGTCGCGGCCAAGAGCGTGCCGATCCGCATCCCGTATCGCGAGACCATTCGCCGTACGGCAAGTGCCCAGGGTCGCCACAAGAAGCAGACCGGCGGTGCCGGCCAGTATGGTGACTGCTGGCTGCGCGTTGAGCCGCTCATTGGGCCCGACGGCACGAGCGACGGTTATGAGTTTGTGGACGAGGTCGTGGGCGGCCGCATTCCGCGCTCGCTGATCCCCGCCGTGGACAAGGGTGTCCAGGAGACCATGAAGGACGGCATCATTGCCGGCTACCCGCTTACGGGCATTCGCGTGGCTGTGTACGATGGCTCGTATCACAGCGTCGACTCCAACGAGATGGCGTTCCGCGCGGCGGCTCGTATCGGCCTGCGCAAGGCATGTGCCGATGCCGACCCGGTGGTGCTGGAGCCCATCGAGGAAATCACGGTGACCATCCCCGAGAGTTACGCCGGTGCTGTAATGGGCGACATCTCGGCCTCGCGCGGTCGCGTGACGGGCATGGAGACCGATGAGCGCGGAGACACCGTGGTCATTGCCCAGGCGCCGCTGGCCGAGCTGACGGATTACTCGACGCGCCTGCGCTCTATCACGCGCGGCACGGGCGACTTTACCATGAAGCCCGCCGGCTATGAGCAGGTGCCCTATGACGTTCAGGCCAAGCTGGTCGAGCGCTATGAGGAGGGCCGCGCCAAGTAGCGTGTGGCGTTGCCTGCAA
>CALFGH010000053.1 GCA_937958315.1 uncultured Collinsella sp. | reverse complement strand
CGATTCCGTCCGCCGCCGCTGGCCGGGTGCCGAAGTGGTTGCGACCTGCGCCACCGGCGGCCGCCCGGACATGTCCCTGTCTGTGTTAGGGCTACTGGCAGGCTATGCGGACGCCCCCGTCTGGATTGCCGAAGACAAAGTGGTCGCTCGCGTCCTTCACGCAGGCGAGTCGTGGACCATCGAAGGCGCCGAAGGTAAGACGTTTTCCATCATCGCCATCGCTTCCAACACAGAGATAAGCGAGCACGGCCTAGAGTGGGAGCTGGACCGGAGCCCGCTGGGTCTGCTAGCCGACACGGGCATCTCTAATGTCATCAGGAATACGGCCAAGATCCAAGTCCACCAAGGCGTCGCAATCGGCTATTTGCTGCATTAGGGTTTTATCGGGACGGCGGATAATCAATCCAAAATTCCTCTTGCATCCCCGCAATTATTCCCCTATAGTATCTCCTCGTCACGGGGGCGTAGCTCAGCTGGGAGAGCGCTTGACTGGCAGTCAAGAGGTCAGGGGTTCGATCCCCCTCGTCTCCACCATCGTGAACATATAGCCTCCGGGATACCGGAGGCTTTTTTCATATACAGACACCGCGCAAACCAAAGTGACGCTACGCCGGCACCCACGCCTAAAAAAGTTGCGCAATTTATTTCCCACTTCTGTACATAGTTTGTTAACCCAACATATTTCCTTTTTGCATTTCATGCAGTCAGCGTTGCAGCTCGGGCGGTGCGTGCCAACAGCTACACCCGCATAAACCTGCGTTAATGTGAACAAGTTTGCAAAATTACCCCCTTAAGCACTGCAAATGAACGATATGTTTTCGCGTGCGGTCTAAATCGGTTACTAGCCGCCTTGTGCTAGGATATCTATCGTTACATGGGTTCAACTGTGCCCACGGCTCCAGCAAGCCGCAAAGCGCAGGGTCGATCAGCATCCGGCCGTAACGGCGGTGCCAGAAAAACCACGAGCTCCAATAGCGTCATTATGCGTATCGCATCGAATGTATCTGTTCTTATCTATGTGCAGGCCGTTCTTCCGATTCGTTATTTCATGACAAATTGCAGCAGTCCTACAGCTGTTTGCGTGCGGTCTAGTTTTGTTCCCGCTTGACTGGTTCGCACGCAGCTAGCTGGAGTCGCGGTCATTTTTGCGATACACGTCCGCGTCTCTAGCCACTGCGCTTATACATACCGTTCACGGTGGGGCAGAGCCTCGTGCTTGTCTAACTGGGCTCAGGGTTTGAATATGGAGCGCCTTCGCGCACAAGCGCCCTGGCGTAGCCATACCCAAACCCCGTGAGCCACACGTAAGACAGCAAGGGGGTGGTGCTCGTGTGGTATGTGATTCAGGTCATTAACGGTCGCGAAGACGTAATGCGCGAGCGCATCGAGCGTTTGGTGCCGGCTGGCGCCATGCAGGAGCTCTTTTATCCCCAATTTCAAACCGAGATCAAGGTACACGGCGAATGGGTCAACACGACCAAGCCGCTCTTTCCCGGTTATCTAATCTGCGATACGGCAGATCCCCGAACCGTGCAACAGTATTTGCTGCGCATGGACGATTTTGCCCGGGTGTTATCCCAGGACGGTCAGTTTGTGCCGCTGGCAAAAGAAGAGGTCCAGCTTATTGGCAGCTTTACGCATGCGGGAGACCGCGTAGTGCCCATGAGCGAGGCCCTAAAAGACGGCGATCAGGTCGTGGTGACGGCAGGTCCGCTACTGGGTCACGAGGGACTTATCAAAACCATTAACAGACGCAAGAGCACTGCTTATTTGGAGCTCGACCTATGCGGCCGACGCGTAACTACGCGCGTTGGCCTTGCCGTGCTTTCAGCCGAGCAGCGCGTAATGCGAAACCTTAAAAAGGCGATCGCCTAAGTGCAGGCGACTCTTTAACGGGACAGGGAGGATCCCCGGGGGGGGGCGGGGACAACGGGATCAATAGGGAAGAGAAGTACAAATCTTGAACACTGAATCTAAGAGCGCAAAGCAAAAGGGGAAGCTGAGTGCCTTTGAACCGTATGCGTTAATGGCATATGACATTGCGGCAACTTTTATTGCTGTGTTTGTTGCATCGTGGGGAACGCAGCATTGGGCGACGCTCAGCGGAGCAGCCGGCGCATGCCCGGCTATTCTTGTGCTCGCGCTTGTTAACGTTGTCGTCTTTTGGTTCTTTCATATGTATAGCAGCTTGTGGCGCTATGCGAGCATTTCCGAGGCTGGACGTATTGTTGCTGCCGTAACGGTAGGCTCGGTAATTGGCGACGTTATCTTTAACGTGTTATTTGGCAAGGGCATGACCCTTCGTGAGGACGTTATGGCATGGGCTATCGTCCTCATTATTTGCGGTGGCGGCCGCTTTGCCATTCGCGCCGTTTATGGTAGCCAGATCTGGCGCTTTAAAAGCAATTCCAATGCGCATCTCCCACGCACGCTCATCGTAGGAGCAGGGGAGACCGGCTCTCTTTCCATCAAACGTATGCTCAATGGAGACCCCGACATGATCGGTGATCCGGTTGCCGTTGTCGACGATGATCCTAATAAGCAAAAACAGCGTATTCATGACGTTAAGGTCTGCGGTACTTGCGCCGATATCCCAACTATTGCGCATGATTGTGAAGCAGAACAGATTGTCGTGGCAATTCCGAGTGCCACGCATGAAGAGCGTCAGCGTATCTTTGACCTGTGCATGAAGACAGGTCTTAGGGTCCTCACACTTCCCAATGTCCGCGATATTCCGCAGGATGGTGTAGGCAGGGTTGCCCTTCGTGAGGTCGAGATCAGCGACTTGCTTTCTCGCGAGGAGAAGTCACTTGACCTTAACCAGATGGGCTACGTTACCGGTAAGCGCATTTTGGTTACGGGCGGCGGCGGATCTATTGGCTCAGAGCTTGTACGTCAGCTGCTTCCGGCAAAGCCTGCGCAAATCGTGCTGTTCGACATTTACGAGAACACTACCTACGAGCTGTATCACGACATCATCAAGACCGCTCATGATCAGGGCACTGATATTCAAGTCTATATCGGCTCCATTACGCATCTTCCAGCGATTACCAAGGTCTTTGAGAAGTATCATCCTCAAGTTGTTTTCCACGCTGCAGCCCACAAGCATGTTCCTCTTATGGAACACAACGCCCGAGAGGCAATCGAGAATAACGTTTTTGGCACGCTCAATGTTGTACGCCTTGCCGATAAGTACCAGTGCAGCCACTACGTGCAGATTTCTACCGATAAGGCCGTTAATCCCACTAACGTAATGGGTGCCACAAAGCGTATGGACGAGATGGTCGTTCAGTATTACGCGGCAAACAGTAACACCATCTTTACGGCTGTTCGCTTTGGCAATGTTCTGGGTAGTCATGGATCGGTCATCCCGCTGTTTAAGCGCCAGCTTCGCGAGGGTGGCCCTATCACCATTACGCACAAGGACATCACACGATACTTCATGACCATCCCGGAGGCCAGCAAGCTTGTCATTACTGCCGGCGCTCTGGCGCATGGCGGCGAGATTTTTGTCCTGGATATGGGTGAGCCGGTCAAGATCTACGACCTTGCCATCAACCTTATTACGCTGAGCGGTCTTAAGCCTGGCAAAGATATCCAGATCAAAGAGGTTGGCCTGCGTCCTGGCGAAAAGATGTACGAGGAGCTCCTTATGGACAACGAGCAACTCCTGCCGACCGAGCATTCCGAGATTCGCATTTCCACAGCCGAGGCCGACAAGATGGAAGAGATCAAAGACAAGCTCGAGAAGCTTCATGACTGTCTCGACAAGGATAACGACACGGTTAAGTCCGTGCTCGCTGAGGTTGTACCTACATACCATCCGCAGTTTAACGATTAGGGATAAGGAGTCACGATGGATATCAAGCCCTTTGAGAATAAGGTTTGGCTAAGCTCCCCGACCATGCACGGCGATGAGCTCAAATATATTACCGAGGCATATGAGACCAACTGGATGTCGACGGTAGGCGAGAATATCAACGAAGTCGAGCGACAAATGGCCGAAAAGATTGGTTGTGGCTATGCCGTTGCCCTTTCTTGCGGTACTTCTGCTCTGCATCTTGCCATGAAGCTCGCTGGAATTAAGCCCGGTGATGAGGTCCTTTGCAGCGATATGACGTTCGACGCTACGGTGAACCCAGTTGTTTATGAAGGTGGAGTCCCTGTATTTATCGATACCGAGTGCGATACCTGGAACATGGATCCTGTCGCTCTTGAAAAGGCCTTCGAACTGCATCCGACTGCGAAGGTCGTTGTGGCGGCGCATCTTTACGGAACGCCTGGCAAAATCGAAGAGCTTCGTTCAATTTGCGATGCGCACGGGGCTGTCCTTGTTGAGGATGCTGCTGAGTCACTTGGCGCCACGTATAAAGGTCGTCAAACTGGTACGTTTGGTGACATCAGCGCCATTAGCTTTAACGGCAATAAGATCATTACCGGTTCCGCTGGTGGCATGCTTTTAACTGATAGCAAAGAGGCAGCCGAAAAAACGCGCAAATGGTCGACCCAATCGCGCGAAGCCGCTCCCTGGTACCAGCATGAGGAGCTTGGTTATAACTATCGCATGAGCAATGTAATTGCCGGTGTCGTGCGTGGCCAGATTCCGTATCTGGAGGAACATATTGCCCAAAAGAAGGCTATTTATATGCGTTACAAAGAGGGCTTCAAGGGTCTGCCGGTAAGCATGAACCCCTATGATCCTAGCGTTTGCGAGCCGAACTTCTGGCTTTCCTGCATGCTGATTGAGCCCGAAGCGATGTGCAAACAGGTTCGTGGCGAGAGTGAGGCGCTTTACGTAAGCGAACCTGGAAAGAGCTGCCCCACCGAGATTCTTGAGGCTATTGCTGCCATTAACGCCGAGGGCCGCCCCATCTGGAAACCCATGCATATGCAGCCTATTTATCGCATGAATGCATTTGTGACGCGTGAGGGCAATGGTCGAGCTAAGACCAATGCGTATATTTCCGGCGGTGTAACGGGTTCAGATGGCTTGCCTTTGGATATTGGCGCCGACATCTTCCATCGTGGTCTCTGTCTACCCTCCGACAACAAGATGACTCCCGAGCAGCAGGACGTAATCATCGAAGTTATTAGGCGTTGTTTTGAGTAGTTTGGGTAACGAGACTTTCTACCAACGTTATGGCAAACGGGTCATTGATTTGTGCCTGTCTCTTGTCTTGCTCATTCTCTTCTGGTGGGTACTGGCGATCGTGGCAATTTTGGTGCGCGTGAAATTAGGTAGTCCCGTTCTGTTCAAACAGCCTCGCCCGGGTAAGGACGAGAAGATATTTAACCTTTATAAGTTTCGCACCATGACTGATGAGTGCGATGAAAACGGCAATCTTTTGCCCGACGAGGTGCGCTTGACAAAGTTTGGCAAGGCTTTGCGTTCGACAAGCTTGGATGAGTTGCCTGAGGTGCTTAACATCGTGCGAGGCGAGATGGCTATTATCGGGCCGCGTCCGCAGTTAGTGCGTGATATGGTGTTTATGACGCATGAGCAGCGTAAGCGCCATCGGGTACGCCCGGGTCTTTCCGGGCTGGCCCAGGTTAACGGGCGCAATGCCATCGCTTGGGACGAGAAGCTCGCCTATGACCTCAAGTACATCGAGCGTATTACCTTTACAGGTGACGTTGCCATCTTCTTCAAGACCATCGGTAATGCCTTCGTAAAACAAGAAGGCATTACCGAAGACGGCATGGCCACCGCCGCCGACTACGGCGACTATCTGCTTGCCGAGGGCCGCGTGACGCGTGAAGAGTACGACGGCCTGCAAGAGCAGGCGAAGAAATTATTGAACGAAGCGGTCGTGATCCAGTGAGGAAAAACGCTAAGGAGTTTGGCCTTGTTTCCGTCGTAATGCCATCGTATAACTCTGAACACTTTATTACGGAAAGCATAAAGAGCGTACAGTCTCAGACATACGGCGATTGGGAATTGCTAGTCGTTGACGACTGCTCTAAGGACGGTACTGTCGCCGTCGCCGAGGCCATCGCTAAGGACGACCCGCGCATCCACGTTTTCTCGAATGAGCTCAATTCGGGCGCGGCGTGCTCGCGGAACCGCGCGCTTCGAGAGGCAAGGGGCGATTGGATTGCCTTTCTGGACAGCGATGACCTTTGGAAGCCGGAGAAGCTCGAGAAGCAGCTCGCGTTTATGCACGAAAACGACTGCGCTTTCTCATATACGGAGTATGAGACGATAAGCGAGAGCGGTGAACCCCTGGGGCGTCGCTACTCAGGGCCTAAACATATCACCTGCGGAGGCATGCGCCGCTATTGTTGGCCGGGGTGCCTGACTGTGATGTACGACAGGCGCAAGGTTGGCTTGGTGCAGATAGCCGACTTAAAGAAACACAACGATTATGCCATATGGCTGAAGGTAGCTAAGAAGGCTGACTGCTTGTTGCTGCCCGAGGTGCTCGGGAGGTATCGAATAAGGACATCGTCGGTCTCGCACGGCGTGGGCTTCAAGGGGCAGGTTTCCCATCTTTACGCGCTTTGGCAGCAGGGTGAGGGAATGGTATTTCCGCACGCGGCTTGGAGAACATTTGTGAACCTCGTTTTCGGAGCGTACAAGAAGCTGAAGTACGCCAGCAATTGTGATTGAATCTGTGGGACAAGGCTTTCGATAAATGGAAATAACTAAACAGATAAAGACGGTGGGCATCATCGGGCACTTTGCTGAGGGGCTCGACATGGCGGATGGTCAGGTCGTGAAGACTCGAACGGTCCGTGAGTTGCTGCGCGATGTCTGCGGGAATGAGAATGTCCGATCTGTCGACACGCGTGGGTGGCAGAAGCGCCCGATTGCACTTATTCGTGAGTGCACCGAACTCGCGAAGTTCTCTGATGTCCTCATTATGCTTCCGGCCCATAACGGACTGAAAGTCTTTGCGCCGATGCTCATTAACTTACGGAAGCGATATGGCTGTAAAGTCGTGTACTCGGTCATCGGTGGGTGGCTCGCCGAATTTATAGCCGGACAGTCTTTTCTCACGAAGAAGCTCAAATCGTTCGATGCGATACTAGTTGAGTCCGAACGAGTTAAGGCTCTGCTCACTGATCGTGGTTTCGGAAACGTGCTCGTCGCATACAACTACAAACGCCTGCCACTTCTCGAATCCTCCGAACTCGCTAAGCCATCCGATGAGCCATGGCCTTTAGCAGTCTTCTCCCGCATCTACGAGGACAAAGGTATTGACGACATCGTGTGGGCTGTGCGCAAGGCGAACAGTCAGCTTGGTCGTCGCGCTTTCAAGCTCGACATTTACGGAAACGTCCTAGCCGAGTACAAGGAGCACTTCTACGCGCTTATGGCCGACTGCGATGCTTCCGAAGTCGCCTACAAGGGTGTAGTGCCCGCAGGGGAGAGTACATCTGTTCTCAACGGGTACCTCGCCCTGACCTTTCCAACGAGGTGCCCGGGCGAAGGCGTGCCAGGCACCGTGGTCGATGCTTACTGTGCCGGTATACCTGTGATTGCGTCGCAATGGCTAAGTTATGCCGAGATGGTCAAAGAAGGCGAAACGGGCGTGACGTATGAATTCCGCAACCGTGAGGCGTTGCTGGATATCCTACTTAATCCCAGACTGCCCGAGCAGCTGCTTGCAATGAAAGAATCTTGCCTTCGTAAGGGGCGCGACTACTCGTACGAAATGGGCTTGAGTGCATTCAAGCTTTTTGTTGAAAGCAATTTCGATGTGCACAACCAATAAACCACAGCGACTGCTCTGCATTGTGTCGAACATGGACACAGGTGGTGCTGAAACATTCTTAATGAAGATGTATCGTCAACTAGATCGAACGCGTTATCAGATGGACTTTGTTGTTTCCGGCGATAAGCGAGGCTATTACGAAGACGAAATCGAACGCCTTGGAGGCAGGGTTTTTCGAATCACTCGTAAAACGAAGGATTTCTCCGCCTATCGTCGTGAGCTCTTCGATGCAGTTCGCGAAGATGGTTGTCCCGTCGTGCTGAGGATTGGTTCGAGTGCTTTTTCAGCTATCGACCTGTGGATCGCGAAACGTGCAGGCGCGCGAAGGCTTGCGTTGCGTTCGAGCAATGCCAGCGACGGTCAGACCGGTCTTGGCATGCTTCTGCAGAGGGCCCTGCGTCGACCGTTAACGTCGGTGGCCGACGTAAAGATAGCTCCGTCGGACCTGGCAGCCGAGTATACGTTCGGGCCCATGGCCATGAAAAAAGGCGAGGTTCATTACCTGCGCAACGCGCTCGACCTAGATGCCTATGCTTTCTCAGCAGAGAAGCGCTCAGCCATACGTGCTGAGCTCAGCATCGACGCAGACGCGTTGGTAGTGGGACACGTGGGACGCTTTGCGCCGCAGAAGAACCACGGCTTTCTGATAGAGGCTTTTGCCAAGTTATTGAAAACTAGACCAGACGCGAAACTTGTGCTGGTAGGTAAAGGCGAGCTTGAGAGCGAAGTGCGCGAAAAGTCTGATGCGCTTGGCGTGCTGTCGAGCATCGTGTTCACCGGCGTGCGTTCTGATGTGCCGGCGCTGCTGTCGGGATTCGACGTGCTGGCGTTGCCGTCGTTTTACGAGGGCATGCCCAACGTGGTAATTGAAGCACAGGCGGCTGGGCTCGCTTGCGTGGTGTCGGACACTGTGACGAGACAGGCTGATGTGACGGGATTAGTGGAATTCCTGCCTATAGACGATACAGAGGCCTGGGCGAAAGCATTGGTATCCGCCACGGATGGCAAGCGTCCCGACACGAAGGCAGCCCTGGCTGCGGCGGGGTATGACGTCGCCAAAGCCGTGGAGGAGTTCGTAGGGCTGGTGTATATCGATGAATAGGGCTATTGCGGTCGGTAAGACCGAGAAGCGCGACAAGCTGTTCGAGAAGATCGCGAACATCCTTCTGGTGCTGTATGCGATCTCCATCTACATCTGGTCGGACGACGATGGAATGGTCGTTTACTCGACTTTGCTGTGCTTCGCGTCGATGGCCTTCATGCTGATCGTCATTCTCCCGAGGCGCCATATCGTTCTATCCCGGCCGATGACGTACTTACTTTTGTTCGACGCGTACTGCATAGCGTCGATACTCTGGGCGAGGGAGTCGTGGCGAGCCGAGACCATAGCCTTGCGTACTCTGCCGATGCTCACAGTGTTTGCGATAATTCTGTACAACTATATCGTCGAGGTCGATGGGAAACAGACCCTATTCAATGCGATTTATATCGCCGGAATCGCCCTAGCGGCCTACACGATTTGGATGCAGGGCGGAATCGGCGGCTATCTCCAGCTCTTAAACTCGGGCGTGCGCGTCGGCGACAACGTGAACAACGTGAACACCATCGGGCTGGGGACTGGCATTTCGGTGATCATCGCGTTTTACTACGTGATGTTCCACAAGAAGGTCTACCACTTGGCGCCGCTTGCGCTCTGCGGGTTCGTCGCCCTGGGCACTGGTAGCAACAAGGCACTCATTATCATGGCGCTCGGGTGCTTCCTCGTACTTCTGTTCTACGCATACATCACGAACAACATCGTCACCATGTTGAAGGCCGTCTTGGTTCTCGTACTGGTGGGCTTGCTGGTGGTCGCACTCTTGCAACTTCCCATTTTCGAGACGATCAACAAACGTTTCAACGGCATGATCAACGCATATCTGGGCGTCGGCAAGATAGACAACTCGGCGAGAATCAGGGACTACCTGGTTCAGGTTGGGCTTCAGCAGTTTGCCAAGACGCCGTTCTTCGGCATCGGCGTCAACAACGGGGCGACCGTTGCGCTTGCGGCAGTTGGAAACGACTATTACCTGCACAATAACTACGTTGAGCTGTTGGTCGACTGCGGCGTGGTGGGGACTTTTTTCTTTTACGGCGCCATTGTGTCATCCCTTCTCAAAGTTGTAAAAGGACTCAAAAAGGGCGGTCCCATGTTCGCGCTCGTCGCCATCATCCTTCTCGCATGGTTGATTATCCAGTACGGATACGTCTGCTATTACAGCAAGACCACCTACCTTTACATAGCTCTCGCCGCCGCCGTCGCGTTCCCGATAGCCTCGGAGCGCAAGAAGGCTGTCGGTAGATATCAGGAGGGTCGATAGATGAACAAGTTAGCCAAAGCTATCCATAACCCCTGGCTCGTGTACTCCTACGCTGCTGGCAAGGGTCTCACCGACTGGGTCCCCGATGGGCCGCATCTGAAGGCGATGTACCGCGCGACGATTGGTAAGAGGCTTAACCTCGATAATCCCGTGACGTTTAACGAGAAGCTTCAGTGGCTCAAGATTCACGACCGCAACCCCCTGTACACCACGCTCGTGGACAAGTATCGCGTGAAGCAGTGGGTGGCCGACCGCATCGGTGCGGAGCACGTGACCCCGACTTACGCGATGTGGGAGCGCGCGGAGGACATCGATATATCTGGGCTGCCCGAGCGGTTCGTGCTGAAGACGAACCACGACTGCGGCGGTGTCGCTATCTGTCGTGACCGTGCGACGTTCGACCTGGACGCGGCGAAGGGAAAGCTCGCGGAGCATTTGAAGACCAACTACTTTTGGCGCACGCGCGAGTGGCCCTATAAGGACGTCAATCCCTGCGTGTTCGCAGAGGAGTACCTTGACCCCGATGAGGGGAAGGGCGACCTCACCGACTACAAGGTGATGTGCTTCGACGGGAAGGTGCGCTGCGAGTTCACCTGCACCGACCGCGCCGAGGCCGACCTGCACGTGGACTTCTTCGACGAAGACTGGAACCACCTGCCGTTCACCCGCCACTACCCCAACGCAGAGGTGCCGCCTGAGGCGCCCGCGCGGCTCAAGGAGATGGTCGCTGACGCCGAGAGGCTCTCAGCGGGCATCCCCTTCGTGCGGGTCGACTTCTACGAGGTTGCCGGACAGTACTATTTTGGCGAAATGACGTTCTATCCCGGCGGCGGGATGGAGGAGTTTGATCCCGAGCGCTGGGACGACGAGTTGGGGTCCTGGATCGAGCTACCCGAATCCGTGGGGGGGGTGGCTCCTTTTGAGCGATGACGCCGTGCTGCGAATGCGCGCCGCTCGACATAGCGGACGCCGCAAAGATGGACGCGCTTTCAGTACCGCCGTCAATGGTACCGTTGACTACAAGTTTTACTGTTTCGGCGGAGAGCCACGATTCATCTATGTTTCGCAGGGGCTTGAGGACCACGCGACTGCGCAAATTAGCTTTCTTGCCATGAACTGGGAGTTCGAGCCGTTCGGACGAGATGATTACGCACCCTTTGAAAAGTTGCCCGAGAAGCCCGACTCCTTCAAGGAGATGACAGAGCTTGCACGGGAGCTCGCTGTTGGAATTCCGTTCGTGCGTGCAGACTTTTTCGAATACAAGGGAGACGTTCGCTTCTCGGAGATGACGTTTCATCCCTGCGCGGGTTTTATGCCCTTTGATCCGCCGGAGTGGGATGAAAAGGACGGGAACATGTTGAAATTGAACCTTTCTGGTTCTAAAGGCTGGTGAGTGAGATAAGCGATAAGCACGAAACAGTACCGCGTTTCTCGGTGCTTGTTCCCTGTTATAACGTTGAGAGATATCTCGAGGCCTGCGTCTCTTCTGTCATGGGCCAGACGTTTGGCGATTGGGAAATCGTCGCGGTCGATGACGGGTCGACGGATGCGACAGGGGTAATTCTCGATAGGCTCAAGGATGAGCTTGGGCAGAAGCTGTCCGTTGTTCACACCGTGAACAACGGACAGCTTCTCGCGAGGCGAGAAGCTGTCCGTCACGCGCGGGGTAGCTACGTCGTTTGTCTCGATTCCGATGACGCGCTTCGCGTAGATGCCCTCGAGCATATTGATGCGGCCATCCGAAAGAGCCCCGGAGCCCTGATACAGTTCAAACTTTGCCGCAAACCTGACTACAGCGGTGATATGTACCCTTGCCTTGACGACGTGCCCTGCCATGTGCCAGTTTCAATCAGCGAGCTGCAGCGCAGCATATGCGAATCCGCGGCCTTCAATAATCTGTGCGGGAAAGCCTTTCCGCTGCGTGCTGTCAACGCACGCGACGATTACAGTGAATTTGCTCACGTTAAGAACGGTGAGGACCTCTTGCAGCTGTTGCCCATCGTAGATGCATGCAAAACAGTGGTATTTCTCGACGAACCCCTTTACTATTATCGACCGAACGATGCAAGCATCACGCGTAACTACAATCCTGGGATGTATCGATCTGTCAAGACGGTTAATGAGGTTTTGAGGGAATATGCCAAGGGGTGGAACGACCCGAGCCTCGAAGGCCTTCTGAAGAAGAGATGGATCGATTCCATTTTGAATTTGCTTCGGCATCTCGAACTCTCTGACTATTCCCTCCTCGAGCTTCGCAGCGCCATTGTCGACTTGCGCAGCGACAATTTCTTTGAAGAATCCTGGGCAGCCAGCAAAGAGAAAATTGCTGGAAGGGGTGGCCTACTCATGCGACTGTTCGCCGGTCGTCATCTTATGCTCGTTGCTATCTCTATCGATATTTCTCGACGAAAATTGAGGTTGAAAAATGCGTAGTAGAAAGGCCCTTCTTAACACGGTTTCCTCTCTGCTAGTCCAGCTGGCGAGCGTCATCGTTGGATTCGTAGTGCCTATAGCCTATATCGGAACCTTCGGATCGGAGACCTACGGCGCGATAGGGACGATTAATCAATACCTCGGCTTCATCGCTCTTCTCGAGGCCGGTGTCGGTGGGGTGACCAGAGCGGCCTTGTACAAGCCCCTCGCCGAGGGCCGCATTGATGCGGTGAGCTCAATTGTTCGTGCGACCGAGCGTTTCTTTCGGACGATAGGCGGCGTTTTCGTTGGGTATTCCATCATCATCGCCTGCATTTTTCCTTTCATCACTTATTTTACGGGCGAGTGGGTGCTTTCTTTCGCTCTAACGCTTGTAATCGCTGCGGGCACTTTGGCACAATACATGTTTGGTATCACGTATTCCTTGCTTCTGCAAGCTGACCAGCGTAGCTATGTGGCTAACGTGTTCCAGGTAGTTTCGTCTGTAGCTAATGCTGCCGTTATCGTGGTAATGGTGCGAGCGGGCTTCGACGTCGTCGTTGTTCAGGCGGGCAGTTCGTTTGTGTTTGTTCTTCGTCCCGTTATATTGGGCGCATATGTCCGCAGGAAATACAGACTTGTTAAGGATGCCGTGCCGGACAAGACTGCCATCGCCGATAGGTGGAATGGCCTCGGGCATCACTTGGCATTCTACCTTCGGTCGAATATCGCTACCATCGCGCTGAGCATGTTTGCCCCGCTGACGGAAGTTTCCGTCTTTGCAGTGTATAACCTTATCGCTCAGGGGCTACAACGGCTTGTTAATGCCTTCTCAAGTGGTGTGGAGGCCGCCTTCGGGAATATGATTGCCAATGGGGAACGCGAGGCGTTGCAAGTGAACTTCCGGGTATATGAGGTCGTCAGCTCGACTCTCGTTGCCGTGGTCTTCTCAACCGCAATTGCCACGGTTCAGCCTTTTTTGGCTGTGTATATGAAAGGTGTTACCGACGCGAATTACCAGCAGCCCCTGTTGGGTGTCGTTCTTTTGGCCGCAACGGCGGTGTACTGCTTCCGCCTACCTTACAACTCTGTTGTCCTCGCTGCGGGCCACTATCGCCAGACACGTAACGGTGCATTTGCGGAAGCTGGGATTTGCGTAGCCCTGAGTTTCCTGCTGGCCGGGCCCTTCGGCGCAACAGGCGTTTCCACCGCGCTACTCGTTGCCACTGTTTTTCGCACTCTGCAGTATGGGGTCTACGCTTCTCGCGTTATTTTGGAGAGGCCACTGCGGGTTTTCGCCGGTCGCTGCCTGTATATCCTTAGCGTGACGACTGCCTGTTCCCTCTTGGGTCTTTATGCCGGTACGTTTTTCAATATTGGTGGATATTGTGCCTGGGGGCTGCTCGCTTTGGGCGTTGTTGCTCTGTCTTCGCTCCTCGTTGTCTTGTCGCTCCATGCGTTTTATCCGCAGGACTTGATGATCGTTTTGGAAAAGATGAAGAGGATCTTTTCTGGTAGCGGGGAAGCATAGGGTTCTTCGTGATGCCCCTGTCGAGTGGAATTTGCTCCCATCTGGATTTCTATGACTGACAAATACAAGAAAGGCATAGCCATGACCGATAAAAAACGCCTTGGGGGGCGCCTCGATTGGCACCGTTATGGATCCGGAGCTACGCCCCTAACTGATCACGCGCTCAGGTTTCTCTATATTTTTCGCAAGGCACAAAGCTCGAAATGTGCTTTCTGGCGCTTCGCCTTGCATCGCATGCGAGAGAAATACGGCCTGGAGATAGCTCGCGCCACCAAGATTGGACCGGGTCTCTACCTAGGACACGCGTTCAACATTACGGTTAACGAAGCCGCCGTCATTGGCGCAAACTGCAACCTGCATAAGGGCGTGACCATCGGCCAGGAGAACCGCGGCAAGAGAAAAGGCGCGCCTGTTTTGGGAGACTGCGTTTGGGTCGGCATTAATGCCATCATCGTCGGAGACATTACGGTCGGAGACGATGTCCTCATTGCCCCTGGTGCATATGTGAACTGCGACATCCCCAGCCATTCTATCGTCTTGGGCAATCCATGTCGCGTTATTCCTCGTGAGAATGCGACCGAAGGATATATCAACCGAAAAGTTGAACTTTAAGCACTTTCATTATTTAGGAGTTTGATATATGGCAAATAGAAAAGTCCTCGTCACCGGAGCCGCCGGCTTCATCGGCGCGTTTCTCGTCAAGAAGCTGCTCGAGGAGACCGATGACGTGATTGTCGGTCTCGACAACCTCAACAGCTATTACGACCCCGGCATCAAGAACGCACGTCTGCGCATGCTCGACGGGGCCGATGCCGACGGCCGCTTCACCTTCGTGCGCGGTGATCTGTGCGACGCCGCCCTCATCGAGCGTCTGTTCGCCCAGAACGGCTTCGACGTCGTGGTGAACCTCGCCGCCCAGGCGGGCGTCCGCTACTCCATCGAGAACCCGCGCGCCTACCTCGAGAGCAACCTCGTTGGCATCTTCAACATCCTTGAGGCCTGTCGTCACCACCCGGTCAAGCACCTGGTCTACGCAAGCTCCAGCTCCGTTTACGGCGGCAACAAGAAGGTTCCGTTCTCCGAGGAGGACCGAGTCGACTCGCCGGTCTCGCTTTACGCCGCCACAAAGAAGTCCAATGAGCTCATGGCCGCCGCCTACTCTAAGCTCTACTCCATCCCCGCGACCGGCCTGCGCTTCTTCACGGTGTACGGCCCCATGGGCAGGCCCGACATGGCCTACTTCGGCTTCACCGAGAAGTTGCGCCGCGGCGAGACCATAAAGATCTTCAACATGGGCGACTGCCGCCGCGACTTCACCTACGTCGACGACATCGTCGAGGGCGTCAGGCGCGTCATGGACGCCGCCCCCGAGGTGAAGATGGGCGAGGACGGACTGCCGCTCGCCGCGCACCGCGTCTACAACATCGGCAACTCGCACCCCGAGAACCTGCTCGACTTCGTCGACACGCTGCAGCGCGTGCTGGTGGAGGAGGGCGTGCTGCCTGCGGACTACGACTTCGAGGCCCACAAGCAGCTCGTGCCTATGCAGCCGGGCGACGTGCCCGTCACCTACGCCGATACCACGGCGCTCCAGCGAGACCTGGGCTACAAGCCCGCGACGCCGCTCGAGGAGGGCCTGAGGGCCTTTGCCAAGTGGTATAAGCGCTACTACAACATTTAGGAAATCATGGCCCTGTAACAGGGGCCATTTTTCATGCGAATTATTGTTCTTTGAAAATTGGAGAATGACATGAAGATCGCTGTCGCCGGTACCGGCTACGTCGGCCTGTCTCTAGCCGTCCTGCTCTCGCAGCACAACGAAGTTCACGCGCTGGACATCGTGCCTGAGAAGGTCGCAAAGATCAACAACTACGAGTCGCCCATCCAGGACGACGAGATCGAGCGCTTCCTGGCGGAGGCCAAGGCGGGGGAGCGCGATCTCGACCTGCACGCCACCGTCGACGTGGCGGAGGCCTACGCGGGCGCCGACTACGTCGTCATCGCCACGCCCACCAACTACGACTCGGACAGGAACTTCTTCGACACGAGCTCCGTCGAGGCCGCCATCGCCGCCGTGCGCTCGGTGAACCCGGACGCGTGGATCGTCATCAAGTCGACGATCCCAGT
>CALFGH010000052.1 GCA_937958315.1 uncultured Collinsella sp. | reverse complement strand
GACCCGTCGAGCTATGCAGGCACGCAGGATCTTTCGCTGTGGCAGGAATGTACGGTGGGCACCGCTTTTGTCGTGCCCGCCGACGCGCAGCCCGGCGACCGCTTCGTGCTCACCCTTACCGTGCAGACGCGCGCCGAGCGCCCCTGCAGCCGCTACGCCCAGGTTGCCGTGACCGTGGCATAGCAAGGACGGCGCCCACATTCGGCAGCCGCCACATTCGGCATGGAGTCTCCCCAACTGCCACTCATTTAAGTGCGTCCCCAATGAGTGGCCGGATAGTGTCCCCAACGACTAGTCAAAAATGGGCCATATGTCCCAGTTGTGGAGACTCGTTGAGCCGTCTGGGTATCGTGAAAGATCGCGCACTCCCCCATCATCAAAAGTGACACACGCTACCTGTTGATGGGAGGCAGCCATGGGCTTCTTTGACAAGATGTTCGAAAAGAAAGAGTGCGCGATTTGCGGTACCGAGCTGGGACTTTTGGGAAAGACCAAGATCAGCGAAGGTTACCTGTGCAAAGAGTGCGTCGGCAAGCTCTCCCCCTACTTCCACGGCTATCGCTCCAGCACCGCGGACGATATCCGTGAGCAGCTCGCCTACCGCGAGGCCAATGCCGAACGTCTGGCGTCGTTCAACCCTACGCGCACGCTCTCTGCCGGGCGCACCAACATCATGCTCGACGAAGACGCGGGCCTGCTGATCATTACCTCGCAGAGCCGCTGGCGCGATGCCAACCCCGATATCATCGAGTTCTCGCAGGTACTCGGCTGCGATATGGATATTGACGAGCATCGCACCGAAATCTATCGCGAGACCAAGGACGGCGAGCGCGAGAGCTACAATCCGCCGCGCTATGACCTGGATTACGACTTTAACCTGACCATTCACGTCAACACGCCGTACTTTACCGAGATCAACCTGCGCGTGAACGACTCCACCATCGATCAGCGCGGTTCCATCGAATACCGCGAGGCCAAGCGCCAGGCAACCGAGGTCCGCGACGCGCTGGTGCAGCTGCGTCAGGAAACGCGCGACAGCGTCGTGGCCGCCAAGGCCCCCAAGACCGCGGTCACCTGCCCCTTCTGCGGAGCCACCACCATTCCCGATGCCAGTGGGCGCTGCGAATACTGCGGCGGCGCCATCGGCGCATAGCCTCCGGCACGGAAAGGACCGATCATGGCCTTCGAGAGTGTCAACTATCAGTGCCCCGCGTGTGGCGGCCCCCTTCACTTTGCCAGTGCCGAGCAAAAGCTCGTCTGCGACTACTGCGATTCGCGTTTTGAAGTCGAAGAAGTCGAGGCCCTCTATCGCGAGCGGCAGGACAAGGCAGACGCCAAAGCCGATGCCGCAGCCGCGGCTCCCAAGCCTGCTGTCGACGATGCCGTGCAGGAGCTGGCCCAAAACGCCGGCTACATCTGCTCGTCGTGCGGCGCCGAGCTGGTCTCGGACGGCACCGTCGCCGTTACCACCTGCCCATACTGCGGCAACTCCGCCGTGGCACCCGGCCAGCTCTCGGGCGACTTCTCACCCGACCTGGTGATTCCGTTTAAGCTCGGGCGCGACGATGTCATGGACGCGCTCAAAGACCACTACAAGGGCAAAATCCTGCTGCCCAAGGGCTTTGTCACCGGCAACCACATCGACGAGGTCCAAGGCGTTTACGTGCCGTTTTGGCTCTACGGCGCCCGCGTTGACGGCGAAGTGTACTTTGACGCGACCAACGAGACCGTGACCGAGGAATCCGACCGCACCGTCACGACCACCGACCACTACGATGCCTACCGCAAGGGAAATATCTCGTTTAAGCGCGTGCCCGTCGACGGATCGTCCAAGATGCCCGACGGCCACATGGACGCCATCGTGCCGTTTGACTACGACGCACTGCGCCCGTTCTCGGTCGCATATATGCCCGGTTACATCGCCAACCGCTACGACGAGGATTGCGAGACCTGCAAGGCGCGTGCCGAGCGCCGCATGGAGGAGAGCACGATCTCGGCCCTGCGCGAGACCGTCGTCGACGAATATGACGATGCCACGGTCGAAAGCAAGCAGCTCGACTACACCTGGGAAGACAGCGACTACGCCCTGTTCCCCGTGTGGATGCTTTCCACCTCGTGGAACGGCAAGAGTTATCTGTTTGCCATGAACGGCCAGACCGGTCGCATGGTCGGCGAGCTCCCCTGCTCCAAGCCCAAGCTCGCCATCGCCTCGGTGCTGTTCTTTGTGATCGGGTTTGTCCTCTCCCAGATTCTCTTTATGGGAGAGAACGCCTTCGATCCGGATTACCTCACCTTTGATGTCAAGGGCATCCTCATCAACATCGTCGCGCCGCTGATCATCGTAATCATCGCAGACGTGCTGCTGGTGGGCCAGCTCAAGACGGCCAACGAGGCCACCCACGCCGATTGCTACTGTGGCGAGCTCGACCTGACCGAGAAGCACGACACCTTCAGCCACACCGAGACCACCGTTGTCATGAAGGACAACAAGGACGATTAGCCATTCTGACCAATACCACCCGGCCTTTGACGAGAAAGGAAGATCACCATGGGACTCTTGAAAGCTGGATTGGGCGCTGCCGGCGGCGTCATGGCCGACCAGTGGAAGGAATTTATCTATTGCGAATCGATGCCCGCTGATGTCTTGGCCTGCAAGGGCAGCAAGCGCACCGGCGGCCGCAGCTCCAACACGCGCGGCGAGGACAACGTTATCTCCAACGGTTCCGTCATCGCCGTCAACGACGGCCAGGGCATGCTCGTGGTGCAAAACGGCAAGATTATCGAGGTCGCGCTGGAGCCTGGCGAGTTTGTCTTTGACACCGGCAGCGAGCCGAGCGTCTTTAGCGGCAATCTGGGCGACTCCATCAAGGAGACGTTCGCCAATATCGGCAGCCGCTTTACCTTTGGCGGCGACGCAGGCAAGGACCAGCGCGTCTACTTCATCAACACCAAGGAGATCATCGGCAACAAGTACGGCACCGCCTCGCCCGTGCCCTTCCGCGTGGTCGACAACAACATCGGTCTGGACGTCGACATCTCCGTGCGCTGCAACGGCGAGTATTCGTACCGCATCACCAACCCGCTGCTGTTCTACACCAACGTGTGCGGCAACGTGACCGATAGCTACACGCGCGACAAGATCGACAGCCAGCTTAAGTCCGAGCTGCTCACCGCCCTGCAGCCCGCCTTTGCCAAGATCTCGGAGATGGGCATCCGCTACAGCGCCATCCCCGGCCACACCACCGAGCTCGCCCGCGCGCTCAACGAGGTCCTCTCTGCCGACTGGCGTGACCTGCGCGGCGTTGAGATCGTAAGCTTTGGCGTCAACTCCATCGCCGCCTCGCAAGAAGACGAGCAGATGATCAAGGACCTGCAGAAGGCCGCGGTCATGCGCGATCCCACCATGGCAGCCGCCAACATCGCCAGCGCCCAGAGCGATGCGATGCGCGCAGCAGCCGCCAACCCCAACGGCGCGATGGCAGGCTTTATGGGCATGGGCATGGCAGGTGGCATGGGCGGCATGAATGCCA
>CALFGH010000051.1 GCA_937958315.1 uncultured Collinsella sp. | reverse complement strand
TGGGGCCGACGCAGGCGCCCACGGGATCCAGGCGGTCGTCGAGCGAGTGGACGGCGACCTTGGAGCGCTGGCCGGGCTCGCGGGCGATCGACTTGATCTGGACGGTGCCCTCATAGATCTCGGGCACCTCCTGCTCAAACAGACGACGCATGAGCTCGGGGTGGGTGCGGGAGATGACGATCGGCGGACGGCTGTGCTCGCCGCGAACCGGCTGCAGGTTGGAGTTGGGGTCGCGGACGTCGATGATCACGGCCTTGATGTGCTGGTTGTGCAGATAGCGCTCGCCCATCGGACGCTCGTTGCGCTCGTTCTCGTAACGGCGCTGGTCAAAATGCGGCAGCTCGGCCTCGACGCCATCGCGGATCTTGACGATCGTGAAGTCGGGCGTGGACTGCAGAACGGTACCGCTGATGAGGTCACCGATACGGCCGGAGAACTCCTCGTAGATCTGCTCGCGGGCGGAGTTGCGCACGATGGCGTTGATCTCGGCCTTGGCGTGCTGGGCGGCGATGCGGCTCGTGTTCTTGGGGGTGACGTCGATCTCCTCGAACTCGGTGAAGTTGCCCTCCTCGTCCATGGAATCGTCGATCGGCTCCAGGCGGTAGACGTAGATCTTGCCGGTGGTGCGGTCGATGGTCACCTTGGCGCCCCACTCAAGATGCAGGATCTCGGCATAACTCTTGGCGAGCGACTGCTCTAGGCGGTCGATCAGGTAGAGCTGGTCGATGTGCCTCTCCTGGCAAAGCTCCATCAGGGCGGACATCATGTCGGATGCTGCCATGTTAGTTTCCTTCCTTCGCGGGCTTGAAGTCGTAGGTGGGCTTCAACTTGCACTTTTTAACATCAGAGAAATCGAGGGTGACGGACTCGCCGTCCTCGAGCTCGAGGGTCACGTTCGTCTCGGTCGCGGCGGCAATCTTGCCGGAGTACTTGCGACGGCCCTCGGTGGCGGTGGAGGTGAGCTCGCAGTCCTCGCCCACAAAGCGGGCAAAGTCGCGCGGACGGCGCAGCGGGCGCGCCATACCCGGGCTCGACACCTCGAGCGTATAGCTCGAAGAAATGGGGTCGAGCTCCTCGATCACGTCGCCGACCCACTTGGTATTGGCCGTGACGTCGTTGAGCGACAGGCTCTGACCCTCGGCACCCTCGATACGCACGCGCACGCAGGGGGCCTTGGTGGCGCCCACGAGCTCAACGTCGACAATATCGACATCGTGCTGGGGAGCGACGGCCTCGAGCGCGTCGATGATCGCCTGCTCGGTCTTGGTCTTGACCATTGCGGCACCTCCATCCATACAAAAAAGAAGCGGAGCCGAAACCCCACTTCTTTCAATTACAACTTCATTTGCAAGCAAACTATACCAATACCTGCGAAAACGTGCAAGCGTCAAAGAAATTCGCAGGTCAGCGCGCCCACAGCTTCTCCACAAGAATAGGACAATTGACGGCAGGCATCTAGGCGGGCACATGCAAAACGAGGGACGACCCAACCGGATCGCCCCTCGTCTTTTATGCGTCAGTTATGCTCGCAGTGCTTACTTGACCACCAGGTTGACCAGCTTGCCGGGCACGCAGATGGCCTTGACAACCGTCTTGCCCTCGGTCCACTTGGCGACAGCAGCCTCGGCGGCAGCCTGCATTTCCTCGTTGGAGGCATCGCGGGCCACGTCGATGCGGCCACGGACCTTGCCGAGTACCTGGACGACGATCTGCACCGTGTCCTCGATGGACTCGGCCAGGTCGAACTCGGGCCAGGCGGCGGTGTAGGCATTGCCCTCGCAGCCGAGTGCCTCGTGCCACAGCTCGTCGGCCCAGAACGGGCAGATGGGCGCCAGGACGCTCACGATGTCCTTGGCCACGCCGTAGCACAGGGCCTTGTCGCGGTCAGCGCCCTCGGTGGCGTTGAGGTAGGCGCTCGCCGCATTGACGAGCTCCATGACGGCCGAGATCGCGGTGTTGAACTGGCCGCGATCGAAGTCCTCGGTGCACTTGGCGATGGTGCGGTGACGCTCGCGGTAGAGCTTCATCGCAACCTCGTCGAGCACGGACTTATCGAAGGCCACGTTGGCGTCACCCGACCGGACGAGCTGCCACACGATACGCCAGGCGCGCTTGATAAAGCGGTTGGCGCCCTCGACGGCCTTGGGATCCCAGTCGAAGTCCTTCTCGGGCGGGGCGATAAACAGGATCGCCAGACGCATGGTGTCGGCGCCGTAGGGCTCGATAACCGAGCTCGGGGGCACGACGTTGCCCTTGGACTTGGACATGGTGTCGCCGTTCTCGTCCTTGACCATGCCCTGGCACAGCAGGTTGGTAAAGGGCTCGTCCACACTAAGCAGGCCCAGGTCGCGAAGCGCCTTGGTAAAGAAGCGGCTGTAGAGCAGGTGCAAAATGGCGTGCTCGATGCCGCCGATGTAGTTATCGACGGGCATCCAACGGTCTGCCGCCTCGCGGGAGAAGGGCAGCTCGGTGTTGTGCGGGTCGGTGTAGCGCAGGTAATACCAGCTGGAGCAGGTGAAGGTGTCCATGGTATCGGTTTCGCGCTTGGCCGGGCGACCGCAGACCGGGCAGGTGGTCTCGTAGAAGTCCTTGCACTCGGCGAGGGTCTCGCCGGCGCCCAGGTCCAGGTTCTCGGGCAGCGTCACCGGCAGCTGATCCTCGGGCACGGGTACGATGCCGCAGTGCTCGCAGTGGATGGCCGGGATGGGGTTGCCCCAATAACGCTGACGGCTGATGAGCCAGTCGCGCAGGCGGAACTCGACCTTGCGACGACCGCAGCCCATGGCCTCGAGGTCGGCCACGATGGCAGCCTCGCCCTCGGAGTGCTTACCGCCGCGCATGCCGGTGTACTTGCCGGACTGGACGAGCGTGCCCTCGGCAGCGTGGGCGCAATCCCAGTCGACGGTCTCGGCATGGAAGGTATCGATGGTCTCGCCGCTGGCCTCGACGGCAGCGCGATCGTCATCGTCCAGGATGATCGGCACGATCGGCAGGTCGTACTTGCGGGCAAACTCAAAGTCGCGCTGGTCGCCGCAGGGAACGGCCATGACGGCGCCGGTGCCGTAGTCGGCAACGACATAATCGGCAACCCACACGGGGACCTTCTCGCCGTTGACGGGGTTCACAACGTAGCGGCCGGTAAAGGCACCGTGCTTCTCGAGGGTGCCCTGGGCACGCTCGACGGCAGAGATATGCTTGGAGTCCTCGACGATCTTGGTGACGGCCTCCTCGTACTCCGTGCCCTCGACGAGCTCGTGCAGACGAGCGTACTCGGGAGCCAGGACAAAGAAAGAGACGCCAAACAGGGTATCGGCACGCGTGGTGAAGACGGTGATCTTGCCCTCGTCGCCCTCGATGGGCTCGCCATCCTGGTCGCACAGGGTAAAGTCGACCTCGGCGCCCTCGGAGCGGCCAATCCAGTTGGCCTGCATCTGCTTGACGCGCTCGGGCCAGCCGGGGAGCTTCTCCAGGTCGTCGAGCAGCTCCTGGGAGTACTCGGTGATCTTGTAGTACCACTGCTCCAGGTCGCGCTTCTCGGGCTCGGTACCGCAGCGCCAGCACTTACCCTCGGTGACCTGCTCGTTGGCCAGAACGGTCTTGCAGGTGGGGCACCAATTAACCGGGTTCTTCTTGCGGTAGACCAGGCCCTTTTCCCACATCTTCTCAAAGATCCACTGGCCCCAGCGGTAGTAGTCGGGGCTGCAGGTCTTGACCATGCGATCCAGATCGTAGGAGAAGCCCATGCGCTTCATCGTGGCGAGCGCCTGGTCCATATTCTTATACGTCCAGGCGGCAGCCTGCGTATTGTGCTTGATGGCGGCGTTCTCAGCGGGCAGGCCAAAGGCGTCAAAGCCGATGGGATGCAGCACGTCGTAGCCGCGCATGCGGGCCTGACGGGCCATGGCGTCGCCGATGGTATAGTTGCGAGCGTGGCCCATGTGCAGGTCGCCCGACGGATACGGGAACATCTCGAGCACGTACTTCTTGGGCTTGCTGTCGTCGGTGTCGACGGCAAAGAGGTTGGAGTCCTCCCAGGCCTTCATCCACTTGGACTCAATGGCCTGCGCGTCGTAGGCAGGGATCTCGTCCTTATGATCTGTGCAATCGCACATATCAGCTCCTTTGTTAGCTGGGTTGGGGCGGGGCGTTCTTACCTTTACTCGCTGCTGCGGACAGTCCTGCTCGCACGAAGAGCACATTAAGTGCTCTTCGGCTCGTGCGGAACTTGCAGCGAGCAAAGGTAAGAACGCCCCGCCACATCGTTAACTCGCATGATGATAGCAAATACGACAAGCGAGATGTCTGCGACTTGCAGGCATCTCGCTTTATCTAAATAACGTGGTTGATACTCAACCTTTATGTGAGGTTCTTACCTTATCGATAAGATACGGACTGTTGAGAATCCTTCACGACAACGTCGTGGGCGCCGCCTTCGACGATGGAGGTGGAGCTGACCAGCGTTAGGCGCGCCTTTTCCTGGAGCTCGGGGATCGAGAGGGCACCACAGTTGCACATCGTGGACTTGACCTTGTAGAGCGTGCCGCCCACGCCGTCCTTGAGGGAACCGGCGTAGGGAACGTAGGAGTCGACACCCTCGACGAAGCTGAGCTTCGCGGCGCCGCCCAGGTCGTAGCGCTGCCAGTTGCGGGCACGCGCAGAACCCTCGCCCCAGTACTCCTTCATGTACTGGCCGTTGACGTTGACGCGCTCGGTCGGGCTCTCGTCAAAGCGAGCGAAGTAGCGGCCCAGCATCATAAAGTCGGCACCCATGGCAAGGGCGAGCGTCATGTGGTAGTCATAGACGATGCCACCGTCGGAGCACACGGGCACGTAGACGCCGGTCTCCTCGTAGTACTCGTCGCGAGCGCGGCAGACGTCGATCAGCGCGGTGGCCTGGCCACGGCCGATGCCCTTGGTCTCACGGGTAATGCAGATGGAACCGCCGCCGATACCAACCTTAATGAAGTCGGCACCGCAGTCGGCCAGGAAGCGGAAGCCCTCGGCGTCGACGACGTTACCGGCACCGACCTTGACGTCCTCGCCGTAGTTGGCGCGGATCCACTCGATGGTGCGCTTCTGCCACTCGCTGAAGCCCTCGGAAGAGTCGATGCACAGGACGTCGGCGCCGGCCTCGATGAGCAGCGGCACGCGCTCGGCATAGTCGCGGGTGTTGATACCGGCGCCGACCATGTAGCGCTTGTCGCCGTCGAGCAGCTCGTTGGGGTTGGTCTTGTGGCTGTCGTAGTCCTTGCGGAAGACGATGCCCATGAGGTGATCGTTGTCGTCAACGATGGGCAGAGCGTTGAGCTTGTTGTCCCAGATGACGTCGTTGGCAACCTTGAGGCTAATGTTCTTGTCGCCCACGATGAGCTGCTCACGCGGGGTCATGAACTCGGAGACCTTCGTCTGGTGGTCATCGCGGCTGGGGCGATAGTCACGGCTGGTGACGATGCCCAGGAGCTTACCCTTGGGAGTGCCGTCGTCGGTAACCGGCATGGTGGAGTGACCGGTCTTCTCCTTGAGCTCGATGACCTGCTCCATGGTCATGTCGGGGGTCAGCGTGGAATCGGACTGAACGAAGCCAGCCTTGTGATCCTTGACGGCCTTGACCATAGCGGCCTCGGACTCGGCGCTCTGGGAACCGTAAATGAAGGACAGGCCACCCTCGGTAGCGAGCGCGACACCCATGTCGACGCCCGAGACGGACTGCATGATGGCGGAAACCATGGGGATGTTCAGGGTGATTGCCGGCTTCTCACCGCGCTTAAAGCGGGTTAGCGGCGTCTTAAGAGAGACGTTGTTGGGGATGCACTGCGAGGACGAGTAACCAGGGACCAGCAGATACTCCGAAAACGTGTGGGACTCACCGGGAAAGAACGTAGCCATGTTTCTCCTTTTTCCATGCGACCGGTCGGCTGCAGGCCTCGTAGGACCCAGCCCAACCTTGGGCGCCCAATACTGGGGAAGTATCTTAACGCACTTTGACTGCTACAATGCATGATTTAAGAAGAGCACACGAGGGTTTGACGCTGGCATTGCGTTTGCCCAGCAAACACTTTAGCGGGGAGACGTGGAGCAGATGGAGTACAAGACGACGGCAAAGCTGGTCATTCAAGCGTGCGACAAGGATCTGCCGGGCGTCTTCGGCCACGGCTGCGTCTTGCTGCTGCAAGGTATCGCCCGCGAGCACTCGCTCAACCGTGCCGCCAAGAGCATGGGCATGGCGTATTCCAAGGCCTGGCGCATTGTGAACGAAGCCGAAGGCCAGCTGGACTGCAAGCTCATCGAGCGCGACGGCGCCCGCGGATCCACGCTCACCCCCGCTGGCGAGCGAGCCGTAGCGGTCTACGAGGAGCTGCAGGCCGACATCAACCAGGTCATAGCTGCCAAAGCCGACGTCCTCATCGCCAGCATCAAAGAGTAGCTAATTTGGGACGGGGCTTTTTTAGCTACCCATCCAGAGCATTCATGACTCATAGCCAAAAATTGACATTGGGTAGCTAAAAAAGCCCCGTCCCAAATTAGCTACTTGCGAAGGGCGGCGTCTAGAGTTGCGGCTACTGCCAAGGGGTCGTCGGTGCCCGCGAAGAGACGGATGGTGCTCCCCTGCTTGCCGCGTGGGGCCGAAAGACGCGTCGTTGCGCCGCCGGCAGGCGATGTGCGAAACTCCCCCGGCAAAGCGTCGAACAGCTCTCCCGCGCTACGCTCGATAAGGTCAAATTCAACTGCCGAGCCAAAACCATGCTCGAGGATTCCCGTTGCAACCGCATGGTCGGGATGCGAGCTCAGTCCGGGATAGCGAACGTTGCGCACCATCTCGTTGGCGGCCAGATACTCGGCCAGCGCACGGGCGCGGTCGAAGTGTGCCTGCATGCGGGTATTGAGCGAGTCTAGCCCGCGCTCCAGCACACCGGCCTCGTCAGTAGGCAAATTAAGCTTTGCCAAGCCGCAGTCCTCAAACAGGGCATATGTGCACGCGGCAGCAGCATCCACACGATGGCGCTTAAGCTGCGAGCGCGCAACCGATACGGCAACCAACTTGCGTGAAGCATCACCGGCGCACACGCGGTCGAGCGCCTCGAGGGACAGCGCAGCACCCAGCCGCAGCGGATCGCAGCCAAAAGCCGACGCCGCGGTGTTGTCCACAACCAACAGCGCGCGGGCATCGCGAGCCGCGCGACCCAGGGCGCGAAGATCGGGCACGCGCAGACC
>CALFGH010000050.1 GCA_937958315.1 uncultured Collinsella sp. | reverse complement strand
CAGCGTGCGTTCGTTCCTGGAGCCGATCTTCTTCTATGCGATGAGCTGCGAGCTGCGCGCCGCCCGCGGTAAGGTGTTTGACCACAGCCCCGAGGTTCGTCGCTACATGGGCATCGAGCAGTACTAGGTACCGGGAAAAGTATTCACTTTCGATTCGCAAGCGTGCCGTGTGAGTCAAAAAGCGGGCCGCGCCGGGGATTTCCGACGCAGCCCGCTTGGTATTGCGCTTAGATTCACGAGGTGTCGCGGCAACCGACGCTTACTTGGCGTCGTAAGCCTCGGCGTCCCACCAGTCGAGCTGGGCGATGTTGTCGCGAATGTGCTGGCAGCTCTTGTGGAAGCCCTCGAGCTCGTATTCGGACAGGTCCAGCGTGTAGACCTCCTCGACGCCCTCGGCGCCGATCACGCACGGCAGGGAGGTGAAGATGCCCTCCTCGCCATACTGGCCGGTCATAAGCGTGGAGGCGGAAAGCACGGCGTGCTCGTTGTGAAGCACAGCGGCGCAGACGCGCGCGGCGGAGTTGGCGACGGCGTACTCGGTGCACTGCTTGCCCTGGTAGGTCACATAGCCGCCCTTGCGTGCAAGCTCCTCGACCTCCATGTGGTCGAAGGCGTACTTGTCGGGGTTCTCGGCCTGAAGCTCGTTAAGGCTCTTGCCGGCGATGGTCGCGGCCTTAAAGGCTGCAAGCTGGCTAAAGCCGTGCTCGCCGATCATATAGGCGTCGATGGACTTGGGGCTCACACCGACCTTCTTGGAGATCTCGGTTCGCAGGCGGGCGGAGTCCAGGCCGCAGCCCGAGCCGATGATCTTCTTGGGATCGTAGCCGGTCAGGTGCCACAACTCGGTGCACACGACGTCGCAGGGGTTGGAGATGCTCACGAAGATGCCGTCAAAGCCGGCGTCGACGATGCGCTTGGCAAAGGTGCGGGCGGCATCGGTGGTAAAGAACAGCTCGCCGTCACGGTTGCCGGCGGCCAGCGCGACCTTGCCGGCGGCGTTGACGATAACGTCGCAGCAGGCCAGCTCCTCGTAGTGGTCGTAGCAGTTGACGATCTTGGTGTTGTACGGGACAAACGAAAGGGAGTCGCGCAGGTCCTGGACCTCTGACGTCACCTTGGCCTCGTTGATATCGCACAGGTACAGCTCATCGGCAATGCCCTGCATAAGTAGGCTGTTGGCGATATGTGCTCCTACGTGGCCCTGGCCGACCACACCGATCTTACGCGTCTGGTACATATATGTATCCTTTCGGCCGAGTTTTTCGCGTCGAACCATTGTAGCTTCCTGCCGCCACTTTGCCAGGCTAAAGCGCCGTAGATTTTTGGGACATGCCTTAATCTCTACTTTTGGAGTGATTTGGGCCGCTGACGGCATCGCTGGGCGATGCGCTCGCGCGGATGGGGTCGGTCGTTGTACCATAGCTGCAACTGACTCGTAAGGAGCATCCATGCCCATTCGCATTCCCGACGCCCTCCCTGCCGCCGCGCAGCTCGAGAGCGAGAACATCTTTGTCATGACCGAGTACCGCGCGCTGCACCAGGACATCCGTCCGCTGCGCGTGCTCATCCTCAACCTCATGCCCACCAAGATCGCCACCGAGACGCAGATCATGCGCAAGCTCTCCAACACGCCGCTGCAGGTGGAGGTGGACCTGCTGCGCACTAAGACGCACGAGGCCACGCACGTGAGCGCCGGCCACCTGGAGACGTTCTACCGCACGTTCGACGACATCCGTGATATCCACTACGACGGCCTGATCATCACGGGCGCGCCGGTGGAGCAGATGCCGTTCGAAGAGGTCGACTACTGGCCCGAGCTCTGCCAGATCATGGATTGGTCCACCACGCACGTGCACTCTACGCTGCACATTTGTTGGGGCGCGCAGGCGGGGCTCTACCATCATTACGGTATCCGAAAGTACGACCTGCCGGCAAAGGCGAGTGGCGTGTTTGAGCATTATCTGGTGAAGCCGCAAAGCCCGCTGGTTCGCGGCTTTGACGACCGTTTCTATGCCGTGCATTCGCGCAACACCGATGTGCGCCGCGAGGACGTGGAGGCCGAGCCGCAGCTTGAGGTCGTGGCCGTGTCCGACGAGGTGGGCCTGTACATCGTCAAGTCGACCGACAGCCGTCGCTTCTTTGTCTTTGGCCACCCCGAGTACGATACCGACACGTTGCGCCTGGAGTACGAGCGCGACGTGAAGCGCGGGCTCAACCCTCAGGTGCCGGCGCATTACTTCCCGGGCGACGATCCCACCGCCGAGCCGCGCAACGTCTGGCGCAGCCAGGCTCAGCTGTTCTACACCAACTGGCTCAACTACTACGTCTACCAGACCACGCCCTACGACCTTGCCCGCGCCGGCGAGGAGCACTAGGCTGCGGCCGTGGCTGCGACTGTGGCTGTGCTCACGGCATGACGAGCGTGGATTATCGGACACGCGAGCGTGGATTATCGGACGTTTACAAATCGAGCGTGGATAATCTCCCACTTTTGGCTTGAAACTAGGCTCAAAACGGGAGATTATCCACGCTCATTTTTTATATGTAGATGCCGATGGCTCGGCTAAGAGACGGTGCGTGCAGAGGCAAAGTCGCATTTGGCGTGGTCTTGAATCTCGACGGGTTTTTCTTTCTGATAATCCGATGGACCAAGGCGCCAAATTATGGAGACGGGGACCTCTCGACAACCACCCTACCTGCAGATATAAGTCATCCGCCTAAAACGTCCAAAACCGTCAAGCATTTGGTCAGCGCCTGGACAGCATTTGGTCAGACTGCGCATGAAACGGTCTGGTACGTTTGCGCCGTTCCAAGAGTTGGGAGGCGACATGGGAAACATGACGGCGAATCAAAGGCTTACAAGTCACATTAAAGCATGCGAACAGCAGATGAGCTGCGTGTACGCACGCACGACGGCGGAGGCAAAGCAGATTGAGCGGCGGGTGGCGGCGGGAAGTCTAGAGGCGGTCATGCCGGGGCTGTATGCGCGTCCGGATTATTGGTCCGAGCTCAAGTTTCGGCAGCGTTATCTGCATCGGGTGCGGGCCCTTGCGCAAAAACATCCCGACTGGACGTTTTGCTCCTATACGGCGGCTGTTATCTATGGCCTTTCGGTTTCGCATGCCAATTTGGCGCACATCCATATCGCCGTGGCGCCGGCGCAATCGACGACGCCCGGCTCTCAGGTGATTCGCCATCGTTATGCTCGTCAAACACGGGCAATCCAGATGGATATTGCCGTGACCGATATCGATCAAACGATTACGGATTGCCTGGTCGATGCATCGTTTGTCGAGGGACTGATCATTGCGGACTCGGCGCTTCATGAGCAGCTGTTGTCGAAGGAGCATCTCGTTGAGGCAATCAACAAGCTTGGCTTAAATCGTCGCGGTGTTGTGACGGCGCGAAGTGTTGCGCGGTGTGCCGATGGCCTATCGGAAAGCGGTGGCGAGTCCAAGGCGCGTGCTCTGATGATTGAGCGCGGCTGGCAGACGCCGGAGCTGCAAGTTGAGCTGTTCGACCCGGTTGAGCCGGGGCGGCCGTATCGAGTTGACTACTTGTGGCGTGTGGGCGACCGGCTGATTATCGGGGAGTTCGACGGATTCGTTAAAAGCGAGAAGGCGGCGGAGGAGGGTAGGCTCGCAAAGGCGCAATTTGATGAGCGCCAGCGCGAGTCAAGGCTTTCGCTGCTTGATAACTGCAAGATCGTGCGCTTGTGCTGGGATGATCTAAGGGATCCGACAAAGCTCGATCGCAAGCTCAGGGTCGCCGGCGTGCCGCGTGAGTGCTGAGGCAGTTGCGGGACGTTTGGCTTGCACTAGCGTGGAAATCCGGACGTGTATTGGTTGAGCGTGGATTTTCGGACGCTTGTTGAATGAGCGTGGATAATCTCCCGATTTTGACTCGTAAGGGGGCTCAAAGCGGGAGATTTTCCACGCTCATCTTGCGGGTGCGATACAGCGGCGATCAGGCGCTGATGACGTGGGGCAGCGGCAGGTCGTGGGCGTCGGTGGGAACGTGGTCGACACGCTGCTCGTCAAAGGCGATGCCGATGATTTGACATGCGGGCGAGAGCGTGGGCAGGTAGCGATCATAGCAGCCGCCGCCGTAGCCTAGGCGCGCGCCGGTGCGGTCGAAAGCCACGAGCGGCACGATAATCATGTCGAGCTCGGCGGCAGGCACGGTGGGGAAGCGGCTGCTGTCGACGTCCGTAGCCGCGAAGACCCGCGTGGGATGAGCAATATACGGGGCCTCGGACGCATCGCCGGCAGAGACTGCCCGCATGCACATGCGCTGGCCATAAGCCATGGCGTCTGTTGCCGAGAGCATGCACGGATAGGCCACGCGCCAGCCGCATTTGGCGGCCGCGGCGGCAAACGCGGCGGGGTCGACTTCGGAACCCATCGCGGCATAGACGGCAACGGTGCGTTGGCCCGCAGTGCCGCTGGACTCCATCAGCTCAACAAGCCGCGCGCATACAACAGCAGACTTCGCTGCCCGAACATCCAAATCAATAGCATCGCGCCGAGCAATCACCGCCCGCCGCAACTCAGCCTTATCCATTCCAGCCTCATCTCCCAAATCTACCAAAAAGGGACAGGTTTATTTTGGCAGCTTTTATCTGGGCAAACGCGATATGAGCAGTAAAGCCACTGCAAATATGCCTGCGAACTGCGCCCTTTGTGGTTGTTTGGGCCTAGGCGTTAATGCTATAACGCTGCAGCAATTGCTTCAGTCACAAACTTATTGAGTGACTCACCCTTCTTTGCCGCTGCCAGCGCTGCTTGCTTATGAAGCTCGGAACCCGTTCTTACGTTGAACGAGCCCTTAAAAGCCCGCTCGGGTTCCTTGCCTTTCTCGGCGCAAAACTCAAGGTAATCGTCAACGGCGTCGTGGAAGCATTGCTCCACTTCTTTAACCGTGGAGCCTTCAAATACGATTGCGTCCCTAATGCCGGTGACCATACCTGTTAGCACATGCTGTTCGGCATCGAACTCGACTGGGGCGAAATAGCCCTTGTATGCCAAAACGTTACTCATGACTACCTCCGACATCTTGCAGAAATCGAACGATGTTTCGAATGGTCCCCGCTGTCAATTCGTCAGATGGATGTGGCGCGTGCATTACGAACATCCTGCCGTCCGATGGCCTGTAGAAGCGAATGCGCGATCCGGACGTCTTGCCTTTGTTGTCCATTTCAAAGCCATATGAAGCCATGACTTTTAAAAAATCGGTATACCGATACGTCGAAGGGCAGCTAAGCAGTTGGGCGATGAGTTTATCGGTCCGCGTCATCCCGCCTCACATTCTGCAACTATATCCTAGTTGCAATTTAAGTCCGATGCAAGCACCCCTACTATAGAACATGTGTACGGATAGAACAAGTGTTCGAACCACCACAAAGGTGCCTGTCCCCTTTGCGGTGGTTTTTGCTGAAGGGCGGATGTCTGCGGCGGTTTGTCTCGATCTGTAACAGTAACTCGACATAAATGGGCCTAGCTGTTACAGATCGAGACAAAACTGGTGGGACGGGGCGGGCCGAAGTCGGGCCGCCTGCCCGGTCCGCGGCAAAAGAAAAAGGTAGATTTTCAGGCATGTCCCAAAAATCTACCTTTGTGCGTTAGGCCAGCAGGTCGATGACGTTAAAGCCGGCGTTGCCCTTGGCGATGACGTCGCGGCCGCCAAAGACGCAGGTGGGCGACTCGGCCGCAATGCGCGTCACGTCGGCGCCGAGCGAGCGAAGCTCAC
>CALFGH010000049.1 GCA_937958315.1 uncultured Collinsella sp. | reverse complement strand
TTGGCGGGCAAGGAGGCCCCGGGCGCCCTCAACGAGGAGGGCGACGGCGCGGTGCGCATCATGACGGTGCACGCCTCCAAAGGTCTGGAATATCCGGTCGTGGCGGTCGCGGAGTGCTTTGGCGTGCGTAAGTCCTCGGGTGCGGCGCAGATGGGTCGCGTCGAGGGTGGAGCGCAGGTCGTGGCACTGCCGGCACGCTTCGACGGCGTTAAGCTCGCCGACGGAACCTTTGTGAAGGGCGACGACGTTAAAAAGCAGTTTGAGCATGCGTTTAAGGGCAAGGGCACGTCGCTGTGGTTGCCGCCGGAGCTCATGGAGGACGTCTGTGCGACGGGTTCTCCCGCCGAGGCATTTGCTCGCTTGCGCAACGACGACCTTCAGCTTTCGCTCGAAGAGCGGGCTCGTTTGCTCTATGTCGCCATGACGCGTGCGCGCGAGCTGGTGATCTTGGCGATGGATGCCGGCGTGAGCCGTGGCAAGGTGACGGCGCCGACCTTCGACGTCGAGACCGATCTGACCTACGACGTGCTGCGCCGTATTTTGCCGACCGACGCTCTGGACATGCCGCAGCTCGATGCCGACCGCCTGGTGTTCGACAACTCCCAGCCGGGCGACTACGAGCTCATCACGCTGGCGAACTTTACCTTTGGCGAGCAGGCGTTTGAGGCCAACGCTTCACTGGATGCCGAGGGCAGGCTTGTCCGCGGCGATGCGGAGCCGGAGGGCGCCGGTGCAGATGCCCGCGCCGCTGTTCCCGGCCCTGCCGACCCCGAGCCCGATGCGTTTGAACTCGTGTATCCCCAGGCAGTGGGCGTGCGCATGGGCATCTGTCCGTATCCGATGCGTGACTCGTATAGCTACTCGTCAATCGCCGCGGCGCTCCATGCCGAGACAGAAGACCGTGCCGCCGAGGCTCGTGTTCCCATGGACGAGTCCGGCGATGATGCAGAGTCGGATGGCTCGGAGATGACGGATGCAGACGTGGCCGCCGTTGAGCCCGCCGGCAACCCCATGGCGCTGGGCTCGGCGTTCCATGCCGCCTGCCAGTGGCTGATCGAGATGGGTGCCGATGCGCTGCCTGCTGAGCGTG
>CALFGH010000048.1 GCA_937958315.1 uncultured Collinsella sp. | reverse complement strand
CTGGCTGCGGGTGCCGAGGGCGACGCGGGTGCCGCGACCGATGCCGCGCCTTCTGCAAAGGATGCCGCCGACGCCGCCGACACTGCGCTTTCCGCAAAGGACGCCGACAAGTGATGAAGCACGTGCTTCGCATGATCAACGTGTTGACGACCGTGGTGATCCTGGTCGCCTTTGTGGTGCTGCTGCGCACGGTGTTCACGCCCGCCGGCGAGATTCCCACCATCATGGGCTATGGCTTTATGCGCACGCTGACCGGCTCGATGGAGCCGGCAATTCCCGTGCATTCGTTTATCGTCGTCGATACCGACAACAGCCAGGTCTACCAGGTGGGCGATATCATCACCTTCCATTCGTCCGATGACACGCTGGAGGGTTCGCTCAACACGCACCGCATCGTTGCCGTGGAGGATGCAGCCGACGGCACGCCGGTCTATCACACCAAGGGCGACGCCAATCCGGTCGAGGACGCCGCGCCCGTGCCCGCCACCGATGTGGTGGGCCGCGTGGTCTTTGTCTCGGCAGGCCTGGGCGTGGTGGTGTCGCTGCTCACCAATCCGCTGCTGTTCTTTCCGCTGATCGTGGTGCCGTTGATTGCGCTGCTGGTGCTCGAGATTCGCCATATGGTCAAGACCACGCAAGAGGTGGCGCGCGCCGAGGACGAGGCCGCCCTGCGCGCAGCCGTGGAGCAGATTCGCGAAAAACGTCGCCGCGAGCAGGAAGGCCAGGACAACGCCAAGGAGCAGAACGACGGTGGCCATACCGATGAAAGTGCGGAAGCCGACCCCGGCGCCCTAGACGATTCCAACCACTCGGCATAGCGCGTCTGCGCCTTTCGTCCCTGCAAATTGGACGCCCGTAGATGTTCCGAATCGTCTGCTTTTTCATGCCGATATTCGTGCTACAGTTTGAGCGCTTTGTTGCCAATTGATTTCGGGGGAGTGGAATGGAGCAGGAGCGCGCAGCGCAGCGGGCACGCAAAAAGACTTCGGTACCGATGACGGCGGCGTCCGATTTTGCCGTGCCCGAGGGGACTGACGAGCTCAGCCGCAACACCCGTCGCGCCTGGCGCGACCGTCTCAACGACGCCCAGACGCGCAAGATGATCACGGGTGTTTTAGCCACGCTGGTGGGCGGTTCGTTTTGGGGTTTCTCGGGTACCAGCGCGAGTTTTTTGTTCGATACCTACCATGTCGATACGCTGTGGCTTATGAGCATACGGCAGATTCTCGCCGGCCTGCTCTTTATGGCTGTGGTTGTCACGCGCGACCGCGCACGCCTGGTCAAGCTTTGGACGACGCCCGCCGATCGCAAGCAGCTGCTGCTCTTTACCGCTTTTGGCCTGCTCTTTAACCAGTTTTGTTATCTTTCGGCCGTGCGCCTGACCAATGCCGGAACTGCGACGGTGCTCCAGTGCTTGCAACTGGTCATCATTATGGGCTACACCTGCGTGATCGACCATCGCATGCCTCGCGTGCGTGAGGCCGTTGGCATTGGGTTGGCCCTGGGCGGCACCTTTTTAATCGCTACCGGCGGCGACCCTACCAGTCTGAGCATATCGCCGCTTGGCCTGGTCGCAGGCCTTATGTGTGCGGTTAGCGCCGCCTGTATGGCGGTGATTCCCGCCAAGATTCTGCCCGAATACGGCAGCCCCATCGTTACAGGCTCTGCCATGCTCACAGCGGGCGTGGTCTCGTGCGTCTTTGTGCAGCCGTGGGCTCATATGCCGGCCCTCGATACGGCTACCGTCGAAGCGCTCGCGGTGTTTGTGGTCATTGGCTCGTTTTTTGCCTACATGCTGTATATGCAGGGCGTTAAGGACATCGGCTCGGTGCGTGCGAGCCTCATCGGAACTGTGGAGCCGGTTTCGGCGACTATCACCAGCGCTGTTATGCTGGGCACGGTGTTTTTGCCGACCGACCTTATCGGCTTTGCCATGATCATCGTGATGATGTTTCTGACGGTATAGCTCACGCCGCTGCCTAGACGGACGCGGTGTTGCACCACAATTCCGCGAATTGGTGCCTGCATCTGGAGTTTAACTGACGATGCCAAATATGTCATAAACTAATAGCGTTATTGACTTTTAGTATTGCGAGGACTCCTCTATGGCTGGTAACCACTTTAAGAACGGCGACGGCGAGCGCCCTGCAGTTCCGCCGCGTTCAAATGGGACTGGAAACGCTGGCGTACCGAGTGGATCCAGCCAAAACGGTGCTGGCAACCGTACGTCTCCGGGCGAAACGGCGATGTTTGCCGCTCTGTACGAACAGTCTCAAAAGGCAAAACAGGCTGGTCGCGTAGGCAGGCAGGCATTTCCGGGCGGGGCGGGCTCTGCGGCTTCGTCGGCCGGGGTCCGTCCGGCGCCAACGGGCGGTGCAAATGTCGCCGGCTCCACTGGCCCCGCTAACAACGCTCATCGCGCCCACAACGCCGGCCCCGTCAACTCTGCCAATCCCGCCAATAGTGCTTCTTCTGCTGGAGACGCAGGGCTTACGGGTAACCTAGGCACTATCTATACGGGCGCTTCCGAAACCGGCACGTTTGCCCGTCTCAATGACGACGGTGCCGAGTTTAAGGGCTCGGGCTCTAAAGAAGATTATTACGATTTTGGCTTGAACTACGGCGGTGATTCCTCGACGAGCCCGACCTCGAACGGCCTGGTTCGCCATCGCCATCGCAAGGGCGAGCGCAAGAAGCGCCGCGTTGCGGCTGTTGTCGCTGCCATCGTCGCGGTGGTTCTTGTCGCTTTTGGCGTGAGTGGCTTCATGCTGTTTAACTCGGCAAAAACCGTGAAGAGCCAGGCAAAGGAAACAGTCGAGATCGTCGGCGGCCTTAAGGACAAGGTCACGTCGGGCGATTTTTCGACCCTGCCCGACGATGCGAAAAAAATTGACGAGCTCTGCAGCAGCATGAAGAAGGAGACCTCGAGTCCGGTGTGGACGATGGCTTCGTTCATTCCGGTGTACGGCGGCGACATTAATGCCGCCCGCACCATGGTCGACGCTCTGTCCGATGTTTCGAGCGGCGCGCTGGTCCCCATGGCCGATAATCTCGCTCAGGCAACGCCCGGTAAGCTGTTCCAGGACGGGACAATCAACGTGTCCGCGCTGCAGGCGGTCGCCGATTCGCTCTCCGATAGCTCGAAGGCGTTCAAGAGCGCCAACAAAAAGGTGCAGGGTATTGGCGATACGCATATCGCCCAGGTGACCGAGCTGGTCGATAAGGCAAAGGACGGCTTTGCCACCCTGGACGGTGTAGTCGACGCGGCAGAGAAGATTGCCCCCGTTCTGCCCCAGATGCTCGGCGCCAACGGCCAGACGCGCCATTATCTTGTGCTCGCGATGAGCAATGTCGAGATTCGCGCCTGCGGCGGTTTCCCGGGTTCGCGCGGCGTGATGTCAGTGACTGACGGTAAGCTCGAACTGGGCGATTTTGTCAAAGTCGACATGATGAAAGAGCCCTTGAGCCCGCTTCCCATCACCGATGAAGAGGCAAACTTGTTCACGACCGGATGGGGCCTGACCGGATTCAACACGCTCGGATACACGATGGGCGACGTTACGATGACACCCGATTATCCGCGTGCGGCTCAGCTTGCCAGCGATATGCAGAAGGCCATTGTCGGAGATGACATCGACGGCGTATTTGCAGTCGATCCGGTATTTTTGCAGTATATGCTCGGCATTGTGGGCGGCACGCAGCTTCCCGACGGCACCGTCGTCGATGGAAGCAACGCTGCAAAGGTGCTGCTGCACGATATTTATTGGAATTACCCGGTTGAGGAACAGGACGCCATTTTTGCGGCGGTTGCTGGCTCGGCTTTTAACAAGATCGTGGACGAACTGGGCTCCAGCGATATTACTAAGATCGCTGGAGCCATCGAAAAGGGTGCTTCCGAGGGTCGCATCCTCATGTATTCGAGAAACGATGACGAGGAAAAGGCCGCGAAGGCCCTTGGCATTTCCGGCGCTCTCCAAAACGATGCGTCTGAGGCTCCGATCTTGGGCGTCTTTGTGAACAACTACAGCTATTCAAAGATGGATTGGTTCCTTGATAAGCGAGTCACCATCGATTCTTCGGTTGAAAATGCCGATGGCTCGACGACGTATCGAGTGACCACCACGCTCAAGAACACGATGACCCCCCAGGAGAAGGCCGAGATGCCTGGTTATTTCCAGGGCCATAACGGCATTAGCCAGGATATTGATGACGAGGTGCTGAGGCTCTATCTCTATGCTCCCGCGGGAGGCAGCATTTCGGACATTAAGACTTCGGGCTCCGGTTCTATCGAGATGAACGAAGCGACGCACGATGGTCTGAAGGTTGCATGGGGCGGCGTCCACATGCTTCTTGGACAAGACGTAAAGGTCGAGTACACGGTTACGACTTCGAAGGACTCTGGGCACAAAGCGCTTAAGGTCCGCACCACGCCAACCGCTCAAACGTTTGAACAGGATAAGTAAGATATGAAGTACTTTGGCACCGACGGCTTTCGCGGCGAGGCCAACGTTGGGCTGACGGTAGAGCACGCTTATAAGATCGGCCGCTTTGTGGGCTGGTATTACGGCGCCAACCGCGGGACCAAGGCGCGCGTGATCGTGGGCAAGGATACGCGTCGCTCGAGCTATATGTTCGAGGCGGCGCTGGTGAGTGGCTTGGTCGCGAGCGGCGCGGACGCCTACATGCTGCATGTGATCCCGACGCCGGGCGTGGCGCATCAGACCGTGGAGGGCTGCTTCGATTGCGGCATCATGATCAGCGCAAGCCACAACCCGTTTTGCGATAACGGCATTAAGCTCGTCAACAGCGACGGCTATAAGATGGACGAGGACGTGCTGGAGCTCATCGAGGATTACATCGATGGCAAGAGCGAAGTGCCGCTGGCCACGGGCAACCACATCGGTGCCACGGTGGACTACATGCAGGGTCGCAACCGCTATATTGCCTCGCTCATTGCAAGTGCGAACTTTTCACTGCAGGGCGTCAAGATCGGTCTCGACTGTGCCAACGGCTCGGCATCCTCGGTGGCCAAGCCGGTGTTCGATGCGCTGGGCGCCGATGTGCGCGTGATTAACGCCGCGCCCGATGGCTTTAACATCAACGTCGACTGCGGCTCCACGCATATGGAGCGCCTGCAGCGCCACGTGGTGGAGCAGGGGCTGGACGTGGGCTTTGCCTACGACGGCGATGCCGACCGCTGCCTGGCCGTGGACGAGCGCGGTCGCGTGGTCGACGGCGACCAGATCCTGTACGTGTGCGGCGTGTATCTTAACAAGCACGGGCGCCTCTCGGGCGGTACCGTGGTGCCGACGATCGCCAGCAACTTTGGCCTGGTCAAGTCGCTGGAGCTTGCCGGTCTGAGCGCCGTGACCAGCGGCGTGGGCGACCGTCATGTGTATGCCAAGATGCGCGAGGGCGGCTACAGCCTGGGCGGCGAGCAGACGGGCCACACGATCTTTGGCGATATCGAGCGCACGGGCGATGGCATTATGACCTCGCTGCGCGTGATGGAAGTGATTCGTGCCGAGCGCGAGACACTCTCGCAGCTCACGGCTCCGTGCAAGCTGCTGCCGCAGGCGCAGGTCGCCGTGCGCGTGACCGACAAGGACGCCGCGCTGGACAACATGGGCGTGCAGGCCGCCATCGCCGAGGCCGAGGCGTCGCTGGCGGGCGA
>CALFGH010000047.1 GCA_937958315.1 uncultured Collinsella sp. | reverse complement strand
ATCTCCATCAACACCAGCACTTCGACACGCTTCATATCGTTGACACTCGCACGACCCTTGCCCGCCATGGCAGCCTCCTCTAACCGAGCACGAGCATCCAGCGCGCCGTGCACGACCGACACACCTCACGATGGCAGGTAATATCCATCATGCGGCATCCCGCTAAGGATGAAACAGTTACGGTTATTGTATACCGCGCAAATTGTTTTTAGGCAGGTAAACGGCTATTTTTCGCCCAAATTGACGCTTTATTGATCAAAAAGCCGTACCGGGCGCTAACCCGATACGGCCAAAATGCGATGCAATTAACGCAGTGCTTCAAACTTAGCGATGGAAGAAACCACGACGCTCAAACTTGGGCTCGCAGCACACGTTGATGCCCAGTTTGCGCAACACCGTCTCGTCCGTCGGCGAGATAATCACGCTAAAGAAGGCATCGCAACCGCGCAGCTGCTCCAAGCCCGAAAGGACACGAGCGGCCGTCTCGCTCGTAGCCGAGGTGATCGACAGCGCCATAAGCGTCTCGTCGGTGTGGAGGCGCGGGTTTTTGCTGCCCAGGAAATGCGTCTTGAGCTTGCTGATGGGCTCGATCGCCTCGTCGCTGATGACCTCGAGCTCAAGGTCGACGCCCGAGACATGCTTGAGGGCATTCATGATCAGCGAACTCGCAGCGCCCAAACGCGTTGAGGTCTTACCGGTCACCACGGAACCGTCCGGCATGACCATGGCGCCCACGGGACTGCCCGTCAGCTGCTCCCTGGTAAGGGCGGCCGAGCGCGCCGGCGAGTAATTCTTGTCGATACCGGCCTTCTTCATAATGATCTTGAGACGATCAACCTGCTCATCGCCCACACCGGTGCGGCGTACGGCCTCGACCGCAGCAAAGTAGCGGCGGACGATCTCCATCTTGGAGGCATCGCGACAGGCATCGTCATCGGTGATGGCAAAGCCGACCATATTTACACCCATGTCAGTGGGGCTCTGGTAGGGGCTCTCCCCCAGAATCTTTTCCATCAGGGCACGAACCACCGGGAAAGCCTCGACGTCTCGGTTGTAGTTGACCGTGGTCTTGTTGTAGGCCTCAAGGTGAAAGGAATCGATGATGTTGGCATCGTCGAGGTCCGCCGTGGCGGCCTCGTAGGCAATATTGACCGGATGCGTCAGGGGAAGATTCCAGACCGGGAAGGTCTCAAACTTGGCATAACCGGCGGCGGTGCCGTGCTTATGCTCGTGATACAGCTGTGAGAGGCAGGTGGCGAGCTTGCCCGAGCCAGGGCCGGGCGCCGTCACGACAACGAGCGGACGCGTGGTCTCGACGAACTCGTTCTTGCCGTAGCCTTCGTCAGAAACGATCAGATCGACGTCGTGCGGATAGCCCTCAATGGGATAGTGCAGCTTGGCGGGGATGCCGAGTGCATTCAGACGATTGCGGAAGACGTCGGCAGCGGGCTGACCGGCATACTGCGTGATAACCACGGCCGCGACAGCAAAACCGTTGCCGCGGAACAGGTCGACCAGGCGCAAGACGTCCTCGTCATAGGTAATGCCAAGGTCGCCACGGGCCTTGTTCTTCTCGATATGGTTTGCATTGATTGCGATGATGACCTCAACATCATCGGCAATGCTCTTGAGCATGCGGAACTTGCTGTCCGGTTCAAAACCCGGTAGCACACGGCTCGCATGATAGTCGTCAAACAGCTTGCCGCCAAACTCCAAATACAGTTTGCCGCCAAACTGCGAGATGCGCTCCTTAATGTGAGCAGCCTGCAGCTCGATATACTTCGCGTTGTCGAAACCCTGGCGCATGTATGGCTCCCGTCCCGTTTCCATTTAATGTCCTAGGCGATTATAACGGAGCAGACCCTCCCCGATGCCCAGGCCATCAACAGGCACGAACCAAACATGCCATCGATAAGTTGCGGTGGAATAGTTCCTGTTTAACCCCTCAAGACGGCCAAACAGGAACTATTCCACCGCAACTTCCCCTTTTGGCGCAAAGTAACCTCACACCTTTGCACCAACAACAGAAACGTCGCGGGCAGAGAACGGACAGCGAACGGGCACCAGAGCGAGCAAACAGCCCCCTGCACCAATAAGTGGAACATCGCAGGTTGAGCATAAGTCAGCGAGCGACGTCCGGGACGTACAAGTTGGCATGAAAAAGGCAAGGCATAGACCTTTTGGTCATGCCTTGCCTTTTGAATGACAAATTGTCGTCCTGGGCGGCGCGCAGCGTCGACTGGTTGCGCGGTTCGTAGAACCGCGCAACATAAGTGCGCCCCCTCCCGCGCACGGAACGGGAGGGGGCTAAAGGTAGGAGTCTACCGGTGGGTTGACCCCACCGGACAGACGATGACCAGGTGATCCTTTACAGGATCGTCAAGGTTTCCGTGAGGTACCCGTTGGGTACTTAGAGCATCACGCAAGCGACGGTCAGGATGATGGCGCAGACGACGGAGAGAGCGACGATGAGCTTAAGGGCAAACTTGAGCCAGGTCGTCCACTCGATCTTGGCCAGGGCGAGACCACCCATGATGGCGCCGGAGGTCGGGGTGAACAGGTTCACAACGCCGATGGCAGAGGAGAAGATCATGACCATGACCTCGGGCGAGAAGCCGAGCTTAACAGCCAGCGGTCCCATGATGGGCATGGAGACGGTAGCCATACCAGAGGTCGAGGGGATCAGGAAGGACAGGCCGAAGTAGACCAGGAAGCTCATGGGAGCGAAGATCACGCCGGACAGGCCAGCCAGAGCATTGGCGGCAGCGTCGAGGACGTAGACGTCGAGGCCGGTGTTAGCCATGAGGACGGAGATACCACGGGCGAGGGCGATGACGAGAACAACGGACATCATGTCGGCAGCGCCGGTGATGAAGGTGTTAACGATCTGCTTCTCGGACAGACCGCCGATGATACCGATCAGGACGGCCATGAGGAAGAACCAGGTGGAAGCCTCGTCGAAGTACCACTGGCCAATGGGCAGGCCGGTGATCAGGGCAGACCAGCCCTGGACGACGGCGTTACCGTCGGCGTCGTAGACAGCGCCAGCGTCGAAGAAGTTGGCGACGCCCTCGTTGAGGTCGGCCAGCGGAATGAAGCCGACGATCATGACGACGAAGGTGAAGGCAAAGGCGATCAGAACACCCTTCTGACGACCGGTGAGCTTGACCTCATTGTGAACCTCGGAAGCAGCCTTGCCGTGAGCCTCTTCGGCGTCCTTGAGCTCCTGCATCGACAGGATGGTGGAACCCTTGTCAGCCTTGACCTTCTTGGCATAGCTCATGACGAAGAAGATGGACATGGCAGTGGTAACAATCCACAGGACGGCACCGAGGCCGATGATGATGGACTGGTTGACCTCAATGCCAACGCCGGTCAGAGCGTCGACGGCAGCGCCGACGGCGAACGGGTTAACCGTGGAGCCCAGGCAGCCGCAGCCAGCGCCGAGCAGGACGGTAGCGGCGCCGACCATCGGGTCGAAGCCAGCGGCCATCATGGTAGCGGCAAGCAGGGCGTAGAAGGGAACAGTCTCCTCGCACATACCATAGGTGGTACCACCGAGGGAGAAGATGAGCATCAGCACGGGAATGAGCATGATCTCGTTGCCCTTAAGCTTCTGCACCAGAACGGCAATGCCGTTGTCCAGGGCGCCGGTCTCGGTCATCATGCCGAGGAAGCCGCCCAGGATCATAACGAAGAGGCAGACGGGCAGAGCGTCAGCGAAGCCCTTAATCGGGGCGGTGCAGAAATCGCTCAGACGGGCGGCAGTAACCGCGCCGCCGGACGTGCCGGAGACGATAACGGTAACTACTGCAACAATTGCCAGCAGAGCAAGAAGAATGGTGAACGATGAAGGCATACCGCGCTTTTTCTTAGCGGTCTCAGTCATAGTTCTCATCCCCCCTTCATAAATCATTTACTGATCTCGCCCGAAGCGGCTCTTCCGTGCCGTGCCTGCCGCTCGATGCGAGATTTTTACCAGATAAAGCCGCTCGGGGTGTTCAACAATACACCCCGAGCGAGATGCTAGATGCACTTACTTGAGCGTGGCGTACATGACGGCCTTGATGGTGTGCATGCGGTTCTCGGCCTCGTCGAAGACCTT
>CALFGH010000046.1 GCA_937958315.1 uncultured Collinsella sp. | reverse complement strand
CCACCACTCCACCCCCTATATGTTGCAAAACACCCCGAGCATATGTTCGAAAACACAATATGTTGTGTTTAGAGCAAAGGCGGGATGCCACCTGTAGCACCCCGCCTTTCAACCTCAACCTTCAAGTTGACCTTGAGGCGATTTTTATGTCCCTTTACATGCCGTTCACATCGCCCCCAAACTCTCCCACGCGCGGCATGTACACCCCGCCGTGCCATTGGCCGGTGACGCAAAATGGGACGGACCCCCCGATTGCCAAAACGTGCGCAACAGCACGTTCCAGCAATCGGGGGTCCGTCCTCGGATAGCATGTAATCGCAGCTCAGCAGCGTATTAGCGATGTGCCAGCGGGTGGGCCGCAAGGTAAACCTCGGTCAGCTGCGTACGATCGACATGCGTGTAGACCTGCGTCGTCGATATATCGGCGTGTCCCAAGATCTCCTGCAGCACGCGAAGGTCCGCGCCGCCCGCGAGCATATGGGTGGCAAAGGAGTGGCGCAACGTGTGCGGATGGAGTCCCACCAACCCCACCTGGCGTCCGTAGCGCTCGCATATGACGTGAACACCCTGACGCGACAGACGCCCGCCGTTCTTGTTTAAAAAGACCGCCGGCGTCTCTGTCCCACGAGCATGAGCCGCCAGAAGTCGGCGCCCATCACATATATAGTGCGTCAGGGCACGCGCCGCGCTTCCCACCAAAGGGACCAGACGCTCCTTGGAGCCCTTGCCGCGAACCAGCACAAAGCCGTCATCGGCATGGATATCACTCACATCGAGCCCCACCAGCTCGCTCACGCGCAGGCCGCACCCATACAGCACTTCCAAGATAGCGCGATCGCGCAGACCCATCTCACCATCCGGAAAATCCTGGTCGAGCAATGCCGAAACATCCTCCACCGAAAGGCACTCCGGCAGGCGCTCGGCCTTTTTTGGCAAACGCAACGCCGCCGTAGGATTTTGGGTCACGGCCCCATCGCGCACCAAAAAGGCATGCAGGCCTTTGACGGCAGCAAGCGCGCGCTCCACCGAGGCATCGGAATAGCCCCCATCGCGCCGATCGGCGATAAAGTCCTCAATGACCCGCCGACTCACGTCCTCAAAGGACGCAATGCCCGTCCGCTCCAGATAGGCACAGTAGGTCGTCAGGTCTCGGCGATAGGCGGCAATCGTGTTACGTGCCAAGCCCCGCTCGACTGCAAGGTAATCAAGAAACTCCCCCGCCGCCACAGCGAGCGACGAAGGAGCTTCTTCGATATGTTCCCTATTCGACGGCAACCTTAGTCCGTCGCACGATTCATGGGCGTCACCTGTAGGCGATCGACACCCTCATGCTGACCAATCGAGGCACGCACGAACTCACGGAACAGCGGCTGAGGATTGGTGGGGCGGCTCTTGAACTCGGGGTGGGCCTGAGTGGCCACGTACCACGGGTGCACATCGCGCGGCAGCTCGACCATCTCGACCAGACGCTCGTCGGGTGAAAGGCCCGAGATGACAAGACCGGCGTCCTCGAGCTGATCACGGAAGGCATTGTTGAACTCAAAGCGGTGACGGTGGCGCTCATAGACAAGCTCCTCACCATACGCCTCACGCGCGAGAGTATCGGCAGCGAGCTTGCACGGATAGGCGCCCAGGCGCATGGTGCCGCCCTTCTCGGTCACGTCCTCCTGCGAGCTCATCAGGTCGATGACGCTAAACGGACCGTCCGGATCAAACTCGGAGGAGCTGGCACCGGCAAGGCCGACAACGTTGCGGGCGAACTCGCACACGGCAACCTGCATACCCAGGCAAATGCCCAGATACGGAATCTTGTGCTCGCGAGCAAACTCTGCCGCGAGGATCTTGCCCTCCAGGGCGCGCTTGCCAAAGCCGCCGGGAACCAGGATGCCCGACGCGTCGCCCAAAACCTCATTGACGTTTTCGGCATCGAGGCTCTCGCCATCGACCAGCTGCACATCTACGTGACGATCGTAGAAAACGCCTGCGTGATGCAGGGCCTCGATAACCGACAGATATGCGTCGGGAAGCTGGGTGTACTTACCCACGACGGCAATCTTAACCTTATCGGCATGATGGTTGGCATGATTCTGCTTGCGCAGGAACTCATTCCATGCGCTCATATCGCGCTCGCGCGGATCAAGGCCAAGGCGCTCGCAAATGCGCAGGTCAAAGTCCTGCTCGGCGAGCAGCTGCGGCACGTCGTAAATGCTCGCGCAGTCCTCGTTGGTAAAGACACAGTCGGTGTCGACGTCGCAGAAACTTGCGATCTTGCCGCGAATAGCGTCGTCAATATGGTGATCGGAGCGCAGCACAATAATGTCAGGCTGGATACCAAAGCTGCGCAGCTCCTTAACGGAGTGCTGCGTGGGCTTGGTCTTAACCTCGTGGGCGGCGGCGATATAGGGAACGAGCGATACGTGGATGTAGCAGACGTTCTCGGGACCGGCCTCCTTGCGGTACTGGCGGATAGCCTCCACAAACGGCTGCGACTCGATGTCGCCGATCGTGCCGCCCAGCTCGGTAATGACAACGTCGGAGCCAGTCTGCTCCTCAATGCGGCGGAATTTGTCCTTGATGGCATTGGTGACGTGCGGGATCACCTGGACGGTACCGCCCAAAAAGTCACCGCGACGCTCGCGGGCGATCAGGCTCTTGTAAATGGCGCCCGTCGTAAAGTTAGAATCGCGGGTCAGGTTCTCGTCAATAAAGCGCTCGTAGTGGCCCAGGTCCAAATCGGACTCGTAGCCGTCCTCAGTCACAAAGACCTCGCCATGCTGGAACGGGCTCATGGTGCCGGGGTCGACGTTCAGATACGGATCGGCCTTTTGCATCGTCACCTTGTAGCCGCGCGACTTGAGCAAACGGCCCAGCGATGCCGCGGTAATGCCCTTGCCCAAAGACGAAACCACGCCGCCGGTCACAAACACATGCTTAGTCATATTGAATTACCTGCGCTTCCCGTAGAAGTTGTCCATACACATCTTACGGGTCTTCATTGTAATACTCGAGAAAGAAGCAGTTCGCCATTTTTCACCAAAGTGCTTGCATTTCTCCATCTCGAAACAAAACGCCGCCCGGGACCCGAGCGGCGTAACAACAACTTAGGCGGCAGATCGCTACCGATCGGCAAGCTCGTCCCTGAGCATATCCCGAACGAGCATACCCGCGCGGATGCCTCTCAGATACCACCCGCCGCGCTCGGTAAGGCAAATACCATTTGCAAGCTGGCCGCCATCCTCGCTATAACGCGAAACGACCTCGATCAAACCGTCAGAATCCAAGCGCTCAATTGCGGCGCGGGCTCGATACGGAGACACCCCAACGTGCTCCGCAAGCGTTTTGCGCGAGAAGCCATATGTCCCGCCACTTTCGGATTGCTGGGCAATCTCCATCAACACCAGCACTTCGACACGCTTCATATCGTTGACACTCGCACGAC
>CALFGH010000045.1 GCA_937958315.1 uncultured Collinsella sp. | reverse complement strand
CATACATCCGTGCGGCCGGCCGTTTGACGTTTTCGCAGATAAAACCTGCTAAAATAAACATCCCTTTTTGGTAGGTTACTCGTGCTGGTTGGTGCGGTGCTCGTACTCCTCGGGGGTGATGACATCCTCGATGCGTAGGTTGACGCCTGCCACCTCAAGGCCGGTCATCGCAGCCAGACGCTCGGTCACGCGCGCCTTGACGTCGTCGAAAATCGCGGGCGCATAGGCGCCGTACTCGATAATGACGGAAATGTTAACGACCACGCGGTTGTCATCGGTGACCTCGACTGTCACGCCCTTGGTCAGATTCTCGGCACCAAACTGCTCCTGCACAAAGTGCATGAGGTTGCCCTTCATGCCCAGGACGTGCGGTACCTCGCGGGTGGCCATGGCGACGATCTTCTCGATCACACCGTTGGAATAGGTCAGCGAGTCCTCGGACTCGTCCGCTTCCCCATCATCCTCGTCCGCATCGTCGGCGGGTTCGGCCTCGACGAGCGCCTCGTCCTCGAGCGTTACGTCCTCGGCCTCGGCGGTGACGGTCTCGTCTACCTCGAGCTCGGTATCGGCCACATCGACCTTCGTGTTAAAAGCCATGGTTCCTCCTTATGCCCACCGCACACGCGGCGGTCGAATACATGCTAGCGGCCGCTAAACAGACGGCCGAAGAAGTTGACGATCCCGTTCTCGCCGTCGCGGATCTGGCCAATCACGGCGCCGATCAGCACAAAGAAAGCGATGACGAGCGTATCCCACAGGCCGAGCGTGAGCACCAGCACGGCGAGCACAAAACCAGCGACGGCTCCAAGCGTGGTGTTGGGATGACGGACGGCATAGCTCCAGATGGCTGCCCCCGTACCCTTGATGAGACCCATGGCCTCATCAAAATCATCGGCGACCGCGTCATGTGACTCGGTACCCTCTACCTTGGGATCGACGACCTCGCCTGCCGGCGCGGCACTCTGATCGATAGTCAGGCGCGGCGTGCGGGCGGTCTTGTCTTGATTGGTATCACTCACCGGAAACCTCCACGGTCTGGACGGTAGTCTTGGACGGCAAAAAACGAACGCGCGCAGTCGTGCCCGGCGTGCCGAGCATAGTGTCGCAGGCCTCCTCGATACGTTGCTGCATCGCGGCTGCAAGGGAGGCCACGTCCCGGTCGTCGAGCGCGATGGCGTCAACCTTAAAACGGACGTGCGATTCGTCGGAGCCCTGCACGCGCGCCTCGACATGCTCGATCATCACTCGGTCGTCGCGCTCTGCCGCGGTGCGGGCACACGAGGAGAGGGCAGCGAGCGTGACCTCGATATTGCGCTCCCCCGCCGAATGCACGCAGGACGGCTCGCGACGAGCAAACATCAGGCGGAAGAAACCCACGAGCACGCCGAGCGCCACGACACCGCCGCACGCCGTAACAACGATGCGAGGCAGCGGATCGCGCATCAGCAGCATAAAGCGATAGGTATATGGCCCCCAAAACTGGCAGACTAACGTACCCAGCGCCACGACGGCGGAGGCAAGATACACGATCGCCAGGGCTCGTTTGAGCACGCGCATACAGCGCTCCCTTCAAATCTCGATCCACAGAATGCAAAACGATTCGCATCATTATAAAAGAGCCGGGTCCGGTGCCTCATGCACGCGGATCCGGCTCATCTATTCCACGAGGCTTGCATGCTCGCTTCATTATGCCCAGATATGCACGGCTCAATCCGTGCGGGCGCTACTCCTCCTCGAGGGCAGCGATGACCTCGTCGGTCATGTCCATGGTGCTGTAGACGTCCTGGACGTCGTCGAGCTCCTCAAGACGGTCGATGAGGCGCTGAACCTTCTTGGCGTCGGCACCGGAGACCTCGGTCGGAGTGGTCGGGACCATGGTGGTCTCGGAGCCCTTGACCTGGACGCCCTGCTCCTCGAGTGCCTTGGAGACAGCCATGACGTCGTTGGCAGCGGTCCAGACGATCCACTCCTCGCCGGCGTCCTCGTAGTCCTCACCACCGGCCTCGGCGATCGCCATCATGAACTCATCCTCGTCACCGGCAGCACCGTTGGCGATCATGGTCTCCTTCTTGGCGTTCTCGTCCAGGATCTCCTTGGCGACGACGATCTGGCCCTTGCGCTCAAACTGGAAGGCGACGGAGCCCGAGGTGCCCAGGTTGCCACCAGCGTGGGAGAAGGCGGAACGGACGTCGGCGGCAGTGCGGTTGCGGTTGTCGGTCAGGCAGTCGACGTAGACGGCAACACCGGCGGGACCGTAGCCCTCGTACACGATGTTCTCGTAGACGGCGGCGTCGGCACCCGAACCAAAGGCCTTATCGATAGCGGACTTGATCTTGTCCTTAGGCATGGACTGAGCCTTAGCCTTGGCAACGGCAGCGGCGAGGCTGGCGTTGTTCTCGGGCAGCGGGTCGCCGCCGAGACGGGCAGCAACGGTGATGTTGCGGCTGAGCTTGGAGAAGAGGGCGGAACGCTTGGCGTCCTGCGCGCCCTTACGATGCTTGGTTGTGGCCCACTTAGAGTGTCCGGACATACGTGTCTCCTATCGGTTTCGACCTAAAGCCCAGCGCGAATGCTCGGGCAATATAAACAAACGTCGTTATGATATACCTACCGGCCTGCAAGATAAACCCCAAAATGAAGGCGTCGTGATGATGCAGCCCCTTGGCACAAAGCAGCCTGACCCCAATGCGCCAATCTTTGGTTAGGTCCACAGGCGGTCGCTGCGGGTGATCGTGGCGCCGATGGAGAAAGGCATGCATGCAATGACCGGGTACAGATAGCGCATGTAGGTCGACCCGTTACATGGACCAATCAGGCACACAGCGAGCACACCCAGTAGCGGTATCCAGATGGCCAGCGCGCGCCACGAATGGCGGCGCAACAGGTAGACCACCACGATGATCATGATCCACACGTAGGTGGCCGAGCTCATGGTGAGCGAGATAAACGGAATGCGCTGCACCGCCACGCGGTACAGGTTAATCAGGTGGTCGCACCAGCGCACGGCTTTGCTGTCGACCGGATGGAAGTCGAAGTACTTGAGGTTATCGGGCTTCGCCATGATCTCGGCACTGCGCGCCGTGCTGTAGACCCACGCATCGCGAGCGCTCGGATAGAAGTACCCGTAGTAGTTATTGACGAGCGCCGAGATATAGCACTCGGGGTCCTTTTTGAACATCTGGGCCCACACCTTAAAATAGGCCTTGATGTCCTCCTGCGAGGCGTACTCATTGAAGCAGTTTTTGACGGCATCCGATTTGTCGGGGTTGTAGCGACGACCCAGGTTCTCGTACTTAAGCACGCGATCAATCACAGCGTGCTCCTCATCGGTCACCAAGCCGTCGCAGGGAGCTTCCTCAATCGTGCCATCGTCTTTGACCTTGGGGTTAACGCCCGAATTAAGGCCGTCGTGCTTTTGGACGAAGCGTGCCGTCTGCTGAAACGGAATCGAGAGGATCTCGCGCTTGGAGCCCGGCGTGATATCGTGCGCCGGCATAAAGACCTTGGTGAAATACATGTTGGAGACAAGGCAGAGCGCAAGCACTGCGAGCACGCCGACCCAGCGGAAGCGTGGCGTGGCGTACGAGGGCGTGACGCCAGACTGTTTGGCCACGCGACGGGCCACATGCGCGTCCCAAGCGCAAAACGCCGCCGCAATCACGCAGGCCGCCAACGGAAAGACCAGGCCGCCATTGCGCAAAAACGTGGAACCCATGGCACCCAGCACGAGCAACAGCCAGTCGTGGCGTGCAAAGAGCACAGGCGCCTGTTCGCCCGCGCGCTTGGCATTGGCATCGCGACGGGGCAGGCCACATGCCACGAGCTTGACGGTCTGAACGAGCAGCACCAAAAACGCATCGGCAAACAGCACGTCTTTGGTCAGCAGCGCCGCATAGTTGGAGAACATCGGCATAAACGCAAAGAACAGCAAGGTGACGCCACGGACCGGCAGGCTCACGCCCAGCTTGCGCAGCGACGATATGGAATAGGCCATGCAGGCGGCCGTGATGACAAATTGGGCACAGGTGTAGATGGCAAGGCCCGCATTGGCGCTATTGAACAGCGAAAGCCCCAGTTGCACGCACGAGCCGATGATGGCCGTGTGCACCACCGGATGATGGCCGTTGAGCAGCACGTTGGGGTTAAGCAGGCGCAGGTAATCGCTCGTGCCGTTGGGGTAGTTGAACCATTGGCGGATCTGCGCGCCCGTATCTCCCATAAAGAGGCCGGGCAGCGAGGCGATAAGCGTGGGCGCCCAGGCAATCATGAGCACAAGAAACGGCCCGACAAAGGGATGGACCGAGAGCACGGCGTGGGCAACACGCCACACGCGGCCAAAGTGGGTCTCCGAAAACGGAATGCGGCGGGAGCTCAACCAATCCAAAAACTCAAAAGCCAGATAGAAGGCCACAATCGCCAGAAGCATCCAGCCCGCGCCGCCAATCCAGGCGCAGATAACGCGTGCCTTGTCGCCCAGCACAATCTCTGCCGAATCGGTAAGGTCGTAGCTACGGCCGAACACCATGCAAACGGCAAAGAACAGCGATGGCAGCACGACCGACGGGCGCCAAGCGTCACCGCGGCCAAAGAATACGTAGCGAAACGGCAGCGTAAGCAGGCAGGCAAGCGCAAGCAGCATGACCGCGTCGGTATGGCCGGCAAACGAGAGGAGCACCTCGTAGCACACGTACAGCATGCCCGAGGCTTTGGGGTCAATTGCCAAGACTGCGTTGCTCGACACCGGGGCGGGATCGATGGAAAACGCCGTGGTCGCCAACAGCGCGAGCAAAAATGCGATGAGCGTCTGCTTGGCGGGATAGCGCTTAAACCAAACGATGCGGGCGGCGTCGCGCGCAGCCGTTGCGGAGAGGTCGGAATCCTTCACAGTCCGAATAGCCTTTCTAGAAACCTGCCAAAAAGGGACAGGTTTATTTTGGCAGGTTTTATCTGGGGAAACGTTACGGTTCTGTCATCGTTGCCCGGCAAAACCACCACAAAGGTGCCTGTCCCCCTTGTGGTGACATGTGGTGGCTAGGCGTCGAGGTAGATGCGCTGGGGGCGATTGCGGTGTCGGGCGAAGATGATGAGCGCCAGTCCTGCGATTACGAGCGGCAGGCTCAGCAGCTGACCCATGGTGATGACGCCGCCCAGCAGATAGCCCAGCTGGGCATCGGGCACGCGCACAAACTCAACGAGGAAGCGGACGATGCCGTAACCCATCACAAACACGCCCATAAACGTACCCTGGGGCAGCAGCGGTTTTTTGCGGCTGAACACCTGCAGAATGCAGAAGAGCACAATGCCCTCGAGAAATGCCTCGTAGAGCTGGGAGGGGTGACGTGGCATATCGCCCGCGGCGCCGCCGAAGATCACACCCCAGGGCAGATCGGTCGGCTTGCCCCACAGCTCGCCGTTGACAAAGTTGGCGCAGCGCCCCAGGCACAGGGCCAGCGGAGCACCGATAACGGCAAGGTCGGCGATAGTCCAGGCATCGAGCTTGTACATACGGCACACGAGCGCGCCACCGATGATGCCGCCCACCAGGCCGCCATGAAAGCTCATGCCGCCCTCGTTGGTGGCAAAGATCTCGAGCGGATGTACCCAGTAGTAGCCGTCGCCGTAAAAGATGACGTAGAACAGGCGGGCGCCGATGATAAGGCCAAAGACCACGCCGACCACGACGCTTGTCAGGTCGTCGCCTGTAATATCGAAACCCCAACGGCGCTGTGTGCGGTACATGACGACCGCCGTGAGCAGAGCTCCGACCACATAGGCCAAGCCGTACCAGTAGATGGTGATGGGCCCCGCCGAAATGGCGACGGGATCAAGCATATGGTAGAGGTCGTTGAGCATGTCGACCCTCCTACTCCCTACATACAAATGCGGCCGCGGGCCTTTCGCTCGCAGCCGCATATTTGGGCGTAACGTCTATGCGGAGTACGCCGTCCGCAGCTTTCGCATCTTAGAACGGCGCGTACTCGTCGTACAGGTCCTCGGTCTCGCCGGAGGCATTGACCTGCTCGACACGGGTAACGCCGGGTACGTGCTCCTTGAGAATACGCTCGATACCCATGGACAGGGTCAGTGCGCTCATAGGGCAGCCGGCGCAGGCACCCTGAAGCTCAAGCTGGACGACGCCCTCGTCGTCGACGCCCACATACTCCATATCGCCGCCGTCAGCCTGCAGGTTGGGGCGGATCTCCTCAAGAACCTTCTTAAGCAGCTCTTCGTTAACAGCCACAGGGGCTCCTTTCTCACAATAACGCGGGCACGCCCGCGGACAGGGGCTATGTTACTACAGCCATGTACCCGCTTAGGCGCCAGCCATGCGTGCGGACACGACTTTCACGAGCAGTCAATTTGGGACGGGGCTTTTTTAGCTGCTTTTGCCGACGCCCGGCGCTAGCACACGCTGCCGCTACTGCTGAGTTTGTTCCCCGGTGCCGATGTGGACATCGACGATAACCTGGCGGTAGCTAATGCCGCAGGAGTCGAGAATGCGACGGCTGATGCGGCCGTCGTCGGTGTCGGCGTACTTATTGTCCAGGTAGACAACCTCGCCCACGCCCACCTGCGCCAGGATCTTGGCGCAGTCATGACACGGGAACAGCGTGACGTAGACCGTGGAACCCTCAAGGTCTTTGAGCGAGCCGCGGTAGTTGAGCACGGCGTTGGCTTCGGCATGGACTACGTAGTTATGCTTGTCCTGCAGCGGGTCATCGCTCGTGCCCCACGGGAAAAAGTCATCGTTGAGTGCCGAGGGCGTACCGTTGTAGCCCACCGAAAGGATGCGGTGGTTGGTGCTGGCGATGCACGCGCCCACCTGCGTATTGGGATCTTTGCTGCGGCGCTGCGCGGCGATGGCCACGCTCATAAAGAACTCGTCCCAGCTAATAACGTCGCGGCGCTTGCCCGACGCAGTTTGATGAAGATCGTCCGACATGGCAGACACCTCCGAAATCGCAATAGTTTGACCCATTGTAGCAGGTGAAAGGTGGAGACGTTTTTGTCCCACCGCCCCCATCGCTACGCGCGACGGGGCTTTTGATTGATGCGGTACAGTTCGGCGAGACCCCGTAGCGTCAGTGCGTCGTCTACCGTCAGGCTGTGACCGACCAACGCCGCGAGCGCCTCGGCATCGTCGCCGGTGATGACGATGGGCACGCTGCCCTCCCCCGCCGCCTTGGTCGAGCGCATCTCGGCAAGCACCATGTCGAGCATGCCGTCGATGCGGGCCACCTCGCCCAAGACCACGCCCGAGC
>CALFGH010000044.1 GCA_937958315.1 uncultured Collinsella sp. | reverse complement strand
GCCGCGCGCGGCCAGCGCCTCGGCAAAACCGCGACAGGTTTTATCCATCATCTCTTGGCTCATACGTATGCACCTTCAAGTCATATAGATCAGTCGGGCGGCAACCGCCGACCAACCGCATCAAACACGTAATGATGCTAAGTCTAGCCCATAAGCACATGAGCGTCAGCACACCTGGCCATCGCGGATTTCTATGACGAACGATAGGCGTCGGCGCCGCAAACATGGGACACATGGCCCACCTTTCGAGACTCCCGAACGGTACAAACTGGGGCATATCTATAAGTAAGGAACCCGTTGGGGCACGGCCGCGCAACGGCCACAAGCGATGAACGGAGGCATAAGCCGCACAGTACACAGAGACATCCGCCGCCAGCGCAATCAGTACCCCAACAGCATGCGGCGCCGTGATGTCATCGGCAGACAAGGAGGACGCCACCATGAAGAAAAAGACCCTATCGATCCTTTCCCTTTGCATCGCCCTCTTTGCCGCGCTCGCCCTCGTGGGCTGCGGCGGGAACGCATCGGGCGGAGGCAGCAGCGCCGCCAAGGGCGAGAGCAAGGAAAAGGCCCCCGTCGCCGAAAAGACTGACTTTATCTGGTTTAAGGTCGAGATGCCCGAGGGCGTTGGCGTAAGCGACTCCGCCGGCAAGAACGCCGACAGGGTCCAGCTCACCTTCCCCGAAGACGAGAACGGTTCGGCCGATCGCTTTATCCCCGTTTGGAAAAAAGCGCTGACGGCAGAGGAATCCCACGCCGACCAGACAGAAAAGAAAGGTGATACGTTCCAGTGGAAGGATGGCGGGTCCGTCGAGTATAACGGCAGGACGTGGCTCGTCGGAACGTACGAGGACAACAACGGCGTCTCAACCCTCCTCTTTACCGACGTTGAGCCGGGAAGCGTCTACGTCCTCATCTCGAACTTCGATCTGCATAAGAAAGAAACCGAGGCGCTCCTCAACTCCATCGAGTTCCCCGATGACATGGCGAAGGCAGTTGCCGAGGCACGCGAAGTTGAGATTTCGAGCATCGAGATCAAGTAGCAAGGGTTCGCGCACGCCCGCACGAACGCCCCATTAAATGAACGGGCACCCAACCCCGGGGAGGGCCGACAGCATCGGCCCTCCCCTCTTTTTGTTCGGCAAAACATTGCCACTTGTCGGCGCAAATCCGGCCCCCAGAATGGGACACATGGCCCACCCGAACGAGCCGCTCGCGCGTACAGTAAAGGCAGGTAATCCATGGGCGGTTACAGATCGAGGAGGACACGACCATGAAAAAGAAGGCCTTAGCGATTCTCACCCTCTGCATCAGTCTCTTTGCCGCAGTTGCCCTGGTGGGCTGCGGTGGCAGCGGCGGCGCTACCGGAAGTGGCGGTGGCGGTGCAGAAAAGCCAGCCGTGGATATGAGGACCGACTTCATCTGGTTTAAGGTCGAGGTCCCCGAGGGCGTCGAGGTCACCGACGTCGCAGGCGATACCGCCGACAGGGCCCAGTTTAAGTTCACCGAGAGCGAGCACGCCAGCGATCGCTTCATCCCCGTCTTCGATCCTGACAAGAACGCCGACGAGCTGTTCGACTACGAGGCAAAGTGGAATGCCAGCTTTGAGTGGACCGAGAATGACCCCGTCAAGTACAACGGCAAGACTTGGCGCAACGCTTCCTATACACACTCGGGCGGCGTGACGACTGAGTACTTCACCGAAGCAGGCGGCGGCAGCGTCTACGTGCGCATCGACAACGTCGAGGAGCACAAGGACGCCGTCGAGACCATGATGAAGTCTCTGGAATTTGCTGACGACATCGCCAAGGCCAAGACCGAAGCCATGGACGTTAAGCTCGACGATATCGAGATTAAGCGCTAAGCGACTGGCGAGCACAACGGGAAACACGGACGCAGTGCAAACAGGCGACGGTATCCCAGCGCTTCGTACCCAGGGAGGGCCGGTAAGCCGACCCTCCCCATTCTTATGCCGGTAGCCGACGAACGCAGGATGCTGGGCTCCAAAACCATCCCAGACGTGATAACAGCACAAATAGACAAGTGCCCCAACACGTCCGCCCGCCGATTTATAGCGCCGCGCAGGCAATTTAAACCGGCGTCTTTAAACATCTGGGCAGTATAGTGACCAAAACAAGTGCATAACCGCACCCTGCGAACGGAGGAGATATGACCGAACACCATGCCATCAGCCGCCGAGCGTTTACGCTGGGCCTAGGGCTTGCGGCGTTGTCACCACTTGCAAGCCTGCCTGAAACCGCAGCGCCGGGCATTCCCCTGCGAACGGCATTTGCAGACAACACACCCGCACCGTCGGACAGCCTCGACAATTTCGTCATTCGCCTTCGCCCCGCGGGCTATTTTCGCACCGCGAGCGTCAACCAAGACGGCAACGTTCGCGGCAACGTCTGCCACCTGTTTAACGACGGCACGTCCAGCAAGCTCATCCTTGAGAACGTAACGACCAAGAATGACGATACAAACTGGTATGCTATCCGCACCTTGCTCAATTTCGAAGAGCATAAAAAGACGGGCTACAGCATTTGGTCGGTCGACGACGACTCGGACAAAGATGGAAAGGTCATCCACGTATGGGGCGGCGAGTATGACAACAAGCCCAGCCGCGCTTTTGCGTTCGAACGTCAATCAAACGGAACCTATATCATTCGAGACCGCACGGTCGAGAAAGAAACCGAGAAAAAAGACATTAAGTACCTGGCAATAGAATCGGACGGCAAAGACCAGGACAACAATAAGATCTGCCATAAGAGTAAGAGCATTCCGTGGGAGCTAGAACTTGTCGGTTACGACATGGGCAAGATCAATACCACAGTTAGAAGTATCGACTGGACCACGTATAGCAGCTACGTCGACGGACCATGCTGGATGAAATACGTCGACGACAACAAGTACCTCGACGAGCTGAGTATCCCGGGCACGCATGATTCGGGCACATGCAGCGTGGACAACGACACCGAGCCCCAATCCTCACAAGCAAAGTGCCAGCAGGATTACATCCCCACGCAGTTGCTCGAAGGCATTCGCTATTTTGATATCCGACTCGGAAAGGACGACAAGAACGGCGACCCCGGCATCGACCATGGAAGATGCTACCTGCTCAAAAAAGACGGGGGCTATATGCATCTCTCCGATGTCATCGGTTACTTCAAAACATTTTTGAGCGAAAAGCCGTCAGAAGCGCTCATCATGCTTGTGTCACGAGGCAACGACGAGGCTACCGACGAAAGTGTTACGACGGCCTTCGCCAAGGTTATGGGCAAGGATCCCGACCTGTTCTATACGTCGAGCCGCGTTCCCACACTGGGCGAGGTGCGCGGAAAGATCGTCCTGCTACGTCGATTTGGACTCGCCGGCAACAGCGTAAGCGGCCACACGTGGGGACTCGACCTCACCCAATGGGACGACAAAATCGCAGCACACCCCGACAGCTCCTCTATGTGTCTCGTCCAAAACGCGCAAGGCTTTGAAGCCGAGGGGAAAGCAGGCGACAAAAAAGCCTATTGCACCAAGGTATATGCCCAGGACCATTACGAATGCACCGGAACCGACAAGATCGAATGGGTCGATATGGCACTGCGGGAAACGGCCAATCTCACCCGCGGCAAGGTTGACGTCATGGACAATGATGGGTCCAAGGAGCAGGTCTTGGAGCGCTGTTGGTCCATCAACTACACCAGCTGCACGAATCACAAACAAGGAAGCAACCCATTTACCGCAGCGCGAGTGGTCAACGAGCATCTGTACAAGAGCCAGTACATCAACCCCAGCGGCAACGAGAAAACAAAGTCAGATTGCCTCAAGCACATTGGCATCATCGCATCCGACTTTGTTGATGCGGCACTGGCGCGGAGCATCTACCAGCGCAATTACGCACAGCACAAGCAGACAGCTTCGTACTACCTCCCGACCCGCATGCACATGACATACGGCGACTCGCTGAGCGATGCCTCACTCCAAGATGGCAAGACCGTTGGCGAGGGTCATTTCCGCCTTGTCAACAGCAGCAACGTACTCAACGTGGCGGCTTCGGGCCATGCGTTTGCCATCGAATATGTGGACGTCGACGCCTTGGGCAACGAGACCGTTACGGAGCTGCGGGGCTCCGTGCCCATCGATATCGATCCACGCGCGCTGACGCCCCATTTTGAGGGACTCGAAGGCCTTAAGGCCGGCGAAGACGTGCACGCCAAGATTGTGGCATCACTCGAGGGCAAGCTCGAAACCGATGCCTGCACGGCCCAGCTCGAGTTTGTGCACGACGCGAACGGCGCTCCGGGAACGGCGATGGCCGAGGGCGAGGCATTTGCCGCGGGGACGTATTGGGTGCGCGCGAAAGGCCTGTTGGGCGACGCGGCGCAAAACTACACGCTTGCCACCGACGGAGCCGCAAGCTTTACTGTGACGACTTCGGGCAACGCGGGCGACACCGGCAACGGTACCGGCGGCGGCAACGGCAACGATGCCACCACGGACAGCGCCGACAAGAACGGTAAGGGCAACAAGGACA
>CALFGH010000043.1 GCA_937958315.1 uncultured Collinsella sp. | reverse complement strand
CTCTGCACCGCGCGCCGCGGGCAGCGCCATCTGCAGATAGGTATCGGCCAGATACGCCTCGTCAAACTCGGAGCGGTCGGAATCCAACAGGTAGGCGGCGACCACGGTGTCGAAGATGCGCGTGGAATCGACTGCCAGCGGATCCATGAGCTCGGACTCGGAAGAATCGATGGGCGAAAGCTCGTGCAGCAGCGCCTTCGTATCCGGGCTCGCCACGCGGCCCTCCATAAACAGGCGCGCAAGCACGCCGGCGATCACGCCGTGGACAAAATTGAAGCCCTCGACAGCGGCGGGCGTGCCGCCATCGGCTTCCTCGAGCGCAAAGAGCCCCTTGGACGTCGCCAGCCACAGCGTACGCGTCAGGCCAAAGAGCGCACCCTCCTCCTTGTCATCGTCCACCACGGCGGCAATCCACTCGCCCGCCTCGATCGCACGAGTAACCTCGGCGGCAACGGCAGTGAGCGCCTCGGCATCGCCGGCGGCAGCGCGCATAACGGGGGGAATCTCAAACGCGCTGGCGGTGACCGCAGCCCCACCCTCGCCACCAATCAGTGACAAGAAACGGTTCTGCATGGCCGTAATGCCGAGTGCGCCCAGTGCCGCGGACACTTCGTCAGCAGAAAACGCCGGGAAGGACGTTTCGTCAAAGTCGAGCTCGACAGGTGCATCGGTACGAATGGTCGCAACCTTGCGGCTCAGCAGCGCATCATCGATGTGCGCACGCAGGTTCTCGCCCATCTTGCCCTTGACCTCGTCAGCATGCGCGATGACCTCGTCAAGGCTGCCGTACTGCGCGATGAGCGCGCTCGCCTTTTTGGGGCCGATGCCCGGTACGCCGGGAATGTTGTCCGACGTATCGCCCTTCAGACCGTAAAAATCGGGCACGAGCGCCGGCGTGATACCGTGATACAGGTCATCCACGCTCTCGGGCGTCATAATCGCCACGTCGGACAGGCCCTTGCGAGTCGAGACCACGTTGACGTGCTCGGTCACGAGCTGATACATGTCGCGGTCGCCGGTCACCAGCAGCATGTCGCAGCCGGCCTCCTCACCCAGGCGAGCCATGGTACCCAAGATATCGTCGCCTTCCCAGCCCTCGGACTGCAGAATCGGCACGTTGAGCGCGGTGAGCAGCTCCTTGATCATCGGAAACTGCGCGTGCAGATCGGGGTCCATGGGCGGACGCTGCGCCTTATACTGCGGCAGCATCTCCATGCGCACGCGTGGCTTGCCCTTATCGAACGCCACGACCACACCGTCGGGGTTAAAGGCGTCGATCATCTTGAGAAACATGTTCAGAAAGCCAAAGATCGCGTTGGTTGGACGACCATCCGGCGCGTTCATGGTCGGCGGCACGGCGTGGAAGGCGCGGTGCATGAGCGAGTTGCCGTCGATAACGGCAAAGGTGCGGCGCTTGTTAGACATATTGAATACCTCGCTTTGGGCTGGGCACGGTTTGCTCACACCAGTTTACACGCTCCCTGCCCCGCGGCCACCACACATCAAGCTCCCCTGCCACCGTGAGCCCGCGCGTGATACGATGGCTCACGGTACATCAACCAGCACGATCGATCCGAAAGGAGCCTGCGTCATGGAGCGTCCCTGCGCATGGAAAAAGTACACGCCACAGCAAGTCGAGGAGCTCGAGGAGCTTTGCCGCGGCTATAAGCAGTTTTTGAGCGAAAACAAGACCGAGCGCCTGTGCGTCAAGACCGGTATCAAGATGGCCGAGGAGGCGGGCTACGTCAATCTGGAGACCGTGATCGCCGAGGGCCGCGCGCTCAAGGCCGGCGACAAGGTGTACGCCGCCAACCACGGCAAGGACCTTATGCTCGTCAACCTGGGCACCACCCCGCTCGAGCAGGGCTTTAACATCCTGGGCGCCCACGTGGACTCGCCGCGCCTGGACCTCAAGCAAAATCCCGCCTTCGAGGCCGGCGACATGGCCTACCTCGACACGCACTACTACGGCGGCGTCAAGAGCTACCACTGGGTGGCCTCCCCGCTTGCACTTGTAGGCGTCATCTGCAAAAAGGACGGCACCACCGTCGACATCAACATCGGCGACAAGGCGGACGACCCAGTCTTTACCATCTCCGACCTGCTGATCCACCTCTCGAGCGAGCAGATGGCCAAGCCCGCCAAGGACGCCGTCGACGCCGAGATCCTCGACGTGATCGTGGGCGGCCGTCCCGTCAAGTTTGACGAGGACGACAAGGACGCCCCCAAGGAGCCCGTCAAGCAGATGTTCCTGGACATCCTCAAGGAGCAGTACGACGTCGAGGAGGAGGACTTCCTCTCCGCCGAGATCGAGGTCGTGCCCGCCGGGCCCGCCCGCGACATGGGCCTCGACCGCTCCATGATTTTGGGCTATGGCCACGACGACCGCGTCTGCGCCTACCCCTCCATGCTCGCCCAGATCAATGTGGCCAATGTCGAGCGCACGAGCATCACGCTCATCGTCGATAAGGAGGAGATCGGCTCCGTGGGTGCCACCGGTATGACGAGCCGCTTCTTCGAGAACACCGTCGCCGAGATCATGACGCTCGCCGGCGAGGATAGCCCGCTGGCCCTGCGCCGTGCACTCGCCCACAGCCGCATGCTCTCCTCTGACGTGTCCGCCGGCTTCGACCCGGGCTACGCCGGCAAGTTCGAGACCAAAAACGCAGCCTTCATGGGTCGTGGCCTGTGCTTTAACAAGTACACGGGCAGCCGCGGCAAGGGCGGCTCTAACGACGCCGACGCCGAATATGTGGCCCTCATCCGCGACATTATGGACGAGGCAGGCGTGGACTTCCAGACCTGCGAGCTCGGCCGCGTCAACGCTGGCGGCGGCGGCACCATCGCCTACATCATGGCCAAGTACGGCATGAACGTCATCGACTCCGGTGTTGCCGTCCTGTCCATGCACGCCCTGTGGGAGGTCGCCAACAAGGCCGATATCTACGAGGCCTATCGCGGCTACAAGGCCTTTATCGAGCGAGCCTAACCAACCCTTCATCAGTTGCGGTGAAATACGGACTAAACTGGCCCATAAACGGCCAAAACTGACTGTATTCCACCGCAACTTCCTTCTTTGGCAGAGGAGCGTCCATGCTGCAGGTCATCATTTCGCCCGCCAAGCAGATGCGCGCGGCCCAAGATGCTTTTGAAGTCCTGGGCGTTCCACCTTTTGTGCACGAGGCGGCTCGCCTCCACCGCGCGCTGCTAGATATCGAACGAAATGAAGGTAGCGGCGGCCTGCAGGCGCTATGGAACGTGAGCGACAAACTGCTGGGGCCTTGTCTCAACACCCTGCATGAGTTCGGGCCCATCCTGAAAAACGGCGATCTCGACAATCCCGCACTCGCCCGTCACCTCTCCCCTGCCGTCATGTCCTACCACGGCATCCAATACCAAAGCATGGCGCCCGAGGTCATGGATGCCGCACAGCTCGACTGGCTGCAAAGCCATCTCTGGATCCTCTCGGGACTCTATGGATGCGTGCGCCCCTTCCACGGCGTGTCGCCCTATCGGCTCGAAATGGGAGCGAAGCTCTCCGTCGACGATGCCCGAGACCTCTATGCGTTTTGGGGCGACAAACTTGCATGCGCCATTGCGCCGACCGGCTCCAACACCACGGTCGTCAACCTTGCCAGCGTGGAGTACGCCAAGGCCGTTCTACCCCATCTCGCAGGCGACGCCACAACCGTCACTTGTCTCTTTGGCGAAGGTGTCCGCAACGGCAAGCCCATCCAGCGATCGACCGCCAGCAAAAAGGCACGCGGCTCCATGGTGCGCTGGATGGCAGAAAACAAGCTCGAGGATGTAAGCGGGCTCACCGCGTTCGACGTTGGTTATCGTCACCTTCCCGAGCTTTCAAATAAAAACACTTTGGTCTTCCTGAACGAACAGACCTTGTAGAACCACCGCTACTTTTGAATGTGCTGCCTAGGCACGGCGTCTATTCCGCCAAGCCGTCGGCTTTGGCAATTTCATTTGTCGAACCGTCCTGATAGGCAATCTTGACGTGCTCGACCTCGGACACCGCAACACCCGTCGGAGGCTCCAGACGCCATTCCGTCAAGGCGATATCCATGGTCGTGGGCACATCCCCTTGATCTTTGAGCTTCACCGTCAGCGTTTTGAGCGTCGCGTCAAACGTCACGCGTTCGATTTCTTCACCTGGAATGGACCCACCACTCAGCTGCAACTGCACAAACTCATCGCGCGGGTACCAATAATCGCCCGGCGCGGCAACGGTATTGCCGCCCGTGACCTTCACTGTCATGATCGGCAGGCTATCGTCCGCCTCAAACGCCCAGGCAGCTCCCCCACGCCCGCCAAACGTCCAGATACAACAGGCGATCGCCATCACGACAAGGATCGCAAAACCAATTGCGACCAGCCCATGATGGGCACGGCCCTCCTCGGCCGACACATCCCACTGCGTCTCCCGATATAGATGCTTGTCTTCCATGTTCGCCTCCCCACGGGCATGCTCATCGCGTCAATCGTACCCATTCAGGCTATACTTGAGCCCACCACATAAACGGGGAGCTTGCAGGACAAGACGGTAGGCTGAGACTGGGCGCGCCCGCCCTGACCCGCAAACCTGATATGGGTAATGCCAACGAAGGGAGCCGTGCCAATGAGCACACAGACCGAGCCCAAGCTCGTCACGCAAATCGACTTCGCCCGCGCCGGGCAGATCACGCCGCAGATGAAGGAGGTTGCCGAGCGCGAGCATCGCGACCCCGAGTACATCCGCGAGCGCGTGGCAGACGGCCGCATCGCCATTCCCGCCAACATCGTGCATATCAAAAAGGGCATGCGCGCCTTTGGTGTCGGCGAGGGCCTGTCCACCAAGGTCAACGTCAACCTGGGCATCTCGGGCGACAAGGCCGATGCCGCCGAGGAGTGGAAGAAGGTCAAGATCGCCGAGGACTTTGGCGCCGACGCAATCATGGACCTCTCCAACTCGGGCAAGACGCGCCAGTTCCGCCAGCAGCTCATCGACGAGACGCCGCTTATGGTGGGCACCGTCCCCATGTATGACGCCATCGGCTACATGGAAAAGCCGCTGGTCAAGCTCACCAAGGACGATCTGCTCGAGGTCGTGCGCGCTCATGCCGAGGACGGCGTGGACTTTATGACCATCCACTGCGGCATCAACAAGTCGGTCATCAAAACCTTTAAGGAGACCGGCCGCCTCATGAACATCGTCAGTCGCGGCGGCTCGCTGCTGTTTGGCTGGATGGAAGTCACCGGTAACGAGAACCCCTTCTACGAGTTCTACGACGAGGTGCTCGAGATCTGTCACGAATACGACGTGACGATCTCGCTCGGCGACTCCTGCCGCCCGGGCTGCCTCTACGACTCCAACGACGCAACCGAGACCGCCGAGATGATCGAGCTGGGCAAGCTGTGCAAGCGCGCTTGGGCCGCCGGCGTCCAGGTTATGGTCGAAGGCCCGGGTCACATGGCGCTCGACGAGATCGCCGCCAACATGAAACTGCAGAAGCGCCTGTGCCACAACGCCCCGTTCTATGTGCTCGGGCCGCTGGTGACCGATATCGGCGTGGGCTACGACCACATCACCGCTGCCATCGGCGGCGCCATCTCCGCCAGCTCCGGTGCCGACTTCCTGTGCTACGTGACGCCGGCCGAGCACCTGTGCCTGCCCAACGCCCAGGACGTGCTCGATGGCCTCATGGCCACCAAGATCGCCGCACACGCCGCCGACATCGCCAAGAAGGTGCCGCACGCCCGCGACATGGATGACAAGATGGGCCAGGCACGCCGTAAGCTCGACTGGGACGCCATGTGGAAGTGCGCTCTCGACCCGGTCACCGGTAAGAAGCGCTACGAGGAATCCCCCGCTGCCACCGAGGGCACCTGCACCATGTGCGGCAAGATGTGCGCCGTCCGCACCGTCAACAAGGTGTTCGAGGGTACGACGATCGATCTCGGCATGGAGGACTAACGCGTCACCGAAGCCACAATCGGTAACAAGGTGTTCGACAATTGTTGACGCGTGAACATTTGCTTACATTTGCGTAAAGATTGCATCGCCCGCCCGGGTTCGGAATACAGCCGGCCCGGGCAACTTTATAATGCAGACTTAAAGACCCATTTGAATCCGACCGAACAAGGGAGCGAACATGGATCGCAGTAAGGTACCCGCCGTTCTATCCATCGCAGGATCCGATTCCAGCGGTGGCGCCGGCATTCAGGCCGACATCAAGACCATCACGGCGCACCGCCTGTATGCCGAGACGGCCATCACAGCCATCACAGCGCAAAACACACTGGGCGTTACCGCCGTGCAGAACATCTCCCCGGATATTGTCGCAGCGCAGATCGATGCCGTTTTTGACGATATTCGACCCAGCGCCGTCAAGATCGGCATGGTTTCCTCTGCCGAGATTATCGAGGTTATCGCCGACCGCTTGAGCGCCTGGGACGCACAAAATATCGTCGTCGACCCCGTCATGGTCGCCACCTCGGGTGCTCGCCTCATTGCCGAGGATGCCGCTGAGACACTCACCCGCCGCCTGTTCCCGCTGGCGACCGTTATCACGCCCAACATTCCCGAGGCCATGGCGCTGCTCGATTATGAGGTCGATTCCGAGCGCACGCAGCAAAATGCCGCCATGCTTCTCACCCGTCGCTTTGGCTGCGCGTCTCTCGTTAAGGGCGGGCATTTTGTCTACGAGGCCAACGATGTGCTAGCAGAGCCCGCGCCGCTCGATGACGAGGGCAACCATCTGGGCGATCCGCTCACCACGTGGTTCCGCCACAAGCGCATCGAGACCGGCAACACGCACGGTACTGGCTGTACGCTTTCGTCCGCCATCGCCTGCGCGCTGGCCCAGGGCATGGATCTTGCCGATGCCGTCAACGCCGGCAAGGCCTACCTAACGGGTGCTCTCGCCGCTGGCTTTGACATGGGCAAAGGCTCCGGCCCCGTCAACCACATGTGGCAGTACTAAGCCCCATCCCAAACCGCCACAAAGGGGACAGGCACCTTTGTGGCGGTTCCCGCAAACATCTCGATCTGTAACAGTTAGAGTCCATTTTTCGGCCCACCTGTTACAGATTGAGACATTCAAATTCCGCTGAGAAGAAAATCTCGATCTGTAACAGTAACTCGGCGAAATCGACCCTAGATGTTACAGATCGAGACAAACGACCGATATCGACCTAAATAATCTCAATCTGTAACATCTAGCCCGTTTTCGGCCTTACAGCTGTTACAGATCAAGACAAACCAACGAAACAAGCCACCGCAAGGGGAACTTTTGTACTGCTTAGGGCCGTACTACTCTCCGATCATCTCTTTGAGCTTGGCTGCCACGGCATGGCCGAGGCTCTCGTGGCTTTCCGGCATCATGTGCAGATAATCGATATCGCCCGGCTCGGCAAAATCGGCGGCATTCAAAAAGTCGCAGCCAAACTGTTCGGCAACATACGCATAGTATTCGGCAAAATGCTCCGAGGCCTCGACGGAGTGCTCGTCAAAGTCGGTCATATACACATCGGCGATCTGCGGCTTGATCTTGATAGGAGCCATCAGCAGAATGCGCGGACAAGGCGCAGCGTCGGTCCAGGGAAACGCGCGGACGGTGCGAATCAGCGCCATGGCACCGTCAGCGATATCGGCAGCCCCCACGCTAAAGACCGTCTTGCAGTCGTTGGTGCCCAGCATAATCACGATCGCATCCAGCGGCTTATGAGACTCGAGCAGCATCGGCAACGCGCGGATGCCGTTGAGATTGGCGTCCAGATGGCACATGTCGTCGCGCACCGTCGTGCGGCCGTTTAGGCCTTCCTCAATCACGTGCCAGCCCTCGCCCAGGTCGCGCTGGGCCACGCCGCACCAGCGCACATCGTGCGCATAGCGCACCGCGGTGCCGTCGCGCATGCCCGCCGGATCATAGCCATAGGTATTGCTGTCGCCAAAACACAGAACGTTTTTCATCGTAAGCCCTTCCTCTGGTAAAAAGCCGGCGGGAGCAGTCTCTCCTGCCGGATCGACCTATCTGTCAGCACATAACGATTACAGGTACTTGTGCCAATCGTCATCGTCCTCATCGTCCTCGGCGGCAGCCTGGGCTTGCTCGGCGGCGCGAGCAGCCGCAGCGCGAGTGGCAACCTGAGCATAGGACTCCTCGTTGCGCTCGGGAAAGTTTGCCAGCACGTGCTCGAACTTGGCAAAGTCTTCGTCCCAACGCGTAGAAGGCACGGCAAAGAAGACCTGCTTGACCTTGAAGTCGCCCGACGCAAGCTCCTTGCGGAAGAGCTCAGCCACGGCCTCGGCGTCAAAGCCGTTGTTGTCGCAGCCCCAAGCGCCCAGCACGAGCTTCTCGCGACCCAGCTCATCGCAGATGGCAAGCACAAAGCGGATGCGATCGCGCAGGGCATCCAGCAAGGCATCGTCACCCACGCGATACTCCTGGCGAGCGCGCTTGGCGTTGGGCGCGGCGGCAACGATCACGTCAGCATATGCATGTACGTGATTGCGGTCGAAGCGCACCGCAGGCACCACCAGCGCACGGTTGCGGTAAAGCTCGCAGTTGATGTTGCGGCGACGGTTCTCGCCGTACCACTTGCGCTGCTTATCAAGCACGTTGTACAGGTACGAATCGGCACAGAGCGTGGCCTCCTGGCCCAGATAGCCCTGGATGTAGCCACCGCCCGGGTTGGTGAACGAGGCAAAGGCAAGCACGGCCATGTCACAGAACTGCGCGTAGCCTCGGCCGTTATCCAGAATGGCCTGTGTGGCAGAGGCGTCGAGCACGGTGACCTCGGGCAGGACCGGAGTGGGCTTTTCGGCGGCAGGCGCGGACTCGGTCTCCGTGGCCTCCTCGGCGGGTGCAGGCTCGGCCG
>CALFGH010000042.1 GCA_937958315.1 uncultured Collinsella sp. | reverse complement strand
ACGTCGCCTGTCGTGCCCGTGCCCGTGCAGCCGCCGGATCTGACGCCCGCATGAACGGCTGTGCGCTGCCGGTCGCCATTGTGTGCGGCTCGGGCAATCAGGGCATTACCTGTGCATTGCCCGTTATGGAGTATGCCGAGTACCTGCGCTGCGACCACGATCGCCTGGTGCGCGCCGTGATGCTGTCCGATCTTATCGCCGTGCATATTAAGAGCTATATTGGTGCACTCTCGGCGTTTTGCGGTGCTATTTGCGCCGCATGCGGTGCCGGCGCCGCGATTACCTGGCTGTGTGGTGGTACGCGCGAGCAAATCGGCGCGACAGTCTCGAACACGCTCGGCAACGTTGGCGGCATCGTGTGCGACGGCGCCAAGGCAAGCTGCGCCGCCAAGATTTCCGCTGCCGTCGATGCGGCGATTCTGGGCCATGATATGGCCATGCAGGGCCGCGGCTTCCGCGCCGGCGAGGGCCTAATCCAGGATACCGTCGAGCAGACAATCGCCAGCATGGGCTACGTGGGCCGTGTAGGCATGAAAGACACCGACGTCGAAATCCTCAACATTATGATCGGCAAGACCCAGGTGTGCTAGTTACGCGGTTTTACCAAACCGCGTAACCAGTTGACGCTGCAAACGCCCCTAAGCGGCAATCTGCCTTTCAATCGTCGGGCATGGCCAGAAGGCCTATGCCCTCCTCTTTCAAGGCACATTGCTCGCTTAGGGGCGTTTTCGCTGACTTATGCTCAACCTGCGGCGCTATTTTGTTTGGGGCGAGGGAGGGGTCCTATGACAGTTCGTCGGCTACTTGGTGTTCGTAGAAGGCTTCGATTGCGGCGTTGAAGTCGCGGGCGAAGTCTTCCATGGTTCCGCGCCAGGTGGCTCGGCCAGGTTTTCCCTGACCAACATAGGCAGTCTGAATGCCGCAGGCGGGGCTGGGGAAGTCGCGCTTGGGGTCGTTGCCCACCATAAGGACTTCGTGTGGCTCGAGCCCCATCACCTGAAGCTGCTCGAGATAGTAGGCGGCATCGGGCTTGCAGCGGGTGGCGTTTCCCATATGCGTGACGAGCTCAAAGGGGGCGTCGGCCAAGTTGCCCCAACCCATGCGACACTCGATGGCCCCTTGCGGAAAGCTGGGGTTGGTAAAGAGCGCGCAACGCAGCCCTGCGTCCTGTACGGCCTGAAGCGCGGCGTGTGCGCCCGGCATGGCGCGGGCGTTGATGACATCGTCATTCTTGTACGGAAGCACTTCGCGTTCGTAGTAGGTAAACGCCTCGTAAATGATCGGATCGGAGAGGCAGATGCCGCACCTGCGCTCGACCTCGGTGCGGTAAAACTCAAGATTGGTGCGGTTGTCCGTGCCGCTTCGGCGGTTGGCGTTGAGGTCGACCAAAATGGTGCCGAGGCGCGCCATCGTGCCACCGCGGCTGCGGCGCCCGATATCCGCGAGCATCGACGAGACATCCTTAAAATAGCGAAGGATGAACGCGTTGAGGTTGATGCTAAGAAGCGTCTCGTCCATATCGAAAACGACTGCTTTGAGCACGCGGGCACCTTTCTCGAAAAATCGATCTAGAATCGTTGGCTCCGGATACTTTACCCCAAAGCCGAATGCCTGGCTGGTTATCGTCAAGTTGCGGAGACGTGTGTTCATAAGATTACGAAAAAGTCTCCACACGAGTAAAAAATCGCAGTTCACGCTTGAAATCGAAATGATTTCCCCGTAACCTATACGAACGTGATTGCATAAGCGTCACATTAGTATCTGTCGGCTCCCGAGTGTTCCTAAACGTTGTGTGCTTGTCGCACCCTTCTGTAGGTCCTAGCAATCGGGGCCCCGTAGTTCGAAAGGGGTCCACCTTTGAGTGAGATTCAGAACTCGTCCATTTTCTCTCTTGACGATGTCAACGAGGAGGAGATGAACAACCTCATCGACGGTACGATTACCGACTTTGATGAGGGCGATCTCGTTAACGGCACTGTCGTTAAGATCGAGCATGACGAGGTGCTCGTTGACATCGGATTCAAGTCCGAGGGCGTTATCCCGGTCCGCGAGCTGTCCATCCGCAAGGACGCTAACCCTGCAGACATCGTTGCACTCGGTGATCCCATCGAGGCTCTGGTTCTCCAGAAGGAGGACAAGGACGGTCGTCTGGTCCTGTCCAAGAAGCGTGCCGAGTACGAGCGTGCTTGGAACCGCATCGAGGAGAAGTTCAACTCCGGCGAGAACGTCGAGGGCGAGGTTATCGAGGTTGTCAAGGGCGGCCTGATCCTCGACATCGGCCTGCGTGGCTTCCTGCCCGCTTCCCTCGTCGACCTCCGTCGCGTCAAGGACCTCACCTCCTACATGGGCACCCGCATCGAGGCCCGCGTCATCGAGATGGACCGCAACCGCAACAACGTCGTCCTCTCCCGTCGCGTCGTGCTCGAGGAGTCCCGTAAGGCCGAGCGCTCCGAGATCCTGTCCAAGCTCAAGTCTGGCATGCGTCTCCAGGGCACCGTTTCCTCCATCGTCGACTTCGGCGCTTTCGTCGACCTCGGCGGTATCGACGGCCTCATCCACATCTCCGAGCTCTCCTGGAACCACGTCAACCATCCTTCCGAGGTTGTCAAGGTCGGCCAGGAGGTCGAGGTCGAGGTTCTCGACGTCGATCTCAACCGCGAGCGCATCTCCCTGGGTCTCAAGCAGACCACCGAGGATCCGTGGCGCGCACTGGTCAAGAAGTACCCCGTCGGCGCTATCGTCGAGGGCACTGTGACCAAGCTTGTCCCGTTCGGCGCTTTCGTCGACCTGGGCGAGGGCATCGAGGGCCTGGTGCACATCTCCGAGATGGCCAACAAGCACGTCGATCAGCCTTCTCAGGTCACCCACGTGGGCGACAAGGTTCAGGTCAAGGTCATGGAGATCGACCTCGACCGTCGTCGCATCTCCCTGTCCATGAAGTCTGCTGCTGAGACTCTGGGCGTCGAGATCGAGGTTACCCCGCTGCCTTCCGAGAAGAAGGACGAGGAGACCGACGCCGAGTAAATCGGTTTGACGATCACTTGTTTTAAGGGATCCGTCCGCAATGGACGGGTCCCTTTTTGCATTTGCTGCTGATGTGCGCGATGCCACCAGGGCGCAATGCTGCCTGTACTGTCCACAGGCTATTGGGTTGTCGGTGCATGAAAAAAGCCGACATCCCGCCTCGGGGAAGAGGCGGGAACGCACCGAGTAGACGGAGGGGTGCGGAGCGCGGTCGCGTCTCGACTGACGACGTTGCCCATCGACGACCCTATTGTACTGTATAGCGTGGTTCTTGGTTTATCGTGTCGAACGCTTGTGTTGTGTCATTGCTTGCGGCAACGGTGTGTTACACTCTTGCACTGCTGAGTGGGCCAGACGGTCGCGCGATGTGCTGCTTGCAGTACGCGTGAGGAAAGTCCGGGCTCCAGAGGGCGGGATGCCGGCTAACGGCCGGGCGGAGTGATCCGACGGAAAGCGCCGCAGAAAAGAAGACTCCCACCTGCGCCGCAAGGCGTAAAGGGAAAAGCTGAAACGGTGGTGTAAGAGACCACCAGCGTCGTGGCAACACGGCGGCTTGGCAAGCCCCATCCGGAGCAAGCGCGAATAGGAACGCTATGGGCCGGCCCGGTCCGCGTTCGGGTAGCGTGCGTGGAGCTGCATGGTAACGTGCAGACAAGATAAATGACCGTTCACGACAGAACCCGGCTTATAGGCCCACTTGGCAACTATGTTGACGCTGCGAACCCGTCAGCGCGGCAATCTGCCTTTCAAGCCTTCGGGCATGACCATAAGGTCAATGCCCTCGTCTTTCAAGGCACCTTGCTCGCGCTGACGGGTTCTCGCCTTCGACGGCGTTAGCTGGCCGATTTGGCGCTCATTCGTCGGTCGCCGCCATAAGGCGCGTTCCCTCCTCTTTCGGGCCAAATCGACTCAGCTGACGCCGTCTCGCTGTTTTTGCCTGGTCATTGACGTTGCCGTTCTATTTACTTGGGTTATCGGTACGGGCTTTGCCGTATTATTGAGGCTGTTTGTTGCTTTGCTTGTTGTTGAGGGGCTTTGTTGGACAGCTATTTTACTCTGCAATCGAATATTGAGGCTTCGGGCGAGTTTGTGGACCGCAAGAGCCGGTTTATTGCCCAGCTGGTCCATATTGAGTCCGAGGATGAGGCGAATGCCTTTATCGAGGTGGTTCGCAAGCGTCATTACGACGCTCGGCATAATGTGCCCGTATGGATTTTGGTCGATGGACGCGAGCGCCAGAGCGATGATGGTGAGCCGAGCCGCACGAGCGGTATGCCGACGCTCGAGGTGCTGCGCGGCGCGGGGCTCAAAAATGTTTGCTGCGTGGTGACGCGCTATTTTGGCGGCACACTGCTGGGGCCTGGTGGCTTGGTACGCGCCTATACCGCGGCGACGCAGGCGGCGGTGGCCGCGGCTCAAGAGGCTGGGCAGATCGTCGAGATGACGAGTGTCGTGCCGGTTGACGTGCATGTGGCCTATCCGCAGTATGAGCAGGTGCTTCGCTTGGCCCAGGATTCGGGTGCCAAGGTTTCGGATACCGATTACGCGGATACCGTGACACTTCACTTGGTGTTTAAGGCAGGGGAGCAGGAGTCGTTTTGCGCCAAGATGCGCGAGCTTATGGCGGGGCGCGAGGAGATTGAGGTCGGCGCTCCCGAATTTGCCGAGTTCTAACGGCGACGGCCGGCGTGCTTTTGGATGGATCCCAAGCGCGCCGGCCGTCGTTTTCTGTTGCAGCCGTTTACTCGGCGAGTTGCTTTAGCATATCGCAGGCGATCTCGACGGCATCGTCGATGCAGCCAGGGCAGCTGCGGAGCGGACCCTTATCCGATCCAATGCCCTTGAGCGTGCCGCAGACGGTCGTCGTGTTCTTCTCGCCAAAACGCTTGGCGATTTCGCGCGACAGCTTGTAGGTCTGGCCCTTGGTCTTGGGGTTTTCCATGCCGTCGCTCATTACAAAGCCCATGATGGCCACGGCGCCTGAGATGGCGCCGCAGGTTTCGGTCATGCCGCCCATGCCGGCACCAAAGCCCTCGGTGAGGGTAAAGGCTGTCTGGGGGTCGAGCCCGACGGCAGGTGCGAGCGTGCAGGCGACGGCCTGTGCGCAGTTAAAACCACGGGCGTGGTATTCGGCAGCCTGAGCCTGGCAGGCGGTGATGTCGAGCTGGGCGATATCGATTTGCTTCATCGTTGTCTCCTTGGTTACGGTGTACCCGCCTATGGTACCCGTGACGGTGCATATAATCATCGAGAGCTTCATGGATGCCTTATTTTTATCTATCGAGCAAATGCCCAAGGCTTGAGATAAATACCCCTGATCAATTTGTCCAACAACCTACCTTTGGGATGGGTTGAGAGGGGTGCAGGGTAGCGGTATCGTGAACCGAATAAAACGTAACCCAGGCAAGGGAGCTAGATATGAGCGAGCAGACCATCGGTACGACATGTGTTCAGGGCGGCTATCACCCGGGAGATGCCGAGCCGCGCCAGGTGCCCATCTACCAGTCCACCACGTGGAAGTACGACACGTCCGAGCACATGGGCAAGCTGTTTGACCTGGAGGAGTCGGGCTACTTCTACAGCCGTCTGCAGAACCCCACGTGCGATTTGGTTGCCGCCAAGATCTGTGAGATGGAGGGCGGCACCGCTGCGATGCTCACGAGCTCGGGCATGGCTGCGAACTTCCTCGCTATCTTTAACGTGGCCGGTGCTGGCGATCACGTGGTCGCAAGCTCTGCCATTTACGGCGGTACCTACAACCTACTTGCTCATACCATGGAGCGCATGGGCTTGACCTGCACGTTCGTTGCCCCCGACTGCACCGATGAGGAGCTCGAGGCGGCCTTTGAGCCCAATACCAAGCTTGTCTTTGGCGAGACGATTGCCAACCCCGCCCTTGCCGTGCTCGATATTGAGCGCTTTGCCAAGGCCGCACATGACCACGGCGTGCCGTTGATGGTCGACAACACCTTCCCGACGCCCGTGATGTGCCGTCCCTTTGAGTGGGGCGCCGACATCGTTACGCACTCCACCACCAAGTACATGGATGGACATGCTGCCTACCTGGGCGGCGTGATCGTCGACCACGGCCAGTTTGACTGGATGGCCCATGCGGACAAGTTCCCGGGTCTTACCACGCCCGATGAGAGCTACCACGGCGTGACCTATGCCGAGAAGTTCGGTCGCGAGGGCGCCTTTATTACCAAGGCAACCGCGCAGCTTATGCGCGATCTTGGTCCCATGCAGAACCCGCATGCGGCGTTTTTCTTGAACAGCTCGCTCGAGAGCCTGCATGTGCGCATGCCGCGTCATTGTGAGAACGGCCTGGCCGTTGCCAAGTTCCTGCAGAGCCATCCCAAGGTACGCTTCGTGAGCTATCCGGGCCTGGAGGGCGACAAGTACTATGATCTCGCTCAGAAGTACATGCCCAACGGTACCTGCGGCGTTGTGAGCTTTGGCTTTAACGGTGGCCGTGCGGCGGCCGAGACCTTTATGAAGAGCCTTAAGCTCGCCCAGATTGCCACGCACGTGGCCGATGCTCGCACCTGCTGCCTGCACCCGGCAAACGCCACCCATCGCCAGATGAACGACGAGGAGCTCATCGCCTGCGGCATCTCCGCCGACATGGTGCGCCTGTCGTGCGGCCTTGAGGACACGGCCGATCTGATTGCCGACCTTGAGCAGGCGCTCGAGCAGTGCTAGGCTAGCGTGCGTGCGAGGCGTGGGACGGCTTTTCGGCTGACGACGTCCTCATAGTTCCGATTCCGTAGGCGGGACCCCGATCGTGTCCGTTTGTAGGCGATTGGGGTCCCGTTTTTGCGTTGCACGATAGAAAGGATATACATGGAGAAAACTGCCGAGCAGCTGCGCCGCGAACACATTGCCCTAGAGGGCGACACCCACGGTAAGAATAAATGGGCGATTCTGTTCACCGTGCTCGTCATGACCTTTATGGCGTGTCTGGATGCGAGCATCGTGACGGTGGCGCTCCCAGTGATGCAAAAGGAGCTGGGGGTGGGTCTCGACCGCATTCAGCTCGTGAGCTCGGTGTATCTGCTCGCGACGTGCGTCGCCATGCTGCCGTTTGGCCGCTTGGGCGATGTGCGCGGCAAGGTGAATGTGTTCCAGCTTGGTGTAATCGTCTTTACGGGTGGCTCGTTGCTTTGCGGGCTTTCGGCTTCGCTTGAGGTGCTTATCTTGGCGCGTTTCGTGCAGGGCATTGGCTGTGCCGCCGCGATGGCCAACAATATGGGCATCATCACCGAGTCGTTTCCGGCGCGTGAGCGCGGCCGTGCCATGGGCATTCTGGCGACCTTTGTGGCTCTTGGCATGATGTGCGGCCCCGTGCTCGGCGGCGTGCTGGTGGCGAGCTTTCCCTGGGAGAGCATCTTTCTTATCAATCTGCCCATTGGCGTAATCTCGTTTATCGTGGGACTCTATACGCTGCCGCATGTGAAGCCGGAGGCTGGCGAACGCCCTATGCCGTTGACAGAGGCGGCGCGTCGCTGCTTTGCGAGCTCGGCTTTCACGATTAACCTGGCTTGCATGCTTATCGTGTTCGTGGGTATCGGTGCCTCCGAGTTTGTGCTGCCGTTCTACTTTCAGGACGCCCACGGCTTTAGCTCCGATATCTCCGGCCTGTTGTTTTTGGCGATGCCGGTCGTGAATGCCTTTGTGGGCCCGCTTTCGGGCTCGGTGTCCGACCGTGTTGGTTGTGAAGCGCCCACGGCCGTTGGCCTGGGCGTGTACGTGTGCGGTCTCTTTGCGGTGAGCACGCTTGACGAGCACTCTTCCATCTTGATGATCGTGTGCTGCGTTGCGTTTATGTCGTGCGGCACGTCGATCTTCCAGAGTCCCAATAATTCGCTGTATATGGGTTCGGCTCCGCGTGAGGCGCTTGGCTTTGCGGGCAGCTTGAGCAGCTTGGCGCGCTATGCGGGCATAGCGCTGGGTATTACGGCGGCGTCGCGCATCCTGTATGGACAGACGAGCGCGGCGATGGGCAAGACGGTCACGAGCTATGTGGCGGGTCGTCCGGACGTGTTCCTCTTTGGCTTCCGTTTGGTATTCTACGTGCTGATGGCCGTTGCTACCGTGGGCTTTGCGCTCACATTGGTACGTTTGGTGAGGACGCGCATCCGGCATTAGCGTGTTGGGAGGCTGTCTGCCACGAATCGGGCCTGTCTACTGGTCTTGCAGCTTTATGGTGCGATACGGCTTGTGGGGCGGTCGGGGGTCGGTCCGTGGTAGACTATCGAACAACGTTTATTAATCGCGCGGTATCGTTGCCGCGAGAAGGGGTTGCGCCATGCAGGAGCTTGAGGATCGTATTCGCCATGACGGCATCGTAAAGGCCGGTAACGTCCTTAAGGTTGATGCCTTCCTCAACCACCAGTGCGACGTTGAGCTGTTCGACCACATGGGCGCCGAGTGGGCCCGTCTGTTCGAGGGTGTCGAGATCAACAAGATCCTGACGATCGAGGCTTCGGGCATTGGCATGGCTTGCATTGCAGCCCAGCATTTTGGCGGCGTGCCGGTGGTCTTTGCCAAGAAGGCCCAGTCCATCAACCTTGACGGCGAGCAGTATGCCACGACCATCTACTCCTTTACCAAGCAGAAGGAGTACCCGGTCATCGTCGGCAAGCGCTTCCTGTCCGAGGGCGACAAGGTCCTGATTATTGACGACTTCTTGGCCAACGGCTGCGCGCTCGAGGGCCTTATCAAGATCTGCGAGGCTGCGGGTGCCGAGGTGTCCGGTATTGGCATTGCGGTGGAGAAGGGCTTCCAGGGCGGTGGCGATAAGCTCCGCGAGCGCGGCTTCCGCGTTGAGAGCCTGGCCCGTATCGCCGATATGGACTGCGAGACCGGCGAGATCACCTTCGCCTAAGCGCGCAACACAAGCGATTGGTATGCGATGTGACAAAGGGACTGTCCCTTTGTCACATTTTTTGTATGAGGGGAGGTGTTGATATGGATGAGAACAAGATGGGATGGCGCGAGTATGCGCGCTATGCCGAGATGTCGGTCGAGGAGTTGGCGCGCGATTGCGAGGTGCAGGTGTTTCGCGCGACGGGCCCGGGTGGGCAGGGCGTGAACACGACGGACTCGGCGGTGCGCATGAAGCATGGGCCCACGGGGATTACCGTGACGGCGCGCGAGAGCCGCAGTCAGTTCCAAAACCGTAGCAGCTGCCTGCGTAAGCTGCGCGCTGAGCTTGAGCGTCGCGGACGTCCACCGCGCCGACGCGTAAAGACCAAGGTGCCTCAGCGCTCTCGCCAGCGCAGGCTCAATGATAAGCACTTCAACGCCATTAAAAAGGCCAACCGTCGCAAACCGGGCAGCGACGAATAGCTTCCTCATAAGTTGCGGTGAAATAGGGATTGTTTTGCGGCACTTGCTGCATAAACAGTCCCTATTTCACCGCAACTTAGGTTGGGTTAGCGGGTTGGGTGCCAGACGTGGAGGGCGCCGCCGAGGACGTCGACCTCGATGCGCGAGGCGACGATGGGCTCGCCGTCGACTTGGATGGGGTAGTCGGGCTCCTCGAACGTGAACTCGGCATGGCGGCAGCGGCGCATGCGAACCGGCGGCAGCTTGGTATGGTGGCCGTCCTTGGCCGAAAGAAACATAGGCAGGGCAATCGCGCGAGGGACGGGGCCGCATGCGTAGCAGACGTCGAGCATGCCGTCGCAGGGGTCGGCATCGGGGCAGATGCGATAGCCCGAGCCATACGTGGGGCCCAGCTGAATCGCCATGATGATCGCCCTTACGCGCTCGGCGGGCGCCCCGTCAAAGCTGACTGTCATGGGGTAGTTGCGGTAGCGCAGACCAAACTGCTCCAGACCCGAGAGGGTGTAGAGCGGAGCGCCAGCGAGGCCCGTCTTTTTGCGCAGCTCGGTGGTGCCCAGGCCGATGGCGGCATCGATGCCGACCGAAAGCGTTTGGTCGTAGTACTCAACGGTAGCCTCGCCGCTGCCGTTTGCGGGGTTCCATGAGCGAATGCGTCCGATATCCTGGCGCTGCAGCTCGCAGGTGAGCAGCGCGCCAAAATCCTTGCCGGAGAAATCGTCGATACCGAGGGTCTGGGCAAAATCGTTGCCGGAGCCTACGGGTAGGACGGCAAGGGCGGGACGGACCGCCTCATCCTGCTTCATGAGTCCATTGGCAACCTCGTGGATCACGCCGTCGCCGCCAAGGGCGATAACGGTGCGATAGCCCTGAGCCTGCGCGGCAAGCTCCTTGGCATGTCCCATGCGCTCAGTCAGCACCAGGTCAAACTGGGATGAGCGCGCGGTCATGTCCAAAAAGCGCTGCAGGCGCTCAGCGACCTCGCGCGCCGCACCCGACTGGGCGGCAGGGTTGGCGATTATGAGCGTGCGACCAAAATCAGTTGCGTGCATGGAGCGACTCCTGGCGTATGACGTGACGGTGCGGTCACGCTCAGGTCGAATTGCCCCCGATTGTGGCTGCACGGCGAATACTTACATCTACTCTATCAGGTCGTTGTGGCGCTCGATAGCATCCGCTACCGTACCGCCCTCATCCACAATAAGCGAACGGCGTTTAGGCGAGACAATGCGCTGCGCGGGATAAACGCCGCGGTGGCCGCCGACAAGATAGCTGATAAACGCCACGATCACGAAGAAGCCGGCTGCCGTGCCGTGGAACAGGTCGATGGCCATCATACAGGTGGTGATGGGCACGTTAAGGCCGGCGCAGAAAACACCGAGCATGCCCAGCGCCGCCAGAAAGCTGGGGTCGATACCGACGAGGCAACCGATCCAGCCACCGAGTGCCGCACCGATGCCAAACAGAGGCGTGACCTCGCCGCCTTGGAAGCCGGCGCCCAGGGTGAGCGCCGTCATCACGAGCTTGATGGATGCGTCAGCAAGGGTGGTGTTGCCGGCGAACCCGGCGCCCGAGAGCCAGGTGGCAAGGCCGGCATACTTCCAGGCGTCGAGCATCGCGTATGCCGCGAGCACCACGAGCGCGCCCACGAGTGCGCGAGCAAGGTAGTTGGTGATAAAGCGACCGTACAGGCTTTTGACGGTTCGAACCGACCAGGCAAAGAGGCGTGCCGTCAGACCGAAGATAATGGCGCTGATAACAACGATGGCAACCGTCCGTGGTGTCATGTTGGGAACGCTGGCGATGACATTCGCTTCGTACTCGGTACCCAGGGCGAGTGATGTAAAGTAGCCGGTAAACGAGGCGACCAGACAGTAGATGCCCGCGGTGTAGTCGATCTTGCCGATAAAACACATCTCCATGCCAAAGAACGCGCCGGCAAGGGGCGAACCGAATACGGCGCCAAAGGCCGACGAGATGCCGGCGAGCATGAGGTCGTGGTGGTCATGCTTTTTGAGGTGGGCGAGGCTCGAGATGTTGCTGGCGATGGTGCCGCCAATCTGTACCGCGGCTCCCTCGCGACCGGCCGATCCGCCCGTTAGGTGCGTGAGCGTGGAGCAGACGAAGGTGAGGACGGCCATGCGCATATGGATGAGACGTGTGCCCAGAGCGGAGTCGATGACCAGGTTGTTGCCTCGTTTGGCGGCAAGGCCGTGGTTTTTGTACACCCATGCGGTGGCCATGCCCACAACGGGAAGCAGCGCGTAAATCCATGCATGGTGCTCGCGATAGTCGGTCGCGATATTCAGCGAGGCCAAAAACGCCCAAGCGGCAACGCCCATGGCGAGCGAGACGATGACGACGAGTGCGAGCAACTTGGCGCTTGCGAGTAGGTTGCGGACATTGCGGCGCGTGTCGGCAGCTAAGAGATGCTCGGAGCGGGTGATCTGATGCCTGCCTGCCATGATGACGTCGTTCAGGGAGAAAAAGCCGCCATCGTCGAGCGGCTGGGAATGATCCTGCGCTTCGTTTGCGCTTTCGGGTTTGTTGTTATGAGCCATATATTCCTCTTTTAGGTTGCAACGCAAGCATTATAAAACGCGGCAAGCGCGACGAGCCGGTGGGTTGGTTTCCATTCTGATTCGCGGCTTTCGGCCGACAGGTGTATTTGCGGGTACAGGCCAAATCGCGGTCGCGCGTCGGGGATTATACTGAGACAAGCATAAAGAATCGGCGCTCCTGTTGTGCGCCGTGGCATTAAGAGGTGCATATGGCAGAGAAACTCATTCCGCTGGAGGACGCGCAGTCGATTGTCCTGTCGCACGTTGCTCCGACCAATCTCGTAGAGATTCCCGTGTGGCAGGCGGCCGGTTTTCCCTTGGCCGAGGATGCTGTGGCCGATATCGACATTTCGCCGTTTGCCAACAGCGCTATGGACGGATATGCCGTGCGCTCGGCGGACTTGGCGCAGGCGTCTGGTGAGACGCCGGTGACGCTCGACGTTATCGGACACGAGGCTGCGGGCCATGTGTTTGAGGGTGCTCTTGGCCCGGGCGAGACGGTCCGCATTATGACAGGCGCGCCGGTGCCCGAGGGTGCCGACGCCGTAGTGAAATACGAGATCGTCGAGGTGCTTGACGGCGATGGCAACGAGGGCTCGCACGTCCGCTTCTCGGCGCCGGCCAAGGTGGGGGAGAACGTTCGCTCTGCCGCCGAGGAGGCCCATGCCGGCGATGTTGTGATACACGCCGGCGAGGTCGTGGTTCCGGCGGGCGCGGGCCTGCTGGCAAGCGCCGGTTACGCGAGCGTTAAGGTGCACGCTGCCCCACGTGTGGGCATCATCTCGCTGGGCACGGAATTGGTCGCACCGAGTAAAGTACCGGCGCGCGGTCAGATTCGCGATTCCAACTCCTCGGCGTTGATGGCCGAAGCACTCGATGCAGGAGCAGAGCCCGTGTTCTACGGCATTGCGCCCGATGATGAGCAGGCGATCGCCGAGCTGGTGCATCGTGCCGTGCAGGAGTGCGATTTTGTCATTACGAGCGGTGGCGCCTCGGCTGGCGACTATGACTACGTGACGGCGCTGGTTAAGCGCGAGGGCGAGGTGCTGTTCGATCGCATCTCGATGCGTCCCGGCAAGGCCATTACGTTTGGCCTGCTTGGGGGCAAGCCGTATTTGGGGCTTTCGGGCAATCCCGCTGCTGCGTATGTGGGCTTTGAGATGCTCGCCCGTCCGGCGATCCGCAAGATGCGCGGCTTTGCCGAGGGTGCGCGTCCCGTGCAGCAGGCGATATTGACGCACGGCGTGAAGAAGCGCCAGGACCGACGCTTCTTCGATCGCGCCACGGTTTTGCGCGACCCTGAGACCGGTGAGCTGTTGGTGACCGAGGCCAAGACGCAGAATTCGGCGCTGCTCGGTACGATGCAGCGGGCCAACTGCCTGCTGCGTATTGACGAAGGGCCGTGCGAGCTCAAGGCGGGAGATGTCGTGGACGTTGTGCGCGTCGACCTGCCTGAGGGAACGGTGCTATAGGAGGAGCGCTATGGAGTTGAAGATTTCGATCGTGACGTGCTCGGATACGCGCGACCTTGCCCAGGACGAGGCTGGAGCCGCACTCGAGGAGCTTATCGAGGCGCAGGGATGGACGGTCGCCTCACATGTGGTCGTGCGCGACGACGTCAGCGAGATCGGTGATGCCATTGCGGAAGCCGCCGATGAGTGCCACGCCAATGTCGTGCTCACCTGCGGTGGCACAGGGCTTTCGATGCGTGATGTGACACCCGAAGCGACGCGTGCCGTCTGCGACCGCGATGTGCCGGGTATTGCCGAGGCAATTCGTGCGTACTCGATGACCAAGACGCGCCGCGCCATGCTCTCGCGCGCCGTGTGCATGCAGCGTGGACATACGCTTGTCATCAACTTTCCGGGATCCACGAAAGCGGCCCGCGAAAGCTGGGAGGCCGTGAGCGATCAGCTGGAGCATGCGGCCCAAATGACGGCAGGCGGCGGGCACGCCAAATAAGTGCACTACCTGCGGCGGAGTGACCTTGCGAGTCGCTCCGCCTTTTTTATGCAGCGACAGCGCGGAACGTCCTGAGACTTTCAGCGAAAGAAAATTTTCAGACGAGAAATCTCTATCACTGATATTATTCGCACGGAAGTATAATCTAGTAACAGAATAAAGCCTGCGGCGGGGTGCCTGGGCGTAGCCTTCGAAAGGGTTGAACATGTTCGATATGGTTTCACGCCGCGGTTTTGTCTCGCTTTCTGCTGCCGCTGCCGCCGGCTTTGGCCTTGCTGGCTGCTCGGGCAAAAAGACGTCCGAGCCCGCTGGTTCCGATGCCGGTTCTGCTAAGGCATCTTCCAAGAAGGCTGTTGAGCTGCAGGTCTTTGCTGCCAATTCGCTCGAGAAGGCTCTGCCCGAGGTTCAGGAGCTCTACACCGAGCAGACCGGTACCACGTTTGCCGACACGCAGTTCAAAGCGTCCGGGGACCTTGTCGAGCAGATGCGCGCCGGTGCTGCGGTCGACGTGCTCATCACGGCCTCCAAGGGCACCATGGACGACGCCGAGGCCGCTGAGCTCGTCGACACCGACACGCGTGAGGACATGTTCGTCAACGACCTCGTGATTATTCGCGCCGAGGGCTCCGATACCAAGGTCGAGGCCATCGCGGACGTCGCGAACCTGGATGGCAAGATCGCCATCGGCGACGCCAAGACCGTTCCTGCCGGCAAGTACGCCAACCAGGCGCTGGCTTCTGTGAGCCTCTATACCGGCACCGAGGGCGACGACGGCGAGTATGCTCCCGAGATCGCCGACAAGGTCGCGCTGGCCGACAAAGTTGGTACCGCCGCCGCCTATGTGTCCACAGGCGACTGCGTGGCCGGTTTTGTCTACAGCTCCGATATCTTCCGCTACGACGGCATCGAGGAGGCCTTCGTGTGCCCCGAGGATTCGCACAAGCCCATCGTGTATCCGGGCGCCGTTGCCGAGAGCTCCGAGCACGCTGACGAGGCCAAGGCGTTTATTGACTTTTGCCTGTCCAACAGGAAAGCCCAGAAGATTTGGGCCAAGTACGGCTTTGAGCTTTCCGCGTAGTGCGGCTTGGCGCGATAATTCCATCGTTTTGTGTTTCACTCCGTCCTTGTATTCGCTTGGAGCTTTTCGTGCTTAATAGATTCCGCATGCTTGTCGCCTGTGCTTTGACCTTCGCGCTTTGCTGGGTTCCGGGATTTGCGTTTGCTGGGGACGCTGAGGACGGGGCCCAGGTTGCTGCGACCGCTCATGGGCTTTCCTATGGGATCGAGGGTTTTGAGCGGTTGGCCAAGGGGACCGCTCGTGCCATGGAGGGCCAGCCTGAGGGCTACCGGTTTCCCGTTGACGAGGACGTGGACCTTGTAGTGGCGCCTGCTGCCGATCGCGTTGCGGTGTGGATATCGCCCAAGGCGGTCGAGAAGTTTGGATTGGATCCGCAGGACAACGAGTGCGTATCGGGTCTCAAGGCCCTCGTTTGTAAGCTCGACAGCGCAAACTGCATGGGGGGTGCGCAGCTAGGGGATGTGGATCTTCCTTGGTATGTTACGGCGGAAACAACGTTTGATGCCGGCGGGTATACCTATGGCTTTGACGAGCGCGGTGCGGATCGGGACCGCTATGTGGTGATTGCATCAGCCTCGGGTGATGCCAAGGGCGGCGCGCGTTGGCTTGATAGCGCTCAAATGGTTGAGGCATCGTCTGTCGTGTTGCGGGATGAGCAGGGGCCCTTGACCTCTCTGGTCTCCTTTTTGGGCGACATCGACTATCGCCCGTTTTGGGTGTCCATAAAAACGAGCGGCCTTGCCCTGCTGATCTCCTTTGCGCTGGGCTTGTTCGCCGCGTGGAAGACTATGGGTACCTCGAGTCGCATCAAGGGCCTGCTCGATTCGGTCTTTACGATTCCTATGGTGCTGCCGCCCACGGTCTGCGGCTTTCTGCTCCTCATGCTGTTTGGCCGCTCGACCGGGGTGGGCCAGTGGCTGATCGCGCACGGCGTCTCGATCGTCTTTACCTGGCCCGCGACGGTCATTTCGGCCGTCGTTGTGTCGTTTCCGTTCGTCTATCGTACGGCACTCGGAGCCTTCGAGAACCTCGACACGCAGATGCTCGATGCGGCGCGCACGCTGGGCTGGTCCGAGCGTCGCATCTTTACCAAGCTTATGATGCCGCTCGGCTGGCCCTCCATCGCCGCCGGCACGGTGCTCGCCTTTGCCCGCGCGATGGGCGAGTTTGGCTGCACCCTGTTCTTTGCGGGCAACTACGCCGGCATTACGCAGACCATTCCCATCGCCATCTACTTTGAGTGGATGGGCGGCAACACGTCCGTGGCCCTCTTTTGGGTCGTCGTCGTAATCGCCTTTAGCTTCTTGGTCATCCTGTTTATCAACATGTACACCGCTCATTCGCAAAAGTATCGCGAGCGGGGCCTTTCCCGTGCGGAGCGTAAACAGGCCAAAGATCTCGCCGGACAGGCCGATTCGCTCGACCCGGCGGGCGGCGATGCCCTGCGTATCGATCGCGAGGCGCTGGCCGAGCTCATGCGCGATGATGCCGCTTTGCAGGGAGGTCGATAGGCCATGTCGCTCGTTCTGGATATCAAAAAGCGCTATCCCGGGTTTATGCTCGACATGCAGCTTGAGGCCGGCGAGGAACGTGTGGCGCTGCTGGGCGCCTCGGGTTGCGGCAAGAGCTGTACGCTGCGCTGCATTGCCGGTGTGGAGACCCCCGACGAGGGCAAGATCGTTGTCAACGGCGTGACCTTTTTTGACTCGGCGGCGGGCATCAACCTGTCGCCTCAGGAGCGCAAATGCGCTCTGCTGTTCCAAAACTATCAGCTGTTTCCGAACATGACAGTGGCCGATAACGTATGCGCCGGTGTAAAGGACGCGGGCGACGCCGCCGCGCGCAAAAAGCTCGCCGAGCGCTATCTGAGCATTTTCGGTCTGGCCGATTTTGTCGACCGCTATCCCGCGCGACTCTCGGGCGGTCAGCAACAACGTGTGGCGCTTGCCCGCATGGTGGCGGCGCATCCGGGCATTTTTATGTTTGACGAGCCCATGAGCGCACTCGATTCCTATCTTAAGAGCGCGCTCGAACAGAACATGCTCGACCTGTTCGATGTATGCAACCGCACCGTGCTCTACGTGAGTCACGATATCGACGAGGCGTGCCGTCTGTGCGAGCGCATCTGCGTGATGCACAACGGGCATGTTGAGGAGATCGGCTCCATCGAGGATGTGGTCCGCCGTCCGCAGACGCTGGCGGCGCTGCGCCTGACGGGCTGCAAGAACACAAGCCGGGCGCGCAAGATCGGCGAAGAAGAAGTTGAAGCCCTCGACTGGGGCATGACCTTTAACGTGGGTCGCGAGGTTCCCGATAATGTGGAGTACCTGGGCATTCGCGCAAGCTACTTCCATGTTGACAATCGCGCTGAGCGGGGTCGCAACAGCTACGACCTGCACGTGGCGCGCGTGAGCGACTCGCGTTTTGAGCGCCTGGTGCTGTTGGATGCGCCGCGGGCCGATGCGCCCACCCGTCTTCAGTGGAAGGTCAACAAGGTGAGCATGCCTGTCGACGAGCTGCCGCAAGCAGGCGAGACGCTGCGCATGCATTTTGATGCCAGCAGGATCCATTTGGTTTGTCGATAGCGCTGGGTAATGCCGTCGGGGTATAAGCCTCGGCGGTTTTGTTTGCCGTTCGCTGAATGAGAGATGACAAACTCTTATTAATCAAGATAATAATTTATTAAACGACGGCACACGATGCTGTCGTACGAATGTCAACGGTGTTCGCATGGTCGATGACCGTTGATATAGTTGACATCAACTGGTTAAGGAGGGTGCGCACATGCCGCAGACGACATACATTTGCCGCGTTGCCGCGCGTGCCCTATATATCGCTCGGAGCCGCATATGAGCAGGTATGTTCACGGCTCCGGGAGAGACGACGCACAACTAAATAATCGACCGCAGAGCAGGTTCCCTAAAATTCCGGGTTTGAGCACGGCCGGGCAATCGCCGTCCGTCGTGCATCGATACCGCTGTTATCCGTTTTTGGTTCGAGAGGGGAACCGTCATGGCTGAAGAATTCGATTTCCATCCGATGTGGGAGAGCCTCGGCATGAATCTTGCCGACCACGACATGCTGCTGGGCGCCGTGGGCCAGATGTACGGCGATATGTTCCTGACGCAGAACAATCGCCCCAAGTCCACGTCCTACCTGGACTTTGTAGCCACCAACATCCACAGCGGCCGTATTAAGGAGATGCTCGACAAGAAGGAGGCCGGCGAGGCCACCAAGATCGTGGGCTCGTTCTGCGTCTACGTGCCCGAGGAGATTGTGCTCGCCTGCGACGGCATTCCCGTGGGCCTGTGCTCGGGTGCCGACTGGGCGACCGACAAGGTCGAGGAGCATCTGCCGCGCAACACCTGTCCGCTTATCAAGAGCTTTGCCGGCTTTAAGCTGGGCGAGGTCTGCCCCTACATCGAGTCGAGCGACTTGGCAGTCGGCGAGAACACCTGCGATGGCAAGAAGAAGGCCTACGAGTTCTTTGCCACGCAAAAGAACATGTACGTCATGGATATCCCCAACGTACACGACAAGTCGACGCTCGTGACCTGGAAGGCCGAGGTCAAGAAGCTCGCCGCCAAGATCGAGGAAGAGTGCGGCGTCACGATTACGCCCGAGCGCCTGAAGGCCGCCATCCACGCCGTAAATGAGAAGCGCCGTGCCCTGCAGCGCCTCGCTGCCACGCGCGCTGCCGACCCTGCGCCCATCAGCGGTCTTGACAGCCTGCTGACCGTTCAGGCCGCCTTTATGGACGACACGCCGCGTCTGACCGGAGCCATTAACGATATGGCGGCTGAGTGCGAGCAGCGTGTCGAGGCCGGCGAGGGCGTGGCGCCCAAGGGGACCAAGCGCATCCTGTACACCGGCACGCCCATGGCCGTGCCCAACTGGAAGCTGTTCAACCTCATCGAGAAGGCCGGCGGCGTCGTGGTGGGCGAGGAGTCCTGCACGGGTTCGCGCTACTACAAGGATCTGGTCGACGAGTCCGGTGAGACGGTCGACGAGATGCTTGATGCCATCGCCGAGCGCTACTTTAAGATCAACTGCGCCGTCTTTACGCCCAACGACCAGCGTATGAAGGACATTGTCCAGATGGCCAAGGACCTGCATGCCGACGGCATCGTCGACGTGGCCCTGCAGTTCTGCACGCTCTACGAGATGGAGTCGTTTGCCGTGGAGAAGGCCGCCGAGGAGGCCGGCATTCCGTTTATGCACATCACGACCGACTACGCCGGCGAGGATGCAGGCCAGCTACAAACCAGGATTGAGGCCTTCTTGGAAACCATTTAGGGCTATCCGTCCCGGCGGCTTTCCCGGACACCCGATCTTGCCGTTCAAACCGTCGCTTGCTACCAAAGTATGCGGCGCTTCTCTTTCACGGCAACCTCGGGCACCTGGGAAAGCCGTTTCCTTGGTTGGTTAAAAGGTTTGTTAAGGAGCTATATGCCGGAATATATTGAGCAGCCGTTGCCGTCCACGTTTGAGGAGTTCAACGAGCAGCGCAAGGCGGCGTTTATTCGCGTCAAGGATTATAAGCAGGCGGGTAATCGCCTGGTCGGCTTTTTGTGCAGCTATACGCCGCTCGAGATTATCGATGCCGCGGGCACCGCAAGTGTGGCCTTGTGCGGTACATCCGACGAGGTGATTCCCGAGGCCGAGAAGGTGCTGCCGGCAAACCTCTGCCCGCTCATCAAGTCGACCTACGGCTTTGCCTACTCGCAAAAGTGCCCGTTTACGTACTTTAGCGACATGATCATCGGTGAGACCACCTGCGACGGCAAGAAGAAGATGTACGAGTTACTCAACGAGCTCAAGCGCACGTACATTCTGCACCTGCCGCAGGGTCGCGATCGTGCCTATGAGCGCGAGGGCTGGTACGAGGAGTGCCGCCTGCTCAAGGAAGAGCTCGAGAACTTCTACGGTATTACGATCACCGATGACGACCTGCGCGCCGCTGTCCGTCGTCGCAATCGCTTGCGTGCGGCCCAGCTCGAGATGTTCGCGCTGCAGGCCAACCAGCCGGCGGCCATGAGCGGCGTCGACCTGATGAGCACCATGTTCGCCGGTACGTTCAGCTTTGATATCGAGGCCTATACGCAGCAGCTGGAGCAAAAGGTCGCCAAGCTGCGTGAGTCCTACGAGGCTGGCGAGCGCCCGATTGCGGCGGATGCCAAGCGCATTCTGATCACTGGCTGCCCGGTGGGCGGCGTGATCAACAAGATCGGCCGCACCATCGAGTCCAACGGTGGTGTGGTCGTGTGCATGGACGACTGCTCGGGCGAGCGCACGGCGGCCATGATGATCGACCCGGATGCTCCCGACATCCTGCGCGCCATCGCCGACCGCTACCTGGACATCAACTGCTCGGTCATGACGCCTAACGAAGGCCGCATGGGAAACACGCTGGCTATGTGCGAGAAGTACCATGTCGATGGCGTGGTAGAGAGCGTGCTGCAGGCCTGCCACACCTTCAACGTTGAGAGCGCGCGCATGCAGGAGGCTGTCGAGGGTGCGGGCATTCCGTACATGAAGATTGAGACCGATTACAGCAATGGCGACATGGGTCAGATCGAGACGCGCATCGCCGCCTTCATCGAAACCCTCTAGCTTCCTCAGACACCGGATCTTGCCCCTCAAACCGTCGCTTGCGTACCCAAAGTACGCTGCGCTCCTCTTTCGGGGCAATCTCCGGCACCTGAGAAACCTAGAGCTAAGGCGCCTGAACGCGCCGCTACCTTTGATGTTTAGATTGGGAGAGAGCCATGATAGGGATCGGGATCGATATCGGGTCTACGGCGGCTAAGACTGCCGTGGTCGACGGGGAGGGTTCGGTGGCGTGGACGTGCGTGCAGCCAACCGGGTTCTCCTCGGTCGATGCTTCCGAGCGGCTGCGCGAGGCACTGGCAGCGGCCGGCTATGACGTGACGGGCGACGATGTTCGCGTGGTCGCGACTGGCTACGGTCGTGTCGCCGTGCCCTATGCGCACAAGGTCGTGACCGAGATTACCTGCCACGGCACCGGTGCCGTGCGCCTGTTTGGCGATCACGGCACGGTGATTGACGTGGGCGGCCAGGACACCAAGGTCATTCAGCTTAAAAGTGGCCGCGTGGCCAAGTTTGCCATGAACGACAAGTGCGCCGCCGGCACGGGGCGCTTCTTGGAGATCATGGCCGACCGCCTGGGCATTTCCCAGCAGCAGATGGCCGACCTAGCGCGTTCCGGCGAGCCCACCAAGATCAGCAGCATGTGCACGGTGTTTGCCGAAAGCGAGGTTATCAGCCTGATCGGTCGCGGTGAGCCGCGCGAGAACATTGCGCGTGGCGTGATCGAGAGTGTCGTGTCGCGCGTTGCCACTATGGCCGGGCAGGCCGCGGGCGCCCCGTACTACCTGACCGGTGGCCTGTGCGAGAACGCCTTCGTGGTGGAGCGGTTGGGCGAGCTACTGGGGTCGCCGGTGACCACCTCGCCCCAGGCTCGCTTTGCCGGAGCGATCGGCGCGGCGATTCGCGCACAGGCGCTCAATTAATGCATCCGCCGTCGGCTCGCATTCATGCGTATACTGGGAGAAAATGATTGACCGATGAGAGGAGGTATCGATGGCTGACGATCAGATTAAGCTCACGTCTATGACGGCCGCGAGCGGTTGAGCCGCCAAGCTGGCTCCCGGAGCCCTCGCCCAGGTCCTGGGCGATTTGCCCAATGTGCATAATGACAACTTGCTCGTGGGGTTCGATACCTCCGACGATGCGAGCGTCTTCAAGGTGGGGGAGAACCTGGGCCTCGTGCAGTCCGTCGACTTCTTCCCACCCATGGTGGACGACCCCTTCCTCTTTGGCCAGATCGCCGCGGCCAACTCGCTGTCGGATATCTACGCCATGGGCGGGCGGCCGAGCCATGCCATGAACTTGCTCTGCATACCCAGTTGCCTGGGCGTCGAGGTTGCCGGTCAGATTCTGGCGGGCGGCGCCGACAAGTGCGTCGAGGCGGGTTGCTCCATCGCGGGCGGCCACACCATCAACGACGACGAGCCCAAGTACGGCCTGTCCGTGAGCGGTTTTGTCGCGCTCGACCGCATGCTCGCCAACAGCGGCGCGCGCGTGGGCGATGCGTTGCTGCTGACCAAGGCGATCGGCTCGGGCATTATCACCACGGCCATTAAGGGCGAGCTCATCGAGCAGGACGAGGCCGCAGCCATGTTTGACTCGATGCGCACCCTCAACGAGGCCCCGATCCGTCTGGCCGAGGGACTTGAGCTTCACGGCTGCACCGACATTACGGGCTTTGGCCTGATCGGGCATGCGTGCGAGATGGCCGAGGGCTCGGGCGTGCAGGTTGAGCTTGCGTCGGGAGCAGTGCCGCTCTTTGACCAGGTGCTCGACATGGCGCGTCTGGGCATTATCCCCGCGGGCTCCTACCGCAACCAGGACTTCTTTGGCCCGCGTGTGGCTGCCGACGACGACCTGGAGTCGGGCATGTTGGATGCGCTGTACGATCCGCAGACCTCGGGTGGTTTGCTCATCGCGGCGCCTGCTGCCGATGTGGATGAGCTTGCGCGTCGTTTACATGCCGAAGGGCGCGTTGCCGCCGTTGTCGGGCGCGTGTGCGAGCCGGTGCCAGGCGGTCCTGCCGTCCACGTTGTTCGCTAGCCCGCACGTTTATGTAACTGTTTGCCGTTCTCTAGAACGGTTCTTTCGAAAGGAATTTGCTATGTCTACCAAGATTGAAGTCAATGCCATGGGCGATGCCTGCCCGCTGCCCGTCGTCAAGACGCTCAAAGCCCTGAAGCAGCTCGATGGCGAGGGCACAGTCGTGACCTCGGTCGATAACGAGACCGCCGTCAAGAACATCTCCAAGATGGCGCAGGAGAAGGGCTGCACGGCCTCGGTCGAGAAGGTTTCTGACGCCGAGTGGCACGTGACCGTGGCGACCTCTGGCGCCGTTGCCGAGGCTGATCCCGAGCAGGATGGCGCTGCCTTCTGTGACGCCAGCGCCGGCAAGGGCAAGCTCGTCATTTCCGTCTACACCGACTGCATGGGCCGCGGCGACGACGAGCTGGGCCACAAGCTCATGAAGGCGTTTATCTTTGCTGTGACGCAGCAGGAGGAGCTGCCCGCGACCATGCTGTTCTACAACGGCGGCGCCAAGCTCACTGTCGAGGGCTCGCCGGTGCTCGATGACCTGAAGGGCCTGGCCGAGCAGGGCGTCGAGATCCTTACCTGTGGCACCTGCCTCGACCACTATGGCATTAAGGACCAGCTTGCAGTGGGCGAGGTCACCAACATGTACGTGATCGTGGAGAAGATGGAGCAGGCCGTGCGCGTCGTGCGCCCGTAGCGTATTGGTTGGAGTTGCCATGAGGGAGAAGCGCCCGGCGCTTGTCATCACGTTTCCCACCACGGCGGCCGCCATGGGTTGCGAGTCCCTGTGCATCGAGCGCGGCCTTCCCGGGCGAACGATTCCCGTGCCCGGGGAGGTCGCTGCCGGCTGCGGTCTGGCATGGAAGGCGTTGCCCGCGGATGAGGAACTGCTGCGCGGCGAACTCGCCGCGGCGGGTGTTCCCACCGAGGGCTATACCGTGATCGATATGTGGGAGGTCGTGCGATGATCTACCTGGATAACGCGGCGACGACCATGCACAAGCCGCAGACGGTCATCGATGCCGTGACGCAGGCGATGTGCTCGCTCGGTAATGCCGGGCGCGGCGCCACGTCGGGCGCCCTCGATGCCGCTCGTACGATTCACGCTTGCCGTGCCAAGCTCGCGCGCCTTTTGGGTTGCCCGAGGGCGGACCATGTGTGCTTTACGCCCAATTCCACCGCGGCGCTCAACACCGCCATCAATGGCGTGGTGCGCCCCGGCGACCGTGTGGTCACAACGGTGCTCGAGCACAACTCGGTGCTGCGTCCGCTCAATCGCCTGG
>CALFGH010000041.1 GCA_937958315.1 uncultured Collinsella sp. | reverse complement strand
CGAGGATACGCGCGACGGAGTCGCCGATGGCGGGCGTGGGAGCCAGCGACAGGTCGACAATGCCCTTCTCGACACCCAGGCGACGGGCGGCCTCGCGGCTCATGAGCTCGCCGGCACGGGTGATCTTAAAGGCGGTCTGCTTGATCTTCTCGGCGACCTCCATCATCGATGCGGAATCGGGCAGTGTCTCCAGGGCTGCGGCCATAACGCCGGGGCCCGAGACGCCTACGTTGATAACGGCATCGGCCTCGCCGCCGCCGTGAACGGCGCCCGCCATAAACGGGGAGTCCTCGACCATGTTGGCAAAGCAGACAAACTTGGAGGCGCCAACGGAATCCTCATCTGCCGTAAGCTTGGCGGCATCGATGATGGTCTGAGCCGCCATGAGCACGGCATCCATGTTGATACCGGCGCGCAGGCTGGCGACGTTGACGCTGGAGCAGACGCGGCTGGTGGCGGCGAGCGCCTGGGGGATGGACTGGATGACACGGCGGTCGGCGTCGCCGATGCCCTTCTGGACGAGCGCGGAGAAGCCGCCCAGGTAATCGATGCCGAGGGTCTCGGCCGCGCGGTCGAGGGCATGCGCAATGGGGGTGAGTTCCTCATCCTTGCAGCACGCGGCGATCTGCGCCACCGGGGTGACGGAAACGCGCTTGTTGACAATGGGGATACCGTACTCGCGCTCGAGGTTCTCGGCGGTCTCGACCAGGTGCTCAGCCGTGTGCGTCACGTGGTCGTAGATCTTCGTACACATGCGGTCGAGGTTCTCGTCGCCGCAACCCATGAGCGAAACACCCATGGTGATGGTCCTGATGTCGAGGTTCTGCTCCTCAACCATGCCGCGGGTTTCCGCGATTTCTGCGGGCGTGATCGCCATCCTTGCGCTCCTATCTGCCAAAACGAGCATAGTCTTATCTATTCTAACGTGCCGCACGTGCCAAGTGGCGCGCGCGGCACGTTTTGGCGCTCGGTTGTTTCCGTTGTGTTACTGCCCAAAGACCTCTTCGGCGATGCGCGCGCTTTCGGCGGCGTCCTTGGCGTAGTAGTCCGCACCGATCTGCTTGGCGTATTCGGGGGTGAGTACGGCGCCGCCTACGATGATCTTGACGCCCGGCACCTCGGCATGAAGCAACTTGATGGTCTCTTCCATGGCCACGACGGTGGTAGTCATAAGCGCCGAGAGGCCGACGAGCTTGATGTCGCGCTCCTGTACGGTCTTGAGCACCTCTTGCGGGTCGACGTCGCGGCCTAGGTCAAAAACGGTGTAGCCGTAGTTGTCGAGCAGCATCTTGACGATGTTCTTACCGATGTCGTGGATGTCGCCTTTGACGGTGGCCACGCAGATTTTGCCCTTGTCGGCAATCTCGCCGGCGGGCATCAGGCGCTTGATGGTGTCAAAACCCACGCGCGCGGCCTCGGCCGAGGCCATGAGTTGCGGCAAAAAGAACTTGCCCTGGTCAAAGAGGACTCCGACCTCATCGAGGGCGGGGATAAAGTGATTGTTGATGAGGTCCATGGCGTCGTGGTCTGCCAGCAGACGCTCGGTCTCGGCAGCGATCTCGCCTTTGCGGCCCGAGACGACCATGCGACGAATCGGGTCGTCGTTGCCGTCGGTGCCGGCGGTGCCAGCAGCGGGCACAGTGTCGGTCGATGCGGCCTGAGCTGCTGCCGGGTTTGCGGCGATCTTATACGGATCGGTCCAGCCGGCGTAGCGCTCGATGTATCCGGTCGAGCCCTCGTCCTCAACGCTCAGCACGCGATAGCTGTAGACGGTATCCATAAAGCGCTTGGAGCCCGGGTTCATGATGGGGGCATCGAGGCCCGCGCCAAAGGCGGCGGCCAAAAAGACCGAGCCCAGCAGCGGGCGGGCAGGCAGGCCAAAGCTGATGTTCGACACGCCGAGTGCACATTTGACGCCCAGACGCTCCTTGCACAGGGACATGGCGCGCAGGATCTGCTCGGCCTGGCGCTGATTGGTCGAGGCGGTCATGACCAGACAGTCGATGAGGATGCGGTCCGGTCCGATGCCGTAGCGCGCAGCCTCGGCCACGATGCGCTCAGCGATGGCGAAGCGAGCCTCGGCGGTATCGGGAATGCCGCCTTCGTCGAGCGTAAGGCCGACGACGTTGGTGCCGTAGTGGGCGACCAGCGGGAAGATCTCATCCATGATCTGCTGTTTGCCATTGACCGAGTTGATGATGGGCTTGCCGGCGTAGCGGCGCACGGCTGCCTCGACGGCTGCGGGGTCGGTGGAGTCGATCTGCAGCGGCAGCAGCGTGGAGCCCTGGAGCTGCTCGGTCGCCTGCTGGATGATCTTGACCTCGTCGATCTCGGGCAGGCCTACGTTGACGTCCAGGATGTCGGCGCCCTGTTCCTGCTGGCTGATGCCCTGGCTCACGACGTAGTCTAGGTCGCCGTCGCGCAGGGCCTGTTGCAGGCGCTTTTTGCCGGTGGGATTGATGCGCTCGCCGATGACGGCGATCTTGTGGCCGTCGCAGGGGAGGTCCACGACCGTCTGGGCGCTCGTGACCGACATACTGGGCTTGCGGTGACGCGGGCTGGGCGTGTGGTTGTCGATGAGGGTGCGAAGTGCCGCCATGTGCGTGGGCGTGGTGCCACAGCAGCCACCCACGACGCTCACGCCGTCCTCAATCATGCCGGCGACGGCCTCGGCGTATTCGGGTGCCTGGATGTCAAAGACGGTATTGCCGTCATCGTCCACGCGGGGCAGTCCCGCATTGGCCTGCACCATAACGGGCTTGTCGGTGACGGTGAGCATACGCGCGGCGAGTCCTCGGAGCTCGGCCGGGCCCTGGCTGCAGTTGATGCCCAGGACGTCGGCGCCGATGGCGTCGAGGGTGATGGCGGCGACCTCGGGGCTCGTTCCCAGGAAGGTACGGCCGTCTTCCTCAAAGGTCATGGTGGCAAAGACGGGCAGGTCGGAGTTCTCGCGGCAGGCGAGGACCGCCGCCTTGATCTCGGCAAGGTCAGTCATGGTCTCGATAATAAAGAGGTCCACACCCGCATCGACGCCGGCACGCACTTCCTCGGCAAAGAGGTCATAGGCCTCGTCGAAGCTCAGGGTGCCCAAGGGGCGAAGCAGCGCGCCGATGGGACCGATATCGCCGGCGACGTAGTGGGCGCCGGCCGCGCGGGCGCAGGCGACGGCGGAGGCAAAGACATCTGCCACGGTGGCGGCACCGTCGAGCTTGTGGGCGTTGGCACCAAAGGTGTTGGCGGTGATCACGTCGCAGCCGGCCTCGACATATTGACGTTGGATATCGGTGATAACCTGGGGCTCATCAAAGTTGAGCAGCTCGGGCAAGGCGCCCGCCTTCATGCCAGCGGCCTGCAACATGGTGCCCATGCCGCCGTCGAACAGCAGGTGTCCCGTGCCCTCGATGG
>CALFGH010000040.1 GCA_937958315.1 uncultured Collinsella sp. | reverse complement strand
CCCACGCATGCATCCCCGCCCCTTTCGCATCGAGCAATTACGTCGGCGATCCGCATCGCCGCGCCCGCGCTACCCGCGTTGCGGACCCGCGGCAGCCACGAGCGGCTCAAGCCCCAGCTCGCGCGCATAATCTTCCTGCGTAAAGACTTCGACCAGGCCAAACGTATCGGTCGCATCGTCAAACGCAAAATGCAGCACCGAACAGTTGCCCGGCACGCGCTCGTGCTCGTCGGCCGCCGCGCCCCTCGCGTGGTCCAAAAACTCCTTGATTGCCGAGGCATGGCTCACCGCGAGCACGCACGAATGGTCTGGGCGTCGCATAAGATCGGTCAACGTCGCCACCATGCGCTCGCGGACCTGCATCTGCCCCTCGCCGCCAAATTGGCGGTAGAAGTCACGCCACGGACGCTCGGGCATGAGCATCACGCGCTCGGCCTCAAAGTCGCCAAAGAACCACTCGCGCAGGCCGTCTAGGCGCTCGCAGGCAAGACCCGGCCACAGGTTGGCGATGGTCTGCTCGGTGCGGTGCAGCGTGGAGGTGTAGGCGTGATCGGGCTCAATGCCGCGTGCGCGCAAAAACATACCGGCGCGCGCCGCCTGCTCGCAGCCCAACTGCGTGAGCGGCGAGTCGCTCCAACCCTGAATGATGCGCTTAAGGTTGAATATCGTCTGTCCATGACGGACCAGATACAGATCTTTATTCATAGGGGGGTCCTTTCGCTCGTTACCAATCAAGGAGCGAAAACGCCCCATCACAATAGCTAAAATGAAGCACGGCGCCGTTGTCGGGCTGTTCTCCCCCGCCGGCCACATACTCAAGAAACTCCTGGCAGGCAGAGCCGTGGGAAACGGCCAGCACGCAGTCGTGCCGAGGCCGAGCCATAATACGGGACAGCGCTGCAACCATGCGCGCCCGAAGCTCGCCTTTAGACTCGCCACCAAAGGCCACCGGATAATCACCCCAAGGCTGCGACGGCATGTCGCGATTTGATGCGCCCTCCAACGATCCCAAATGCCACTCGCGCAGGTCATCGACCAGCTCTATGGAACGGCCCTCGCCAACGATCAGCTCTGCCGTACACCGTGCCCGACCCAACGGAGACGAATACGCATGGTCAAAGGAGATGCCGCGCGCCTCAAACGCCGCGCGCGTCGCCAGTGCCTGCTCGCGCCCGCGCGCCGTAAGCGGCGAATCGTGCCAGCCCTGCAAAATGTTCTGCACATTGAGCTCAGTCTGCCCATGCCGCACCAAATACAGATCGGCCACATGCCCTCCCCTCGTACCACCACAAAGGGGACGGTCACCTTTGTGGTGGTTTACCGCCGGATCACGCCGCGGCGACGCTCAACTACACCAGTACGTCGGCGAGTGGACGCTTGGGTACGTGGTGTACCTGCGCCTCGTCACGCCAGTAATTAGTAGAGCCGTCGGGGTTGGAATCAATTGCATCGATCACCTGTGTCTCGGCGGGAACGCCAAAGACCATGATCAGCTTGACCTCGTACTTGTCACCGTCAAGTCCCATGACATCAATCGCACGAGGCGGAAAAGCCTTGAACATGCACGCCGCCACCTCGGGCGTAGCGCTGCGGGCGGCGAGCATCATCGTCTGCGCGGCGATACCAGCGTCTGCCTCGGTGATTGGCGCGGCAGGCTTGCCCGGAGCGGGACGCTCGGCAAGGATCGCGATATAGCCGGTCGGGCGCTCGCCCTCGACAGGACCCGACCAATCCTTGAGCGCACCAGCCCATGTGAGCTTTTCAAATAAGCTCGAACACTCCTCGGCGTCGCTCACCACATGAAAACGCAGACGCTGAGCATTAGCGCCGCAGGGAGCCAGGTGCGCCAGCTCTGCCAGCTCAAGCAAAAACTCGCGCGGTACGCGCATGGACTCGTCAAATCGACGGCATGTGCGGGCACGACGGACCAGCGCGTCAAACGATTCCAGACCGAGTTTTTCGCAACCTTGCTTTGCCATCAACTCCACGCTCGACGGCGCCGCGGGAACAGCTTCGTTCATAGAGACCCCCAATACAAGGCAATTGTTCTTAGGAAAATCTAACCTAAAACGCAGGCAATAACGAACAGAGCCGCAATGTTCTACACCTGTTGAATAGAAAAACGCGACATGGGGAACAACGAGAACAAATCGGGACCTTTGGGTTACACTTCGCCCTCCCCGACCCATACGCCGGTGCCTTTAGGCGATACTTGTTGTAGCAACTGCGGCATACGCCGCAAAAACAACAATGACGGCAAACGCCGTGCGGAAAGGAGACATCATGGGCATCTTTAAGAACGACGACCAGCAGTCGAATCTGTTTGGATTTGACGAGAAAAGCATGGCAGGCAAGGCAATCAAGGCCGTGCGCTGGATCTACGCCGCCACGGGCGTCATCGCACTGCTTGCCGGCATCGCGCTGCTGTTTGCGCCCGCCAAGTCCCTCGTCTTCCTGACGACCGTCCTGGGCTTCTACTTTGTGATCACGGCTGGCGTCAGGCTGTTCACCGCCATTTTTGAGCCGCTGCTGCCCGCCGGCTGGCGCGTGACGAGCATCATCTCCAACCTGCTCATCATCCTGGGCGGCGTCATAATCCTGCGCAATCAGGCCTTCTCGACCGCGACGCTCACCACGCTCGTGGTGGTCGTGGCTGGCTTTGGCTGGATCGTCGAAGGTGTCATGTCCATTCTGGAGTCCGAGCTTTCGTCCAACCGCGCCCTCGCCATCCTGAGCGGCGCGCTCTCCATCATCGCCGGCATGTTCGTGTTTATCTATCCGCTGTGGTCGGCAAAGATGCTCGTCATCTTTAGCGGCGCCGCGCTGCTGGTGTTTGGCGTGACGCTGATTATTCGCGCTATCCGCTTTGGCAAGCTGGTGCACTAGATGCCGCGGACGCTGTTTATTGATGCCGACGCCTGCCCGGTTACGCGCGAGTCGATCGACTGCGCGCGGCGGGCGGGCGTCGCCGTGGTGATTGCCGGCAACAGCACGCAGAACCTGGAGCGGCACATTCGCCGCGACGATCCACGTGATGCCGAGCACGCGCGACGCGGCTTTTGGGTCACCACGCTCGATGTGAGCGTGGGCGCCGATAGTGCCGACTTTGCCATTGTCGAACGTCTGCAGGCGGGCGACGTGGTCGTGACGCAGGACATTGGCCTGGCGAGCATGGTGCTCGGCCGCGATGCCTCCGCCATCGGCGTGCGCGGGCGCGTGTACGACAAGGCGACCATCGACATGCAGCTGTTTATTCGTCACGAGGAAAAGAAAGTGCGCCGCGCTGGCGGTCGCACCCGCGGGCCAGCAGCCTTCACCAGCGAAGACCGCGCCCGCTTTAAGCGCAACCTCACCGAGCTGCTGCGCTAACCAAGGCAGATTTTTGGGATATGCCCGGAAATCTGCCTTTTTGTTTTGGGCGGTGTGAGCGCTCATGATCCGTGGCTCAACAAAAAAACGGGCTTCAAAATGCCATGCGTCGCCGCATTGTGCAGACGCCGTGCATGGCTATTTTGAAGCCCGTTTTGTTAGGCCTACTTAGAGGCCGAAGGCAGATAGGACGAGGCCCCAGCCGGCGCCGATGACGTACATCATGACCAGGAACACGGCGTTTTCGCGAGCGCTGCGGTTGGTGCGGAACAGCACCAGATAACCCACACCGGCGGAAATGAGCGTGCCGGCGAGCATCGGCGCCAGCTGCAGTGCGCCCTCCAGGTACAGCTGCGTGATGACCACGCTCGCCGAGCAGTTGGGGATCAGGCCGACAAGCGCCGAACCCAGAACGGCGAGCGTCTCGTTGCCGCGCAGGAACTGCTCGATTGCGGACTCGCCAAAGGTCTCGAGCACGGCGACCAGAATCAGCGTCACCAGGAAAATGAATACCGATACCTGCACGGTATGCGAGATGGCGCTGCGGATAATCGACAGGACGGGCGCACCTTCGTGTGAGTGGGAGTGACCGTGGTCATGATGGTGTTCATGCTCGCCCTCATGACCGTGATCGTGGCCATGTCCGTGTTCGCGCTCGTCTTCGTCGTCATCACAACCGCAATGGTCGCGCTCACACAGCTCATGGATGTGGTCGGCGCTCACGCCCGCCTCGGCCACCTCGTCGATGATGTCACCGCCGCTGTGGTCGTCATGCGCGCAGTTAACGTGCGCCGGATTGACAGTGGTCCCCAACACGGTACGACGAATCGCCGCATGCGCGCGGGCGTTGCGACGCAGGCCACGAATGGCAGCATCCACGATAAAGCCCGTGACCAGCGCGATCAGCGCTTTCGAAGCCAAAAGCATCGCCATGGTCCGCACGGGAACCTGCTCGGCAAGCAGCAGTGGCAGCATCTCGTCGGAGGTCGAGAGAAACACCGCCACCAGGGTGCCCAGCGTCACGACGCGACCGGCGTACAGCGTTGCCGCCATCGCCGAAAAGCCGCACTGCGGCACCATGCCCAGTAACGAGCCAACCACGGGACCAGCAGCTCCGGCGCGCTTGATGGCACCGTTAACGCGATCGCCTGCCACATGCTCGAGCGTCTCGAGAACCAGATATGTCACCAACAAGAACGGCACCAGCGAGAGCGTGTCCTTGCCGGCGTCGAGCAGAATATCAATCAGCAAATCCATGACGGATGGAACCTTTCGTGTCTTTCGGCAGCATTGTAAAAGTCCTAGCGTTCAACTAGGGTATTGTAATTGTCCTAGGCGCGATGCCAGTAGTTGCCCATGGTAAACTATCATCTCGCCATAACTCGACAAACCCGAGCCGCACGACGCGGCCCGTCCAAGGAGCAGTTATATGAACGTTTCGCAAGCACTCGAATACGAGCGCCAGCCGTTTATCCCCATGTTTATCTACGGCGACCACGGCGCCATGGAGTCCGAGCGCCAGAAAGGCGAAGAGGCCCTCAAGGTGCTCGAGACCGAATACTTTACCGCCGAGGACGACCCCGGCTTCGATTTTGCCACCGTGCGCGACCTGGCCGACCGCAACCGCGACCTGTGCGACCAGATTGGCGAGGCGCGCCTGCGCAACGTAACGCCCGCGACGCTTTCGCGCGGCCTCTCCGA
>CALFGH010000039.1 GCA_937958315.1 uncultured Collinsella sp. | reverse complement strand
GAGTGGTGGGGGGGAGTGGGGGAAGGGGGGGGGAAAGGTGTTGAAAAATGGGGTGGTTCCCCATATTATTAATGACGTCGACAGGCGGGGTGGTTCCCCGCGTACGTGCCATCTGAGTAACCGAGGGGAGGGCGCACATGGGAATGACTGGTGCATACGAGCGCAATCTCGATGCAAAAGGTCGTCTGTCCCTGCCTGCACCCCTTCGCGAGGAGCTTGGAGAGCACGTTCGCGTGTTCAAAGCCCTGGATGTCGATGCTCTGTACGTGTTCTCTGCCGAGGCCTTCGATAAGTGGGTCGAAGGACTCTTCGCGGGTCGTGAGGGCCACGAGGGTTTTAACCCGCGTGACATCAACGACCAGAAGCTCATGAGGGCGATCAACAAGCGCACCACGTCGATGGATGTGGACAGCGCCGGTCGTATCGGTCTTTCTGAGTCTCTCCGCAAGCAGGCGAACCTTGACCGCGAGGTCACGGTTGTGGGTAACTACGACCACCTTGAGGTTTGGGACCGCGCCGCGGCCGATGAGGACGATGACGACGAGGCTCTGCTTGACCTCTTCTTCTCGTAAGGGCAAGGCACGAGTAACGGATGGAGCGTGGGATCTTGACACAAGAATATCGGCATGAACCTGTCATGCTCGGCGAAGTGCTTGAGTCGCTGCAGCTCAAGAGCGGCTCCGTTGTCTGCGATTGCACCCTTGGCGGTGCCGGCCATTCGGTAAAGATGGCCGCGCAGGTGGGGGAGACGGGCCTTTTGCTCGGCGTCGATCAGGACGACATGGCCCTCGAGGCCGCTGGCGCCCGTCTGGACCGCGAGGTTCCCGGCGTCCCGCACCAGCTGCTGAAGGGCAACTTCGGCGACTTGGACGAGCTGCTTTGCTCGGCCGAGGTGCCCGGGGTCGATGGCTTCCTGTTTGACTTGGGTGTTTCGTCACCGCAACTCGATATCCCTGGCAGGGGCTTTTCGTATAACGAAGATGCCCTATTGGACATGCGGATGGATCCGGGTAACAACACCCTAAACGCAGCTGAGGTCATCAACACCTATAACGAACACGACCTCGCCCGGATTCTACGCGTCTATGGCGAAGAGAAGTTCGCCTCGCAGATTGCGCGCGAGATCGTGCGCCGTCGCGAGCAAGAACCGATCGAAACCACCGGTCAATTTGTCGAGATCATCAAGGCTGGCATTCCGGCTGCCGCTCGTCGGCATGGTGGACACCCGGCCAAGAAGAGCTTCCAGGCCATTCGCATCGAGGTCAACCACGAGCTCGATGTGCTCGAGAGGGGGCTTGACGCCGCCACCAGGTGGCTCAACCCGGGCGGACGTATCTGCGTCATCTCGTATCACTCGCTCGAGGACCGTATCGTAAAGAACCACTTTAAGGAGATGAGCCAGGGGTGCACGTGCCCGCCGGAGATTCCGGTGTGCGTGTGCGGCAACGTGCCGATACTCAAGGTCATCACCCGCAAACCCTTGGTTGCCCAACCCGATGAGGTTGCGCGCAACCCTCGGGCGAGATCAGCCAAAATCCGCGTGGCGCAGCGCCTGTAGGCGCGACCGCGCGAAATTGGACCTCCCGCTCGCACCATAAACGAAGATTAAACACACTACCAACGTACTCGGGATGGGAGGCGGCATATCATGGGCTATAACACCTCAAACGCAGCACTCGCCTATGATATGAACGCCATGCCCGCCTACCGCGAGGCACCGCAGGCGCCCGTTGCCCCTCGTGAGCAACGCACGCCGCGTTTTGATGTCTACACGGGCGCGGGCCGTCAGGCAAACCAGGCGGTAAGCCCGGTTTTCATGAGCGTTCTTAAAACGGTTTGCATCATTGCGGCTGTCTTCATGACGATCGGTGTCGCGCGCGTGGCGCTTGCCGGTGTTACGGCCCAGGTGCTTAACGGCAACGCAGAGCTTACCAACACGCTCGAGAAGGCGACCGACGAGAGTTCTAACCTTGAGGTCATGCATTCGGTCTATGGTGCCGACACGCGCATTCGCGATCTTGCGGGTGCCTATGGCATGGTGGAGCCCAGCGAGAGCGTTACGCTTGACTTTTCGCAGGATGCAGCCGCGGGCGCTAGCTCGACTGCGGCCGCTCAGTAAATAAGACGGTAGCTGAGTATGACAAATGACTATCGCCGCGGTTCCGACGGGAGCCACGGGTCTGGACGTCCCTCCTCGCGGGGACGTTCTGGTTATCAAGGAACGGGTCGGCCATCTTACAACGCGGGGCCGTCCTATGGCAACGACCCTGCGTCGCGTCTTCGTGGCTCGGGCGGACCTCGGGTGCGCAATACGGGCGCGCGCAAGGGGTCGTCGTCTGAATGGGTTACGGGAACGCCGCTGCCTCGCCGCGATGTCGTTATGGGCTGTATCGGGGTTGGCCTTGCCGCGGGCGTCTTCCGTCTTGCCGAATACCAGATCGTGAATGCTGACAAGCTGCGCGAGCGTGCGGACGCGCGTCGCCTGCTTTCACAGACGCTCTATGCCAAACGTGGCACTATCTACGACCGCAACGGCAACGTGCTGACGTCGTCGGTCGAATGCCGCAATGTCGCCGTGAACCCTCAGCTTATCGAGGACGTCGACAAGACGGTCTCGGCGCTGGTCAAGGCTACCGGTATCGATAAAAAGACCTGCCGCAAGCTGGTGCTGTCTGATGGTTCCTGGGTGTATATCAAGCGCCAGGTCGACGAGGATGACGCTGCCGCCCTGGAAAAGAAGAATCTACCCGGCGTGCTCTTTGAGCAGGCGATGAAGCGGGTTTACCCGTATGGAAACCTGGCTTCTCAGGTGCTGGGCGTCGTGAACGTGGACAACACTGGTCTGACGGGACTCGAAAAACAATACGATGAGCTTCTGACCGGAACGAATGGCTCTCTTGTGCGCGAGCGTGCAAGAGATGGCGGCTACATCGCGGGCGGTGCCTATAAAAAGGTTGCCGCGATCGATGGCGTGGACATCGTGACGACGATCGACGTCAACATTCAGCGTGCCGCGGAAGATGCCTTGGCCGAGGCGGTCGAGAAGACGAAGGCCAAAAACGGGTCGGCCCTGGTGACCGACCCGACGACTGGGGAGATCCTGGCCGCCTGCTCGTATCCGACCTACGACCAGACCAATTTGGAAAACGCCAAGACCGAGGACATGAACCTTCGTCTGGTGACGGATGCCTACGAGCCCGGATCGGTCTTTAAGACGCTGGTTGCGGGCGCCGGATTTGATTTGGGCGTTGTGCGCACGAGTACATCGTTTGAGGTCCCCGCGAGTATCAAGGTGGGCGACGATACCGTTACCGATGCCGACAAGCGTGACTACACCATGACAATGGACGTACGCGAGATGATGCGCCGTTCGTCCAATGTCGGTTTTGTCCTGGTGGGGCGCAAGATCGGTGCCGATGATTTTGCCACCTATGTGGACAAGTGGGGTATCGGTCATAGCTCAGGTGTCGATTTTCCGGGTGAGAGCCTGGGCATCGTCAAGGAACGCGATCAGTACGATGGCGCCACCTTGGGTGCTATGAGCTTTGGCCAGGCGCTGTCCGTCTCGCCGATTGAGGTCGCACGTGCCGTGGGCGGCATCGCGAACGGCGGCGTGATGATGACGCCGCACTTCTATAAGTCCAGCAAGGGCGATGAGAAGGACTGGGGCGAAGGCGAGCGTGCGATTTCCGAGGAGGCCGCCTCGCAGGTGACATCGTGTATGCAGACGGTCGTTGCCGAGGGAACGGGCGTTGGCGGCGCGGTGGACGGCTACGACGTGGCGGGCAAGACCGGTACGGCCGAGCGCGCCGATGAGAACGGCGGCTACCTCAAAGAGAACTACATGTCGTCTTTTATGGGGTTTGCCCCGGCGCAGTCGCCCAAGGTCCTGTGCTATATCACCCTTGACGGAACCCCGTCAGGCTCCGATGCCGCCGCAGTGCCGTTCCAGTCCATTATGGCCAGTGCGCTTGACGTGTTGGGTATCCCGCGCACCAAGTAGGGGGTTACTATCTATGAAATGGCCAGTCGGTTAATCCGGGTTGTTCACACGCCCTGCACCACGCGTAGGCGGCGCTGGGATACAATACGCCGATAGCATTATTAGGTTTACAGGGGAGCTGCAATGATAGAGATCGCCGTCAACAATCTCGCGGCCGCAACAGGGGCCCGAACCGTGACGGGAGAAGCCGATCGGGTATGCCGCGGTTGCGTTATCGACTCGCGCCAGGTTGAGGAGGGCACGATATTCGTCGCCTTCCCGGGTGAAAAGGTCGACGGCAACGACTTTGCTTCCCGTGCCATCGAGTCGGGTGCCGGCGCCGTAGTGATGACGCGCGAGCCCGATGCCGAGCTGCTTTCGCTGGCCCATGAGAAGGGCTGCGCCATCCTGCATACCGATGACCCCGAGGAGTTTTTGCTGCGCCTGGCTCACGCTTATCGTTTGGAGCTTGGCTGCCTGGTAATTGGCATTACCGGCTCTATCGGCAAGACGACAACCAAGGACGTGCTCGCCGCGGTGCTCGCCAAGCGCTATCGCGTTTGGGCAACCAAGGGTAACTACAACAACCTGATCGGTATGCCGCTCACGGTGCTGGCGGCCCCTGCCGACACCGAGGTTCTGGTGCTCGAGATGGGCATGAACCATTTCCACGAGATTGAGCGCATGTCTCAGTCCGCCAATCCCAACCTTGCCATCGTGACCAAGATCGGCACCTCCCATATCGGTATTCTGGGCAGTCGCGAGAATATCGCTCGTGCCAAATCCGAGATTGTTGGCGGCATGTGCGCCGCCGGAGACCTTCTCCCGTTGCTGGTTTTGGGTGGTGAGGACGACTTTACCCCGTTCATCCGCGACACCTTTGCCGCGCCTGCGGGCGTCGACGTGATGCTTGCGGGCGTCTCGGACGACGATGAGGTCCGTGCGTGCGACATTCGCATTGATGACGAGGGACGCCCGGTCTTTACGCTCGATTTTGGCTTGGGCGAGACTATCGACACACTGCTTGCCATTCCCGGCACGCAGTCCGTTCCCAATGCCGTCAAGGCCGCGGCGGTTGCCTATCGTCTTGGCGTGACGCCCGAGCAGATCGATGCCGCCTTTAGGGGTCTTACGATTACCGGGCATCGCCAGGAAATCAAGCGCGCCAAGAGCGGCGCTCGCGTCATCGACGACTCATATAACGCCAGTGCCGAATCGATGGCAGCCGGCCTCGACCTGCTGTGTTCGCTTTCGTGCACGGGTTCGCGCATGGCGGTTCTGGGCGAGATGGGCGAGATGGGCGACGAGGCTCCTCGCATGCATGAGCTGGTGGGCGCCTATGCGGCGGCCAAGAAGCTCGATATGCTCGCATGTGTCGGCGGTGAGCTTGCCCAGCGTATGGCCGAGGCCGCGCGCATGATGGGTATGGATGAGGACCGCATTCAGGTGTTCTCCGACTATCAGCAGGTGCTCGACCGTATGGGCGGCGCTCTTGAGCAGCATGATGTCGTGCTGGTCAAGGGCTCACGCTTCGTTGAGCTCGATCGCTTTGTGGAAGGTGTGTGCTAGCCCATGTTCGGCAATCCTTCGTATCCTACGTACCAGGCATTTTTGGGATTGGGCATCGCCGCCGTCATCGCGATGCTGCTTATGCCGTGGTGGATTAAGCTCCTGAAGGTCGAGGGCATCGGCCAGCAGGTTCGCGCCGATGGCCCCAAGCGTCACCTGATTAAGCAGGGCACGCCCACCATGGGTGGCGTCATCATCCTGGTTGCCGTTTCGCTGACCTGCCTTTTGATGGGAAAGCTCACCACCGAGCTCGTGCTTGTGCTGCTCGCCACGCTGGCAACCGGCGTTCTTGGCCTCATCGACGACCTGACTTCTGTCACGCACGGCCGCTCGCTCGGCCTGACGCCTCACGCCAAGATGATTGGCCTTACCCTCATCTGCGTTACCTTTACCGTGCTTGCTGTCAACTGGTGCGGCGTCGCCCCCGAGATTCGTTTCCCCGGTGGCCTGACGATCGACCTTGGCGTGCTCTCGACCACCATTTGCGGCCTCTCTTTTCCGTGGCTCTACCTTGTCTTTTGCTGGCTGATGATCGCGGGCCTTTCCAACGCCGTAAACCTCACCGACGGCTTGGACGGCCTTGCCGGCGGCACCTCCATGATCGCCATGCTGGCCATGGCTGCCATGGCGTTTTTGCACGGCGATGTGAACCTGTCCATCTTCTGCACGGCGTGCGCTGGCGCCTGCCTGGGCTTTTTGTGGTTCAACTGCTATCCGGCGAGCATTTTTATGGGTGATACCGGCTCGCTGGCGCTGGGCGCCGCTTTTGCCTGCACCTCCATCATCACCAACACCGAGGTCGTTTCCCTCATCATCGGCGGCCTGTTTATCGTCGAGACTCTGTCGGTCATGATTCAGGTCGTCTACTTCCACTTTACGCACAAGCGCGTCTTTCTCATGGCGCCCATTCACCATCATTTCGAAAAGAAGGGCTGGGCCGAGACCAAGGTCGTCATCCGTTTTTGGATTGTCGCCGCGGCCTTCGGAGCCCTGGGCCTCGCGTTGTTCTTCCAGTTGGGATAGTGGTCTTTCATGCCTCTTGCTGATGTCTTTAGCCTGCTCGTTTTGGGCCAGGGTAAGTCCGGTCTTGATGTCGCTCGCTGGGCGCTTGCGCATCCCGAGCGCGTGAGTGCCGTTACCGTTTACGGTGGCGGCACGTCCGAGCCCAACGATGCCACGCGCTCGCTCGAGGCACACGGGGCATCGTTTGTCTACGGAACCGAGCAGGTCGAGGGCGCGTTTGATGTATGCGTGACGTGTCCGGGCATCTCGGAGTTCTCGGCATTCTTTAAGGCTGGCCGCGATCACGCTGTCCAGATTATGGGTGAGCCCGAGTTTGCCTACCGTCTGTCTCCCCAAAATTGGATTGCCATTACGGGCACCAACGGCAAGACGACAACCACGTCGCTGACCGACTACCTGCTTAAGGCGGCGGGCGAAGCGAGCGTTGCTGTCGGCAACATCGGCGAGCCTCCGGTGAACGAGATCGATGGCCGTGCGCATAACGAGTGGTTTGTGGCGGAGCTTTCGAGCTATCAGATCGCAACGACCCAGGAGCTTCACCCCCGTGTGGCGGTGCTGCTCAACATTACCCCCGATCATCTGGGCTGGCATAAGAGCCATAAGAACTATGCGCTCGCCAAGATTAAGCTCTTCGAGAATATGGTCGACGATGACCTGGTGATTGTTGACGTCGAGGATGCCGGTATCCACGAGTTCGATGAGTACATCTATGTTCCGGGCCGTCGCATCTGCAAGGTTGCTTTTGACGAGCCTGCGGGCGAGGACGCCGCATTTGTGCGCGATGGCAAGATGGTCATTCGCCTGAAGGGCGTCGAGACCCCGCTTGTCGATACGTCCGAACTTAAGATTTCGGGCCATCACAATGTAATCAATGCCCTGTGTGCTGCCACGGCGGCCCTGACGGTTGGCGCCGATGTTGACGGTGTGTGTCGCGGCCTGGTCTCGTTCCAGCCGCTGGAGCACCGCGTTGAGCCCTGTGGCGAGATCGATGGCGTGCGCTATGTCAACGATTCCAAGGCAACGAACACCGATGCGGTCGAAAAGGCCCTGACGGCGTTTCCCGATGACGATGTGATCTTGCTGCTCGGCGGTCACGATAAAGGCACGCCGCTCGAGTCCTTTGCCCGCGTTGTGATGGACAACGTTCGCTCGGTAGTCTGCTTTGGAGACGCGCGCGAGCGCTTTACCGCCGCTATGGACGAAGCGGATGTCGACGGTGATGTCGATATCGCCCAGGCCGACGACCTGCGCGATGCCGTGGACGTTGCCCGTTCGCTCTCGAGCCGCGGCGATGTGATCTTACTGTCGCCCGCCTGCTCTTCGTTTGATGAGTTCTCGGGCTACGAGGAGCGCGGCCGCGTGTTTAAGGACTATGTGGCCCAGCTTGCCGCTGCGTCCAATACGCAAATGGAATAGGGGTTGCCGGTGAGAGATGAGAGCCCCCGACAGAATATGAGGAGGCCCGACTCGGACCGTGCTTCCTCGCAGCGCAGCACGCCGCGCGCCGACCATGGCACGCAGGGCATCGGCGAACGTTATATCGCCGGCGTTCCCGCGCGTATCATGCGACCCCGCCTGGTCTTTTTGACCTGCCTGTTCTCGCTGGTCTGTTTTGGCCTGCTTATGGTGTACTCGGCTTCTTCAATCGAGGCGCTTCACGAGAACGGCTCCGCGACCTACTTTTTGTTCCGGCAGTTTATGTTCACTGTCGTCGGTGTTGCTGCCCTCGAGTTCATCGCGCGCGTTGCACCCGATAGCTGGTTTGGCGAAGGGGCGCTTAAACTTGCTCTTATCGCTATGATGATCTTGCTGTTTGCGGTGTTCCTTTTTGGTAGCGGCAGCCGTGGCGCTACGCGTTGGCTGAGCATTGCCGGCATTCAGTTTCAGCCATCGGAGTTTCTCAAGCCGTTTGCCATTGCCTATTCTGCCATCATGCTCGATCGCGTGTTTTCGCCCGGCGGTAACATCAATGAGTTCCTTAAGGGCATGGGCTTATATTTGGGCATATCGCTCGTCTTGATTTTTATTCAGCCCGACTTTGGCACCATCCTGATTATTCTGTTGACGATCATGTGCATGGCGCTCTTTGCCGGCCTTGACCCAAAATTCATTATCGGTGCGATTCTGGCTGGCGCCGTCATCATCGTGATCGCTCTTGTCGTCGAGCCGTACCGTATGGTGCGCATTCAGGTTCTCTTGAACCCTTGGGCAGATGAATATGGAGACGGGTATCAGGCAACGCTCGCCATTATGGCGTTTGCTTCGGGCGGACTGTTCGGCCGCGGTATCGGCAACTCAACCATGAAGTACTCGTATTTGCCCGAGGCACACAACGACTACATCCTGGCCATCATTGGCGAGGAGGTTGGCTTTTTGGGGACGCTGCTGTTTTTCTTGGTGTTTGCGATGCTGATCTACTCGGCGTTTCGAATTGCCGAGCAGGCTGCCAATCGTCGCGGGGCGCTCATGGCTTCGGGCTCTGCGGTTATCCTCGCGGTGCAGTTTTTGATCAACGCGCTGGGTATTCTCAACGTGTTTCCTATGACGGGTAAGCCGCTGCCGTTCATCAGTTACGGCGGCTCGTCGATTATCGTGTCGCTCATGCTCGCCGGGCTTATTTTGCGCGTCTCGCACGAGAGCGCTCGACGCGATGAATACGATCGTCGTCGCGATAGCTTTGCCGTTATGGACGAGAGCACTGCCGGTGTTCCCCATACACGTGGGGAGCGCTCGTCGCGTGGCGGTTTTACCGTCTTGAACGGTTTTGCTTCGGAGTCGGATGCCCGTCCGCGACCGGCGCCGCAGAGTCGCCCGCAACGACCTACGCCGCGCAATACGGGTGGCGGATATAATCGGATCGACTTGAATTCGGACCCGTCGGCGCGCTTGCGCACCGACGACCAGGGGCCGCGCGTACGAAGGGACTACCATGACCGATAAGATGACCGTTGCTATCGCAGCCGGCGGCACGGCGGGACATATCAACCCCGCACTCGCCTTGGCCGAGGAGCTACGTGACCGTGGCCACCACGTTGTGTTTGTGGGTCAGTCGCATAAGCTCGAGGGTCGTCTGGTTCCCGAGGCAGGGTTCGATTTTGTGCCGATTACGGTTACGGGCTTCGACCGCTCTCGCCCTTGGACGGCATTGAGCTCGCTGTGGCGTGTCTATAAGGCGAAGCGCACGCTCGGCAGCCATTTTTCTAAAGCCTGCAAGCCCGATGTCGCTATAGGTTTTGGCGCCTATGTCGAGGTCCCGCTTCTGGGCTGGTGCAAAGACGCGGGCATTCCGTATCTGCTGCACGAACAGAACTCCGTTCCGGGCCTTGCTAACAAGATGATGAGTTCGCATGCCGCCCGCGTTTGTATCTCGGTGCCGGCAGCACGTTCCGTGTTTGAGTGCGAGGGCGATCCTGACCATGTGCTCATGACCGGCAACCCCGTACGCCGTTCTGTGATCGAGGGAGATCGGGTTCGCGGTCGCAGGGCTCTCGACGTGCCTGAGGACGCTACACTCCTGCTGGTGTTTGGCGGCTCACTTGGTGCTCAACATCTTAATGAGCGCGTGGCCTCGCTAAAAAACGAGTTGCTCTCGCGCGATAAGCTCTATGTTTTGCATTCGACGGGCGCCGATGGCTTCGAGGACACCGAGCGTGCCCTTGCCCTGATGCCCGAGGAGGCGAAGCGGTATCGCGTCCAGCCCTACATCGACAATATGGGCGATATGCTGGCCGCGGCCGATTTGGTCCTCTCGCGCTCGGGCGCTTCGAGCGTTGCCGAAATCGCGGCCCTTGCCGTTCCTTCGGTACTGGTGCCGTATCCGCATGCGACGGCCGATCATCAGACCACCAATGCCCGCTATCTGGTCGATGCCGGTGCTGGCGTGCTCTGCGCCGATGCCGATATCGATACCCAGGCGTTTGCCGATGAGCTGCTGCATCTTATCGATGATGCGCAGGCGCGCGATGCCATGCGTCAGGCGGCTCGCGGTTTGGCCCAGGACCGCGCTGCCGTCCTTTTGGCAGACGCGGTAGAAGGATTGCGTTAGTTAGACGGGATATCGCGGGTCGCCCTCGCGCGGATGCGGTAGGTGCGGTACAGTAGACGGGTTACAGGCAGTGTTTACGCAAGGAGTACACGAGCACATGGCTGATTCCCAGACTGCAACCTCCGCGCCCGATTTCAAGAGCGCCCATTTTATCGGTATCGGTGGCGCCGGCATGAGCGGCATCGCCCTCGTCCTTCACGAGCGCGGCTATGTCGTTACCGGCTCCGACCTTAAGACGTCTCGCTATATTCGCCAGCTTACCCGTGCCGGCGTGAAGGTGCATGTGGGCCATGAGGCCGCCACCATCGACGAGGTCAAGCCCGACGTCGTCGTGGTCTCTACCGCTATTCCCGAGTCCAACCCCGAGCTCGTCCGTGCGCGCGAGCTGGGTATTCCCGTGTGGCCTCGCGCCAAGATGCTCTCGGCTCTGGGCCACGGCTACACCACCGTCGCCGTCGCCGGTACTCACGGCAAGACCACGACCTCTTCGATGTGCGCCACCATGCTCGACCGCATGGGTCTGGACCCCAGCTTCCTGATCGGTGGCATTGTCGAGGGCTACGATACCAACGGCAAGAACGGCTCGGGCGACTATTTTGTCGCCGAGGCGGATGAGTCCGACAGCTCCTTCCTGTTCCTTAACCCCAATGTGGTCATCGTGACCAACGTCGAGGCCGACCATCTCGATCATTACTCGGGTATCGAGGAGATCGAGGCCACCTTCGCCAAGTTTATGAGTCTGGTGGGCGAGGGCGGCACGGTCATCGTCTGTGGCGAGGACCCGCATCTGGTCGAGCTTGCCAAGTCGACGGGCCGTCATGTGCTTTCCTATGGCTTTGCCGAGACCAACGACATCGTCTGCGTGCATCCGGATGTCAAGGGCATCCAGAGCGACTTTATCGTTCGCCTTGAGGACGGCACCGAGCACGCTGTCGAGATTAAGAGCAACCCCGGTCGTCACAACATGCTCAACGCCACGGCCGTCTTGACCGTCGCCCATGTCCTAGGCCTCGATATCGACGCCGCCGCTAAGGCACTTTCGAGTTTTGAAGGCGTCCGCCGTCGCTTTACCCACGTGGGCGATATCGACGGCATCACGGTGGTTGACGATTACGGCCATCATCCCACCGAGATCAAGGCGACGCTCGCTGCTGCCTCTTCGCTGGGCTACAAACATGTCGACGTCGTGTTCCAGCCGCACCGCTATTCGCGCCTGCAGGCTCTGTGCGATGACTTTGCCGATGCATTCGCCAATGCCGACAAGCTGCTGTTGATTGACGTGTTCTCTGCCGGTGAGATGCCCATCCCGGGCGTCACGTCCAAGATGCTTGCCGATACCGTGCGCGCTAAGCATCCCGGTAAGGAGGTCGTGTACTGCTCGAGCCGTCTTGAGCTCAATGAGGAGCTCGAGAAGATGGTGGGCGAGGGCGATTTGCTGCTTACCATGGGCGCCGGCGACGTCACGACGGTCGGCCCCGAGTTCATCGAGTATCTGACTGCCAAGAAAGACGCTTAAACCCCATGGGTCTGTTTAACGCCGTCATGGCGCTTTCGGGCATGATCGATACGGACGTAATCGAGGATGAACGCCTCGCGCGCCATACGAGCTATCGTATCGGCGGTAAGGCGGACCTCTTTGTGACGTGTCACAGCTATCATGCCTTGCGTCGCGCCGTGGCGGTGCTCGATCGTGAGCAGGTGCCGTGGGTCATTATCGGCAAGGGATCTAATCTGCTTGTTGCCGATGCAGGCTATCGCGGCGCCGTCATTTCGTTGGGGCGCGAGTTCCAGCGTACGGTTGTCGCCGAAGACGGTTGTACGCTGACGGTCGGTGCGGGCGTGATATTCGCTCGCCTAGTCAACGACGCGCTATCGCGCAGCCTTTCGGGCCTTGAGTTTGCGGTCGGTATTCCCGGCTCCGTTGGCGGCGCCGTGTCCATGAATGCCGGCACGCGAACCGAGTGGATTGGCTCGCTGGTCGAAGATGTCGTTACGTTTGACCCGGGCTCCGGCATCAAGCATTATGCGGGCTCGGAGATCGCTTGGGGCTACCGTGAATGCAGCCTGCCGCGTAACGAGATCATTCTGGAATGCGTGCTCAAACTCAAACCTGCGCCCAAGGCCGATATCCGTGAGCGTATGGAGCGGTACCTGACGCGGCGTAAGCGCACACAGCCCATGGGCTGTGCATCCTGCGGGTCGGTATTTCGCAACCCGCCCGATGCGAGCGTGGGAAAGCTCATCGAGGATTGTGGATTAAAGGGTTTTTCGGTTGGCGGCGCGGAAGTTTCGCCCGTACACGCTAATTTTATCGTTAATAACGGAACCGCCTCGGCTGATGACGTGGCCGCGGTTATCAGACATGTGCACGGAAAGGTGAGGGAGGCGTATGGCATCGAGCTCAGACCGGAAGTTAAATTCCTCGGCTTCTAGAGCATCGAAACCAACCTTCCGCCGCGCCGGAGGGCGTTCCGGCGCACCGTCTCAACCTCAACGTAAATCCATTATGCCTTCTAAGCCTGCTGGGTCCGTGCGGCCTGCCAAGCGTTCGACTGCCGGCTCGCAGCTTGGCGGACGCCCCGCGGCCAAAAAGGTTGCTCGTCCGGTGGCACGTCCCTCGGTGACGCCCAAACCGGCGATGGGCGGCAAACCTTCTCGCCCCATAGCGTCGCCCAAGCCCTCGTTGGGGTCAAAGGTGACGCGTCCCGGTCGCGCGCTGGGTGCATCTAAGCCACGTATGCTGACGTCGATGTCGGCCTCCGCAAAACCGCAATCGGGCAAAAAGGGCTCTAATCCGCTGTCATCGATCGGCGCCCTGGCAAATCATGCGGCGGGTGCCGCTTCTGCCGTTAAGGGCAAGGGCAAAATCGTGGGTGGCATTCTTGCCGCTTTGGCAGTGCTTGCGGTCGTTGCCGTCATCGTCATTAACTCTGGCCTGTTCGCCGCTACCGATATTCAGATTCAGGGTAGCGAGCATGTAACCAAGCACGATGCCATCCAGCTGATCGATCTGCCCGAGGACACGTCGCTGTTCAATGTGAATCCCGACCAGATCACCGAGGGCCTCAAGCAAAATCCGTGGGTCTCGGGCGTGGATGTTCAGCGTCAATTTCCCCATACGCTCATCATCACGCCGACGGAACGCAAGGTTATCGCAATTGCCTACATTAGCTCCGATGATCTTGCATGGGCGATCGGGGACGATGACACATGGATTGCACCACTGTCTACCTCGGTCGATGTTGACGACCAGGGCAATGTCATCACAACGGGGGAGGGCGCCAACACCCTAAACGGCATCGATGCCGCCCTGGCACTCGCCAAACATTACGGTGCCGTGCTGTTGACCGATGTCTCGGCCGATGTCGCGCCGGTTTCGGGGCAAGCCGTAAATTCCAAGGCCGTCAAGGCCGGCCTGGATTACGTCCGCGGTTTCTCGAGCGAGTTCCTGGGCCAGGTCAAGGATATTTCCACGCCCTCGGTCGAGGCCATCTCGGCGAATCTCGATAACGGTATCGAGGTGTCGCTCGGAGATTCGGACGACATTGCCAAAAAGGAGCGTATCGTTACCAAGCTGCTTTCGCAGGTGGAGGGCGTGACGTATATCAACGTTCGATCTCCTGGCAACTATACGTTTAGGAACGCGCCGACCTCGTAGCGTCTTCTGGCCTTTGTTGACGGGGCATACCGCGCCGTTTATCTGGTTTGTTTGGTTTTCACCGCCAATTATTTGACTGATACGTTCATAATGTGCAAACATAATACGGTTTACCTTTGCATTTACTTTCAACTTGAAGGTTAATGTGCGCAGGGGTCAACCCATGCTATGGCAATAACCTTTGTTCGGAGGACCGACATGCACGAGACAGAGATCAACAACTACCTTGCCGTCATTAAGGTGGTCGGCGTCGGCGGCGGCGGTACCAACGCCGTGAACCGGATGGTGGACGCGGGCCTGCAGGGCGTGCAGTTC
>CALFGH010000038.1 GCA_937958315.1 uncultured Collinsella sp. | reverse complement strand
AATCGAATGATCGAAGAGGGTATCCGCGGCGTCGAGTTTGTTGCCATCAACACCGATGCTCAGGCACTCGCGATCTCTGATGCCGATATCAAGGTGCACATCGGCACCGACCTGACCCGCGGCCTGGGCGCTGGCGCCAACCCCGAGGTCGGCCGTAAGGCCGCCGATGAGTCCCGCGACGACATCGCCGAGGCGCTCGCTGGCGCCGATATGGTGTTCATCACCTGCGGCGAGGGCGGCGGCACCGGTACCGGCGCTGCCCCCATCGTTGCCGATATCGCGATGAACGAGGTCGGCGCGCTGACCGTCGCCGTCGTGACCAAGCCCTTTACGTTTGAGGGCCGCAAGCGCAAGAAGAGCGCCGAAGAGGGCATTAAGACGCTTTCCGACTGCGTCGACACCATGATCGTTATCCCTAACGACAAGCTGCTCGACATCGCCGAGAAGAAGACCACCATGCTTGAGGCCTTCGCAATCGCCGATGGCGTCCTTTCCCAGGGCACCCAGGGCATCACCGACCTCATCACCGTCCCCGGTATCATCAACCTGGACTTCGCCGATGTTAAGACCATCATGAAGCAGGCCGGTACCGCCATGATGGGTATCGGTACCGCTTCTGGGGACACCCGTGCCGTCGACGCTGCCCAGCAGGCTATTTCCAGCCCGCTGCTCGAGAGCTCCATCGATGGCGCCACGCGCGTCCTGCTTTCCATTGCCGGTTCCAAGGACCTGGGTATTCAGGAGATCAGCGATGCTGCCGACGTTGTCGCTAACGCCGTCGACCCCGAGGCCAACATCATCTTCGGTACCGTTGTGGACGAGTCCCTGGGCGACCAGGTGCGCATCACCGTTATCGCTACGGGCTTCTCCGACTCCAACGTCAACCGTCAGGACGAGCTCTTCGCTGCTCAGCAGTCCCAGAGCAAGGCCGCTGCTTCTGCCGAGCCGCAGCGCACCGCTCCGGCTGCCAGCCCCGCTCAGGCTGCCCCGACTCGCAACGTTGGCGGTACCGAGCTCCCCAACTTTGGTAACGACCAGTTTGAGCTTCCCGACTTCCTCAAGCGCGGTAGCTTCTAGTTCGTCTTTATCAACGACCTGCATGGGGTGCGTCCGATTGGGCGCACCCCTTTTTTCTTGTGTTTCACCTTTGTAAACGAAAGCCTCCAATCTCCTTACGTTCCCTTTACGTTTGGTCCCTACCGCTGCGGGTATCCTTTTTGATGAAGTATGGCAGCCGTATGGCACGGACTGCAGCGGCGTCGCCGCGATACTTGTGTTATTAGGAGGCTTTAGTATGGCAGCACGTGCGGACAACGTTTCGCGTGTCGACCATGATGGAGTTACGTTGGTAGAGGGCGCGACACACGATGTTCGTTTTGCCTTTACCGAGCGCACCGGTGGTGTTTCAGAAGATGCGTACTCCTCACTCAATCTAGGCTCGCATGTTGGCGATGACCCCTTTGCCGTTCAAGAAAATCGTCGCCGCACGCTCGAGGCCATAGGGGCTGCCGAGTGCGAGCACAACCTGCTTGTTCCCAATCAAGTACACGGTGACCATGTCGTGACGGTGACCTCGAACGGTGCCGATGATCTCGAGAACATTCGCGAGCAGATTGCCGAGGGCTGCGATGCCATCGTCTGCACGATCCGTGAGGTGCCCGTGATGCTCTGCTTTGCCGATTGCGTTCCCGTGGTGCTGGTGGCTCCCGGCGGCTTTGCCGTGGTGCACTCTGGCTGGAAGGGCACGATTGCGCGCATTTCCGCCAAGGCGTGCCAAGCGCTCTGCGAGGCGGCTGGCTGCAAGCCGGACGACATCTCTGCCTATATCGGCCCCCATATCCTGGGTGACGAGTACGAGGTGTCCCAAGAACTTATGGATCGCTTTGCTGCCGAGTTCTCGTGCATCGATGCTACTGCTTCTCGCATGCTCGATCTTTCCGCCGTCATTCGCGAGGCGCTGGTGGATGCCGGTGTCGATGTGAACGGCATTGTGGACACCAAACTTTCCACCGTTCGTCAGAACGACCGCTTTTATTCCTACCGCAACGAGGGCGGCACCTGTGGGCGCCATGCTGCGATCGGCGTGATGCTATGAGAAAGATCGCATCGGTCCTGAGTGCGGCAGTGCTCACGCTCACGCTGTGCGCCTGCTCCTCGGGGTCTTCCGCATCTTCTATTACCGTGGCCGGCTCGACCACGTGCCTTCCCATTGCCGAGATCGCGGCGGAGGGCTTTAAGGAAGAGACCGGCATCGACGTGCTCGTCTCCGGCCTTGGCTCATCTGCTGGCATCGAAGCTGTTAGCGCCGGCACCGCCGACATCGCTAGTTCGTCTCGTGGCCTCAATGCCGACGAGCAGGATTTGGGCCTGACCCCGATCGTAATCGCACACGACGGCATTGCAGTCATCGTGAACGACGACAACCCGGTCGACAATCTCTCGACCGAGCAGCTCCGCGATATTTACGCCGGCAAGATCACCAACTGGAAAGAAGTCGGCGGAGAGGACCTGAAGATTCAGGTTATCAACCGCGACGAGGCGTCCGGTACGCGCGAGGCCTTCCGCACTATCGTGATGGACGGCACGCCGTTCGATCGCCGCTCGGCTGTTCTTTCGGGTACGGGTCAGGTACGCGATGTCGTGTCCCGCTCGCGTGGCGCTATTGGCTACATCTCGCTGGGTTTTGTCGAGAGCCTCAACGCTAAGACCTCGGTCAAGGCCGTTTCGGTCAACCATGTCGAGGCATCCGAGAAGACGGTCGCAAGTGGCGGCTATCCCATCTCGCGTGACCTTTACTTCTTTGTGAAGGGGACGCCTTCGCAGCAGGCGCAGGATTACATCGACTATGTGACGTCCGAAAAGATGGACAAGCAGATTCGCGAGGCGGGCTTTATTCCCGTCACCAACGACGGAAAGGGGAGTGAGTAGCGTGGAAGCACAGGAAACCCCCCAGATTGAGCAGGAGACCCGGGTGCCCAAAAAGCGTGAGTTGGCGTTGGTGTCGCGCAGCACCTATCTTAAGGAGAAGGCGCTGCAGTGGATCTTCTTTGCCTGCGCGTTCTTGGCGGTCGTCACCGTCATCCTGATTTTTGTCTTTACCACGTACTCGGCGCTGCCGGTCTTTACCGACATCGGCCTGGCGGACTTCTTTAGCTTTACATGGGCACCCTCTGAGGGCCACTACGGCATTATGTCGCTGCTGGCGGGTTCTGGTCTGGTGACTGTCGGTGCGCTCGCCATGGGTGTGCCCCTGGGTGTGGGCACGGCTGTGTATCTGGTCGAGATCGCCAGCAAGCGCGTGCGCAGGCTCATCAGCCCCGCCGTCGACCTGCTGGCGGGCATCCCCTCCATCATCTACGGCTTCTTTGGCATGGTCATCATCCGTCCGTTTATCGCGCAGCTGACCGGCGGTCTTGGCTTTGGCGCGCTGACGGCGTGGTTCGTGCTCGCCATCATGATCGTTCCCACCATCACCACGCTCACCATCGATGCCCTCAATTCCATTCCCATGGGCATTCGCGAGGCATCCTATGCCATGGGTGCCACCAAGTGGCAGACCATCTACAAAGTCGTGCTGCCGGCCGCCAAGCTGGGCATTGTGGACGCCATCGTTTTGGGTATGGGTCGCGCCATCGGTGAGACCATGGCCGTGCTGATGGTCGTGGGCAACGCCCCGGTCATTCCGGATAGCATCTCGAGCCCCATCTCGACGCTCACGAGTCAGATCGCGCTCGACATGAGTTATTCCTCGGGCCTGCACCGCTCGGCTCTGTTTGGCATGGGCGTTGTCCTGTTTATCATCTCCGCTGCACTGGTGGGTATCGTCCGCCTGATTTCCAAGAAGAGGGGGTAGGCTATGTCCGATTCCGTTGACACGATGGTCGATACGACCTCGTCGCGCGAGCGTATCAAGCGTGCCCTTTCCCATGGCAAGAAGGGCCGCATCAACAAGGACCTCTCCAACAAGATCATGCTCGGCGTGTTTCGCGCTGCGGCCTATGTCACCACGCTGGTGCTGATCGCCATCATCGCCTACGTGGTCATCAACGGCCTGCCGCATATCTCGCTCGACTTTATCTTTGGCTGGCCGCAGGGCGTAAACGCCGAAGGTGGCATTTGGCCCACGATTGTCTCGACCGTCTACGTGACGGCGCTCGCCATGCTCATCTGCGCGCCGGTTGCCGTCTTAGCTGCGGTCTATCTGGCTGAGTACGCCAAGCAGGGCAAGGTCGTCGACATCATTCGCTATGCTGCCGATGCCCTAGCCTCGGTGCCCTCCATTGTTATGGGCCTCTTTGGCTACGCCTTGTTTGTCGAGGCTATGGGTCTGGGCCTTTCGATGGTCTCGGCCGCCCTGGCGCTGGCACTCCTGATGCTGCCCATCGTCATGCGTACCACCGAGGAAGCAATCCGCGCCGTTCCGCGCTATATCCGTTGGGGCGCATATGGCCTGGGCGCCACCAAGTGGCAGGTCGTCTCCAAGATCGTGCTTCCTTCGGCTTTTGGCCGCATCGCCACCGGCATCGTGCTCGCCATCGGCCGCGCCATCGGCGAGACCGCTGTGGTGCTCTACACCATGGGTCAGGCCATCAATCTGCCTATTTCGCCGCTCGATTCCGGTCGTCCCATGACTGTTCACCTTTATTTGCTTGCCAATGACGGCATCAACATGAACGCAGCCTACGGCACCGCGCTTTTGCTGATGGCGATTATTTTGGCCTTCAACCTGTTTGCGCGTTATCTGTCGCGCAAGCGCCGCTAGTTAAGGAGTCCCATGTCCGTCTATCAGTCCGCTCCCACGCCGGAGCAAGCGGCCATCACGGCCAAGGATTTCAACTTTTGGTACGGTGACTTTCATGCGCTGACGGGGCTCGACCTCAACATCGCCAAAAACGCCATCACCTCGTTTATCGGTCCTTCGGGCTGCGGTAAATCGACGTTTTTGCGCTGCATCAACCGTATGAACGACCTTATCGAGGGTACTCGCGTCGAGGGCACCATGACGCTCGACGGCAACGATATCTATGCCGAGGGCGTCGACCCGGTCGATCTTCGCCGCCGCGTGGGCATGATTTTTCAGCAGCCCAACCCGTTTCCCAAATCCATCTACGAGAATGTCGCTTTTGGCCCTCGTCTGCAGGGCGTGACTAGCAAAAGCGACCTCGACGACATCGTGGAAGAATCGCTCAAGCGCGCCAACCTCTGGAAAGAGGTATCCAATCAGCTCAACAAGGACGGTTTGGCGCTCTCGGGCGGTCAGCAGCAGCGTCTGTGCATCGCGCGCGTGCTTGCGGTGCAGCCCGATGTCCTTCTGATGGACGAGCCCTGCTCCGCCATCGACCCCACGTCCGTCTCTAAGGTCGAGGATCTGATGGCCGAGCTGGCGCCCGAGATGACGATCATCATCGTCACGCATTCTATGCAGCAGGCGGCTCGTATCAGCGACTACACCGCATTTTTCTTGCAGGAAGTTGCCGGTGAGCCCGCCACGCTCATCGAGTATGGTCAAACCGACGCGATCTTCACCAGCCCGGTGGATTCGCGGACGGAAGACTATATCACCGGCCGCTTTGGCTGATCGGTGCGACTAGTCCCAAGCCGATCGGACCTGGTCCGGTGTGTATTCACTGTGCGGGCGGCATGACCGCACCCAACTGATTGGAGTGAACCATGCGCAAACTGTTTTCCCGTCAGCTCATCGAGGCCCGTCACGAGATGCTGAGCATCTACGAGGCCGTCGATCTTGCCCTTCATGATGCCGTGAAGGCCTATGTGACCGACGACCGCAAGCTCGCCACCAAGACCAAGAAGCGCACGCTTTCGATTGATGCTCGCTGCGCCAATTTGGAGGCCGTGTGCTACAACCTGATCGCCACGCAGTCGCCGGTCGCCTCCGACTTCCGATTGCTGCAGACGATTATCTACGTCGACTTTAACCTGCAGCGCATGACCGATAAGGTTCGCCAAATCTGCCGCGCCACGCGTCACATGGTCAAGGCCGACATCTCGCTGCCTCAGGAACTCGTCGGTACGGTTGAGGCCGAGGCCGAAGCTGTTTACCAGGTGCTGGGTTCATCGCTGTCCGCGCTCGTCACTAACGACATGTCCATCATCTGCAACCTGGCCGTCGAGGACGAGCCGGTGCATGCGGCGTACGAGAAGTTCTTCCGCACCTTTAATCGTATGGATACGGGCGATTTTATGGACGACGACAGCAACTATGACGACCTGCGTCGCGCCATCATGGTCTCGCGCTACCTCGATCGCATCGCCTCGATTTCCATCGATGCCGCCTGCCGTCTGACCTTCCTTTTGACCGGACAGCGTATGACTGCCGGCGATATCGCCCGTACGGACGAGGATGAGCTCGAGAGCATGCGCGTGCCTTCGGGCGAGGGCGTCATTATGAGGCCCGCCGTCGATGCACGCTATGTTGCCAAGGTGCCTGCTAACGAGGTGAGCGAGGGGCTTCGCTACCTGCTGGATCATCTTGAGGACGAGGATGATGCCGAGGACGACGAGGACTAGGGCAGCCCCGTTCGTTGAGAGATTGTAAATACCTAAGGGTGCGCGGCCTTGCGGATGCGGGGCCGCGCTCTTGCGTTAGCATGGGACTACTTGTTGTGCTGTTAGCGGAGGCGATTGGCAATGGATAACTATTTGAATGTAATGCGCGCTCGCCGCGAGCAGATACTCGAGCGTTTCTATGCCGCGCTCGATCGCGCGGGGAGGTCCCGCGATGCCGCGCGTCTGATTGCCGTGTCCAAGACCGTCGGCGTCGATGAGACCATCGTGGCCATCCAGGTGGGATACCGCCATTTTGCCGAGAACCGCCCGCAAGAGCTCGTCCGCAAACTCGCAGGTCTGGCGGAGCATCCGGAGCTGCCCAAGGTACGCTTTGATATGATCGGCAACCTTCAGACCAACAAGATTAACGCGGTGTTGGGTTCGGCCGAGCTGATTCATTCGGTTGGTTCGCTTCATTTGGCGCAGGCGATCTCGAGCCGTGCCGTTCGCAAGATCGAAGCGGGCGAGCTTTCTGCTCCCCAACAGGTGCTAATCGAGGTTAACGTAAGCGGCGAGGAGTCCAAGGGCGGCTTTTCGCCCGATGAGATTCGTGGCGCTGCCGGCGAGCTTGCGGAACTTGAGGGAATTTGTGTGCAGGGCCTTATGACCATGGCTCCTCGAGGGAACAAGGATGTGGCACGTCGCACTTTTGCCGGGCTGCGAGAGCTGAGGGATGAGCTGGAGGCGGCGCATCCCGATCTGAGCTTGCCCGAGCTCTCTTGCGGCATGAGCGAGGACTTTGAGCCCGCCCTTGAGGAGGGCTCTACGCTCATTCGTCTGGGCAGGGTAGTATTTAGCCCGGAGTTTGCAGTAAAATAGGGCTCTGAAGTGCGCACTGGTTTACAGAGCGCCTGCACTAAACCGTGAGAGGACACAACCATGGGCTTCCTTGACGAGATTAAAAATAAGATACACCTTGGCGGCCAGCAGGGTTACGACCAGGGCTATGACCAGGATGACGACTACGGCTACGATGACGGCTACGATGATGGCTATCAGAACAACGGCTACAGCGGTACCTCGGGCGAGGGCTTCTATACCCAGGACGAGCCGAGTAACGGCCTGCTGGGCCAGACGCGCCGCGGTGAGGCCGAGTCGGTCGCCGTGTATACGCGCTCCGGCCAGCTGGTCGGCGATGACTCGCGTCATGCAACGACGTACAATCCGCCGTCGCGTTCTCAGGATAGTGCCGCAGGCGGCTATCGCCCCGGCGCTTACGACACGCCGTCGAGCTATGCCGAGAGCGCCCGTGCTCGTGCCGCGGCACCTGCGCCCGCTTCTGCGCCGAGCGACGCCTCGGCCTATGCAAACAACATCATTAACGCCACGCCGCAGCTGCCTGCCTATGTCCTGCGTCCCGAGAGCTACGACGATGTCGAGACCGTTGTCCGCCGCGTGCGCACCAAGCAGCCCGTTGCGCTGATTTTTGTTGGCGTTCGCACCGAGGTCGCCAAACGCGTCTTGGACTTTAGCTATGGCTTTGCCTGCGGCCTGGGCGCTACGGTCAAAGAGGTGGGCGATCGCGTGTTTATGGTGCTGCCCGCCGGCTGCGAGGTCAAGGATTCGGACCTCAAGAAGCTGCGCGCCGACGGCTACCTTAAGTAAACCCAAGACGAGGAGATTCTCATCAACATCTACACCATTGTCCAGCTGGTCAACACGCTGTTCAACTTCTACTCCACACTTATTGTGGTCTATTGCTTTATGACGTGGATTCCCATGAAGCAGGGCGGCCTGCTGCAGGATATCGCCGCGGTGCTCGATAGCGTCTGCGGTCCGTGGCTCAACCTGTTTCGTCGGTTTATTCCGCCGATGGGCGGCGTTGATTTTTCGCCGGTCGTTGCGATTATTGCGTTGCAGTTGGTGCAGAGGCTGATTCTGCAGCTTCTTATAGGTATACTCGTATAGTACTGGCTCAGTAACTTACGTCGGGCGCCCGGCGCCAAGGCGATGATAAAGGAGAACTTGTTATGGCTATTACCCCTGCTGACATCCAGGCTCAGACTTTCTCTGAGGCCAAGCGCGGCTATGATCCCGCCGAGGTCGACGTCTTTTTGGAGACGCTGTCCTCCGAGGTTGACGCTATGCTTGCCAAGATTGTCGATCTTAAGGGTCGTCTGACTGCCACCGAGCAGCAGCTTGCCGACACGCAGGCCCAGCTTGCCCAGGCTCAGGACGCTGCCGCTCAGGCCGTTCCCGCCGCTCCTGTGGCCGCTCCCGCACCCGACTTCTCCGCTCAGGAGCGCCAGATCTCCGCTGCGCTGATTGCTGCCCAGCAGACCGCCGAGGGCATCGTCAACGATGCCAACGAGAACGCTGAGCGCATCCGCAACGAAGCCGACGCCAAGGCCCGCGAGGTCATCCGTCAGGCCCTGACCGAGAAGCAGGCCGAGCTCGAGGAGATCGACCGTCTGAAGGCTTCCCGTGAGGAGTTCAAAGCCGAGTACCTCAAGCTCATCCAGCACTTCATGGACGATGCGCAGAATTCCTTCCCGTCCGACCTTATGGCCTCCACGCCGGTCGGTTCTGCGGCTTCTCCTGCAGTGACCGTTCCCGCCGCCGAGCCGCTGCCTGTCGCTGATCCGGTTGTTCCCGTGGCTGACCCCTTCGCCCCGATCGACAACTTTGCCGCCGACGACCTGGACTAGCGCCAGAGCTACAATCTCGTGCCCTTAAGAGGAGCTCGCACCTGCGGGCTCCTTTTTTAGTAGATTTTTGGGATATGCCTTAATTTCTACCTTTTATCAATTTTATATACGGTGCTCCGCAGAGAGCCTGTCACAAGCTCGATATGCTTGAGAGACAATCCGATGCGTCATTTCACATTGTGGGTGAAAGCCCCCGCAATCATTGACTAAGTTCGATATGTTCGAAATCCATATCACGTACATGGGTAATAACGGTATATGGAGGCTCGCAAGTAGTCAAAGTAACCGAACCGGGGCAGAAAGGTGCGCAAACAAACCGCGACGAACAGCTTCTTCCGCATTTCCTTAGGCAAGCGAAAAGAGGGATGGCATGATGGCCAAGAGCTACGTAAAGATTGTAATTGTTGTTCTTGCAGTTGGTCTTGCAATGGTGCTATGTGCATCGTTTGCGACGTATAGGTGCGAGCAGTCGTTTATTGATGGCGCTGAAAATGGGTTTGGCATAGACGGGATGTATGCCAGCGGTGATGCAATCAGGCCGTCTATGGCGATTCTTGCGGGCGAAGATATGGAATGGCAAATCTGTAATGCCGATGGCTCTTGTATGAGTGGTCGTTTGGCTGCAACAAGCGATCCGAATTCGTTTGATCTTCTCGACGATGATGGAGCGGATTGCGGTTCTGTTCACCTGTCATATGCATCGCGAGATGGGATGGACGGCATTCTCTATGTCTCTCACAAGATTGGTGATTTCAAGATGCGCAGGACTAACCGCGTGCCGGCTTTTATTGAGGAATGATGGTTGCCGTGTTAGTCGCCTACGGTTCGGTCATGCATTCGTGAAAGCTGTTCCATCTGTATTCCAATAGGGAAACGCGTGCGCCCTGGGCGCGAAAACGCCGAGCTCTGCGTGTGATAGGGCAGAACTCGGCGAAGGGCGCGTGGTAAAAGGTAGGTTTTAGGGCATGTGCCAATTACTACTTGAGGAGGAAGTCGGAGAGGGGAATGGTACGGGCCTCGCGATGCTCGGGATCGGTGATGTGGTCGGCAGGATAGCCACAGACGAGCATGTGATAGGGATAGACGCCCTCGGGTAGGTTGAACCGCTCTCGGGCTAGCTCGGGCTTAAAATGGCATACCCAACACGTTCCCAGGCCTTGCTCCTCGGCCTCCATCATCATTTGATCGCAAACAATCGAGGTGTCGATAGCGCTGGAGTTCATCTGGTCATAGGGGCGAACCCAAGCGTCGTCGGTAACGCTGCAAATGAGGAAGATGAGCGGAGCGCCAAAGATGGACCCATCACGAGCAAACCGAGGCTGACAAGCAGCCGCCTTCTCCAAAAGCTCGGGCGTATCCAACACCATCACACGGGCTGGATGGTTATTGCAAGCAGAAGGAGCAATACGCCCAGCCTCAACAATGACATCCACCACAGCCTGCTCCACAGCCCGAGCCTCAAACAAACGACAAGAATACCGAGACCGAGCCAGATCCAAATACCCCATAACCAAACCCTCCAAAGCTAATAAAACAACCCAAAACTAAGCAAAAGGGTACCCAAAGCCCCATCCAGCCAAACGTTTAAGGCGGTCCCAAAGTTTCCAATCGGGCCCCAAGGTCCTGCCAACAAAAGCCTCATCGCTTTCAAAGTATCAGCCAAAGTTTCCAATGGTGGTACGTAAGGGAGCGGGCCCGACCACTAATAACCTTTTGAACGACTCTGCTTGCAGCCGGAGTGAAAAAGGTTATTAGTGGTCGGGCCCGCGACCGCCGGGACACGTACCCCCAATTAACTGTTCTTCATGACAATCGAATCCACGACATCAGCCACATTCTCGCAGCAGTCGGCGCAGTACTCCAGGAAAGCGTAGACGTCACGCCAGGCGATGACCTCGAGCGGGTCCTTGCCATTGACGTGCAGGTTGCGCATGGCGTTGATGTAGAGCTCATCGGCCTCGGACTCAATGGTGTTGATCTGGATGACCAGCTCGCGCAGGGTCTTGGACTTGCGGTAATTAGGCAGCTCGACCATAAGGTCCTTCATGGCGCGGCAGGCGTCGGTCACCTTGTGGGCGATGACAATGGCATCGGGGTGGATGCTCTGGATGTTGGTGAAGTAGACGCGCTGCACGACGCCCTCGATACGGTCAAGCACAGTGTCGAGCGAGCAGCTCATCAGGTCCAGATCCTCGCGCTCAAGCGGGGTGATAAAGGCAGTGAGCAGGGCATCCTCGAGCTCATGGTGCTTCTTGTCGGCCGCATGCTCAATCGCATGCATCTCTTCGAGCATGCCGTGGATCTGCGCGGGATCAAAGTTCTCAAAAATCTTGATGAGCAACTCTGCGGCCTGGACAGCAAGGTCGGCGCAGGCGACGTAGTTGTCAAAGTAGAACGAATCGGGTTTCTTTGCCATGAGTGGGTCCTTTCGAGGCGAAGACGGGTGGGTGAGGTATTGCGGTCCGGATGGACGTTCGGTTTGACTAGATGAACATCATGAACAGCTTGGCCATGACAAAGCTGATAAGTCCGCAGGCGGGGAAGGTGAAGAACCAGGTGAACATCATGTCCTTGACGACACCGAAGTTGATCGCCGAGAGGCGCTTGACGGCACCGACACCCATAATGGCGCAGGTCTTGATGTGCGTGGAGGACACGGGGATGCCGGTGAGCGTGGCAAGCAGCAGGTTTGCGGCGCCCGCCAGGTCGGCGGAGAAGCCCTGGTACTTTTCGAGCTTGACCATGCTCTGACCGACAGACTTGATGATGCGCTCACCGCCCACGCTGGTGCCGATGCCCATGGTGGCCGAGCACAGCAGCATGATCCAGATGGGGATGCCGGCGTCGCCGACGCTCGTCTGTCCGCTGGCAAAGGCGACACCTAAAAAGAGCACGCCGATAAACTTTTGTCCATCTTGCGCGCCGTGCATAAAGCTCATGGCCGCGGCACTTGCGATCTGAGCATATTTAAAGAAGACATTGGCACGTCGCCTGTTGGCGGCGGCGAAAAGAATCGAGACGAGCTTGCACAGGACCCAGCCCATGATAAAGCCCAGGCCGATGGAGAGCGCCAAGCCGTAGATGACCTTCATCCACTCGTGGACGTTGACGCTGCTCGCGCCGCCGAGGGCGATTGCGGCACCGGTCAGGCCGGCGATAAGGCTGTGGCTTTGCGAGGTGGGGATGCCAAAACGCGATGCCGTGGCGCCGTAGACGACGATGGAGAACAGCGCCGCGCAGAGGCATGCGAGCGCCATGGTGCTGTTTCCGCCAAAGTCGACGATATGTGAGATGGTGTTGGCGACGCTCGCGTTAAAGTGCGTCATGATGAGCACGCCGAGGAAGTTGAATGCGGCGCTCATGAGAATGGCTGCGCGGGCGGGCATGCAGCGCGTTGTGACACAGGTCGCGATGGCGTTGGGCGCGTCGGTCCATCCGTTGACGAAGATAGCGCCGAGCGCGAGGATCACGGTGACGGCAAGGACTGGGTTCGACACAATTTGGCCGAGGAAGGCTGAGAACGTTACGTCCATATATGGGCTTTCTCGAAGTTTGCAGGCACGTTACAAAAACATGATAAATCGTATCACCTCCTGCGGGTTTCTTTACCGAGTTCTGATGGGAGAAGTGAATTTTTTGGCACTAACATTGAATATTTGCCCTGTTGACCGCGGGTGTTCTTTTTGCTAGCACGCCATGAGGACACGTGCGCGCCCCAACATCCCAAAACCACAGCCTGTTCGCTTTACAATATGCAAACATGCGTTCGATAATAGGAGGCATGGAATATCGACAGACAGATGGTAAAACTCGACGCGTGCACAAGCAGTATGTGGACGTCGTGGCCCGCATCCTCGCGGGCGGACAAGTCGTGCCGGTTACCGTCTGCTGGGTCGACGGTCGCTGTTTTACGATCGACGAGATTGTCTCATCCACCGGTTTTGGCCTAACGGTTCACGGCATTCGTACGGCAACCTATAAGGTTCGTTTTGGTGGGCATGCGACCGAACTGTATCTGGAAGAACAGGCGCGCGAGCGACCGGATGGCTCGCAGGCCCATCTGATGCGTTGGTGGGTGTGGGCATTCGACCGTACGCTCGAGAGCGGGCGCCGCAGGTAAGAGCGCACGGCATTCGGGTACAATGGCAGGAATCTTGTCACCTACGGCGCTGTCGCGGCGCTTTTGAAAGGACGATATTATGAACGATATCCAGGGTTATCAGAACGGCCCCATTGAGACCGGCGCAAGCCGTGCCAAGGAGATGTCGCCGCGCGCGTACAACCTTGTCATGTCTGCCCTGATCTTTTTGGGCTTTTGCGCCATGGGCGCCGGTGCTTACTTTACGAGCACCATGTCGTTTGCGCGCATGATGATGAGCGGCGCCGCCTTGCCGCTGGTCTTTGGCTCGTTTATTTTGACCATCGTCGGCATGGTCATGATGTCGGCCGCCGCGGGCAAGCAGTCTGTGGGTCTGTCCCTTGTGGGCTACGTAATCTTTGCGAGTACCTTTGGCCTGACCGCGTCGTTTGGCCTTGCCAATTACGACCTGCCCACCATCAACACTGCCTTTATCGCCACGGCCGCCATCACCTTTGTCTTTGGTGCGCTGGGCGTGACCTTCCCCAAGTTCTTCCAGCGTGTGTACGGCATTGGTTTTGGCATCCTGCTTGCCACGATTCTGGTCGAGATCGTGCTGATGTTTATGGGCGTCTCGCAGTCCATCACCGACCTGATCGTGATCGTGGTGTTCGCCGGCTTTATTGGCTACGACACCTATGTGGCCACGACGGTGCCGCCCACGCTGCCCAACGCCGTACTCATGGCATCCAACCTGTTCGTGGACATCATCAACGTGTTCCTGCGCATCCTGAACATCCTTGGTCGTCGCGACTAGTGCCAAATTGCAGCGGTGCTTGCCACGCGCGCAAATCGATACGAAAGGCGGTCCTTCGGGGCCGTCTTTTTTGTACGCGGCGGGGTATCATGGATGGGAAAAGCCGATAGCGGCAGAGACCGAGAAAGGTGACCACTTATGGCAGACGTCGACAACAGGAACCGTAACCGCAGGCCTAATCGCGCGGGACAGTCCAATCCCAAGCGCGAGGCGCGTGCCAAGGCCGCCGAGCGTCACGTGGCGACTGTGTCCGAAGCGTGCGCCAAGGATATTGAGCGCTCGCTTGCCGGCGTGCGCGAGTTCGATGGTATGCCTGCCGGATTTGTCGCGGCGATGAAGGCCAAGGCCCACGCGGCCGACGCTGCCGAGGAACAGATTGCCGAGGAGTCTGAGGCCGCCGAGGAGCCCGAGGTCGAGGCCGCTGAGGTTGCATCCGCCGAGACCGA
>CALFGH010000037.1 GCA_937958315.1 uncultured Collinsella sp. | reverse complement strand
GCCAGCACTGGTCTGGTTGCGGGCCTCGTGGTGGTCACGCCGGGCGCGGGCTTTGTCGAGCCGTGGGCGGCGCTGGTCATGGGCCTGATCGTATCGCCCGTCTGCTACCTGGCCATCAGCCATCTTAAGACCAAGTTCGGCTACGACGACGCGCTCGACGCGTTTGGCTGCCACGGCATTGGCGGCATCTTGGGTGGCGTGCTCACGGGCCTGTTCTGCGTGCCGGAGCTCTCGTGGACCGGTAAGGGCGGCCTGTTCTATACGGGCGACGTGTCGCTGCTTGTCTCGCAGGTTCTGGGCATTGTGGTGACGGTCGTTATTGTGCTGATGCTCGACTTGGTGATCGCCGCGGTGGTCAAGGCGCTGTTCCACGGCAGCCTGCGTGTGGACGAGGCCGACGAGGCGTTGGGCTTGGATGCGAGTCAGCACGGCGAGAGCGCATATCCCTCCTTCTCGGGACTCGATTAGCAGCTTCCCCAAGCACCGCACCTTGCTGTTCAATCGTCGCTCACGTACTTAAGTACGCTTCGCTCCTCTTTCACGGCAATCTGCGGCACTTGGGAAACCTGCTAAGACCAGTCAGTTGAACTTTTTGATCTCTGAGGTTGGTTTGCGGCACCTGGAAAACCCGTGCCATGTGAATGGCAATTCATTTCTTTATTAAAGAGAGGAATTCACTATGAAGAAGATTACGGCGATCGTTCGTGCTGAGAAGCTTGAGGTTCTTAAAGACGCGCTGTTTGCTGCTGATGTTCGCGGTATGACTATCAACCAGGTGCAGGGCTGCGGTGCGCAACATGGCTGGAAGGAATACGTGCGCGGCAACGAGTTGCTTGTCAACACGATTCCTAAGGTGCAGTTCACCCTCATCTGCGCCGACGAGCACGTCGACGGCATTGTCGAGATTATCTGCAACGCCGCTCGCACCGGTGCCGTTGGAGACGGCAAGATTTGGGTCGAGCCGGTCGAGGAAGTCATCCGCATCCGTACCGGCGAACACGGCCCCGCCGCGGTGTAGAATCGACCGTCTACCATCCGCAACGTTAAAATGCTGCAATGAGGCACAAGACTTGCGTTGTGGATGGACGGATTATGGGTCGTAATAAATATCCCGAGGAGACGGTCGCGAAGATTCTCGACGCGGCGCTGGAGCTATTCTGCGTACAGGGTTATGAGGGGACGAGCATTCAAGACATCGTCGACCGCCTCAATGGCATGACCAAGGGTGCTGTCTATCATCACTTCAAGAGCAAAGAGGAGATTTTCAACGCCGCATTTGATCGGGCAACGGCTCCGATTACTGAGCACCGTCGCGCGACACTCGGTGCTGGCAATATGACGGGAGCTCAAAAGCTCAAACGACTTTATGCGCCCGAGTCCGTCGTTCCGCAAATCGAGCTATGGGCACGCATGCATCCTGCGGCAGATCCGGTAAAAAGCTCGCGTCTACTGGCGATGCAGTACCAGGGTTCGTTTGACGAGTCGGCCGATGGCAATCTCTTGCCAGTAATCGAGGAGGGCATCGCCGACGGCTCCATTGCGTGCGAATGCCCGCGCGAAGCGGCGGAGGCCGTATCGTTGTTGGCGAATCTTTGGCTGCTGCCATTGTTCCGTCCGCTCGAGCCCAAGGAGCGAATGCTCGCTCGCGCACAATGTTTGGCACAGATGGCGGCAGCGGTGGGGCTCGATTTGGGTAATGAAGTGCTCCAGACAACGGCCCAGATTTGGGACGTATGGAACCGTGCCGGGTGGTAATATAGATACCAACGGTATGTAATTGATTTGTGAGGGTAGCCACGGCTGCCCTTTTCAAGTCATTAAATACATACTGACAGTATGTATTTGGGGGCAGGCTTATGGCTGGGATGCGAAGAATTGGCGTTTCATTGGCGCCAAAAACAGTGCGATCTATCAGGCTATTTGGTCTTCTTGTTGCACAGCTGTGTGCGTATTCGATGCTGTCGGCACTGTGCTTTGCGTGCCCGCTTTACTTGTTCGATTGCAGCGGCTCCTCAACGTTATATGGCGCCGTCGCGGCGATAGCGTTCATACCGGGCGTGCTCGCGACTCCGGTTGGCGGGATTTTGGCGGATCGGGGAAGACATCGCGGGGTTCTTGTGGTGCTCGGCATTGTTCTGATGGCTGCATCACTGCTGTTTATCCCCATGAAGCGTTCGCTGCCTCTTGCGGTTGTCGTGGCAGCAATGCTTTGCGTCCAATATGGCATCCAATCGCTGCTGAAACCGATGCTTCAAATTGAGGCGGTGTGCATGACGGGCCAAGAAAAGGTTGAGCGTGCCACTGCGTTGGTCTCGCAGATAATCATGATGAGCAATATCTTGGGGCCTGTAGTCGGGACGGCAGTCTATGGGTGCTTTGGTATCGATACTCTATGCGAAACCGCGGCGTTGACGTTTACGATTTCAGCCCTGCTGTTCGGGGGCGCACTCAAGCAAAATGCCTCATCTGAAACGATGGGAGACGGCGCGACTCGTACGACACGCCGAAACGATTTTCGGGAGTTGATTCGGTACCTGTCTCAAAACTCATCATTGCTCGTTGTGTTTTTGCTTGCGGCTATTTTGAACCTTGCGTTAGTTGGGTTAACGATTGGTGCTCCCGTTATTGTTGCAAAGCATCTCGGAATGCAGTCATCCTTTGTTGGGATTATTGAGGTGGCTATGGGCTTAGGTGGTCTTGTCGGCAGTGGTTTGGTCGGTATTTGGCCGCATCGTTTTTCCTTCAAGGGCATATGTCGATATGTTGCGATGATTTGTTTTGGAGTCGTACCAATTATTGTCACGCTACTGAGCGGTCCTGATGAATTAGCGTTTGCCGCGCTTGCAGCCGGCTCGGCATGGGTCATGGCGTGGGCAAGCATTGCATCGGTCGAAATCGTTTCATTTGTTCAGCGGTCAGCGCCAAAGGAACTCTGCGGAAAAGTGCTGGCACTCGTTTATATGATGCTTTCCTGTGCAACGCCTATTGGTCAATTGGTTTACGGGCTCGCATATGATCGATGGACACCGGCGATTGTATTCGCAGGCATGTTGGCGGTGCTGACGTTGACGACGGCGCTGTTTTATCGGCTGAAAAGTCGCTTGTGGCGATTGCCTTAGCGCGCTGGGGCACCGTGAATTTGTGGAGGCAGTGGCACGTCGCGCCGTGACGGCATTGTTTGGGCATGCCTCTCCTTCGTCTACAATATCGTGCAGACGAAGGAGAGGCATGCCCATGATCAAGATGTTTGCGAGTGACTTAGACGGAACGCTGCTGAACGCCCTGCACGAGGCAGATGGGACCATCCGCCGTGCCATTCGCGAGCTGACCGAGGCTGGCCTGCATGTGGTTCCCGCGACCGGACGCTCGACGCTGCCGATTGGCGAGCATGGCTTTACGGGCCTGGCGCTTGACGCCTGCTGCTCCAATGGGTCCATCGTACGAGACAGCCATGGCGAGGTGCTCAAAACCTGGACCATCGACCCACAGATCACCGAGGAGCTGCTCAAGGAGTTTCCGGATATCTGTTTTGACTGCTCCACGCCCGATGGCATGTTTTCGAGCGGTTCGTTTGAGATGCACCAGGCGGGCTTTAAAAAGGACAGCCCCATCAAGCGTATTGTGATGCGCGGCATGCGTGCGCGCGGTGGGTATCACGAGGAACAGTATTTCGACCAGTCGATCGGTGACATTCTGCGCCATGACGTGTGCAAGATTAACTGCCGCGTGATCTCGCCCGAGCTGGAGCGCGACCTTAAAGCATATTTGTCCGAGCGATCGGACCGCGTGGTCAACGCGCCGTTTGACCCGGTGATGTTCGAAATCACGGACGTGGCGTGCAACAAGGGTGAGAGCGTGGCCTGGCTGGCGGGCTACTACGGCATTGCCGAGGACGAGGTCGCGGTTTACGGCGACGGCGGTAACGACATTGCCATGCTCAAACGCTTCCGTCACAGCTATGCCACCAAAAACGCAAGCGATGCAGCCAAGGCCGCCGCGAGCGCGACCATCGGCAGTTGCATAGTCCACGCCGTCCCCAAACACATGCTCGCCACCATGCACAAGCAAAACTCCCGCACCATCATCGAATAATGCGACAAAGGGACAGTCCCTTTGTCGCGGGGGCCTGTGTTCTCGGAATACGAACATATATTCGTATATATAATTAGGCTCTGGTAGAATCGGTATTGTTGACGGCAGTTCCATGTGCCGGGCAGCGCCCTCCATCTGATGGGAGGTGATGCCCATGACCGATTTGATTGATTTCGTGAGACTTCTGACCGCTTTGGTCTCGTTCTTCACGGCGCTTGTCGGCCTTTCCGAGGCACTCAAGCAGCGTTCGAAGCGCAACAGAAGGGGTCGTCGCCGCTAAGGCGTTGACCCCCTAATGCAAACAACGGCGCTGCCCAGCTTTCCAGAACTTGGGCTGCCGTCGACACTATTCTACCCACGAATGACATTTTGAACAATTGGCAATGCCGCTCCAAAAGCCAGGCACAACTGGCACAACCTAGGCGGTCGCTGAATGTGACAAAGGGGCTGCCCTTCGTCACATCCAAAATATTGCCTTTACGTGTTGATGCACACGGTGTGCAATAATACTCGCACTGTGCAATAGCGCACAGGCTGAGTAACAAGGAGGACGCTTGTCCCAGCTCGAGAAATGCGATCGCCGGTCCCTTCGCTCGCAGCGTGCCCTTCGCCAGGCACTTGCCAGCGAGCTTGCCGAAAGCGGCGACCTTTCGCGCATTAATGTCGCGTCGCTCACCGAACGCGCTGGCCTTACGCGCCGCACGTTCTATTCGCACTACCGCGATATTCCCGACTTTATCAATCAAATCGAGGATGGCTTGCTGGCCGAGATCCGTGAGCGCATTGAGCTCATCACCGCAGCTCAGCTGCCCGATCTTTACCGCAACATCGATGAGCTCGAGCCGGCGCCCGGTTCGGTTGAGCTGCTGCGTTATCTTGCGGCCAACCGCGACTTAATCGGTGCGCTGCTGGGTCCGGGCGGCGACCAGGCCTTCATTAAAAGGATCATCGACACCGCTCGTGAGGCTGTGGTGCCGCGTGCGCAGACGGGCATTTTGGGCCTGGCGCTGGGCACGTTCTTTGACTACTACGTCACCTACGTCGTGAGTGCCGAGGTCGGCATGATTCAGCGCTGGTTTGAGCGTGGGCTCACCGAATCGCCCGAGGCCATGGCACGCATTATGACGGTGCTCGCTTTTGTGCGCCCTGGTGACCTGTATGGCCAACCCATCGATATCAACGTGCCGGAATACGGCATGAAGCTATTGAACTTGCAGCTCGAGGACGCGGCCGACACCGCCGCAACCGTCGAGTCCAACAACTAAGAGGAGAGACAATGAGCAAACTCGTCGAAGGCATTAAGGACCGTATGGTTGCTGCCGCGCGCGAGGC
>CALFGH010000036.1 GCA_937958315.1 uncultured Collinsella sp. | reverse complement strand
AGTGCCTGTGCGGCACGGCGACGCTCATCGAGCAGCTGGCCCAGACCAAGGGCATCCCGGTCACGCGCGTAGACATTCCCGCGCAGCTTAAGGGCGCGCTGTTCCTAGTGAGCGACGAGCACGGCGTGGTCCCCGCGACCGAGACAGATGCCGCCGAGGCCGACGCCGCCACGGTCGCCTTCTTCGCCGAAGGCTACGAAAAGCTCCGTGCCCGCCGCTAAATGATTTTTCTGGGACGGGGATTAAAGAATCATTTTGGTCCCCGCAACCGCTGCGAGCGAAGGGCAAGCTAAACGCTTTCGTTCGCGAACAGTTCTGTCACCTTGGCACCGCGCGCGGTGCACACCTGCAGTTTCGCAGCCATAATGGTGGCAAGACAACCAAGAGGGGAGCGGAATCCATGGCGCTGATCTATATCGTTGAGGACGACGAGCCCATCCGTCGTGAGCTTGTCGACATCCTTGCCCGCGCTGGGTTTGAAATCGAGGCCTGCGAATCGTTTGAGCATGTCTCGCGCGATATTCTCGCCGCCGCACCCGACCTGGTGCTGCTCGACCTCACGCTTCCCGTCAAAGACGGCCAGCACATCTGCCATGAGGTCCGTCGCGAATCCGAGGTCCCCATCATCGTTCTCACGTCGCGCACGACCGAGATCGACGAGGTCATGGCCATGACGCTCGGCGCGGACGACTTTGTTCCCAAGCCCTACAGCGCGCGCGTGCTTGTGGCGCGCATCAACGCACTGCTGCGTCGCACCGCGGCGGCAGGCGAGCGCAGTACACTTGTCCACAAGGGGCTGGAGCTCGACCTCGCCCGCTCAATGGTCACCAACACGCAAACCGGCACTAGCACCGAGCTCACCAAAAACGAACTGCGTATCCTCTCACTGCTTCTGAGTCGCGCGGGCAAGATTGTTTCGCGCTCGGCCATCATGCAGGACCTGTGGGACTCCGACGCCTTCGTGGACGACAATACGCTCACCGTCAACATCAACCGCCTGCGCACCACGCTCGAAAAAATCGGCATCAAGGGGTATTTGACGACGCATCGCGGCCAAGGCTATTCGGTCTAGGGGCCGGCTATGTCGTTTGGCAAATTCTTTAAAGATGCGCTGCTTCCCGTCGCCGTGTGGACGTGCGGCGTGCTGCTGAGCTGCTTTGTGCTGACGGTCGCCGGTGCACCCCTTTCTATTGTGGTCGTGGCAGTCGGCGTGTCCTTTATCTTTGGTATGCTCGGCATCGTGGTCGAGTACGCGCGTCGCCGCCGTTTTCTGCGTCAGCTGGAGCGCGCGGCCGAGGAGCTCGAGAGCCCCGCATGGGTGCAGGAGATGGTGCAATGCCCGACCTATGCCGAGGGCGAGCTCGAGTACGAGGTCTTGCGCCGGGTGGGCAAAGCCGCTTGCGACGAGGTTGCCGAAGGCCGGCGTCAGACCGATGACTATCGCGACTATATCGAGAGCTGGGTCCACGAGGCCAAACTGCCCCTGGCGGCGGCTCATCTAATTTTGGAAAACCTGGATGGCAGCGAAGACGACCTGTCTCGTGTGGATGACCTGGGCCGTGAGTTGGCTCGCGTGGAGCGCTATATCGACCAGGCGCTGTACTACGCGCGTTCGGAAGTCGTGGAGCGCGACTACCTGATTCGCCGCTGGGATCTCAAGACCTTGGTGACGGGCGCGATTAAGGCCAACGCGCGCGAGCTCATCGCGGCGCATGTGGCCCCGGTGTGCGAGAACCTCGACTTTGAGGTCTTTACCGACGAGAAGTGGCTCGAGTTTATTCTGGGCCAGCTCATTCAGAACAGCATTAAATATGCGCGCGAGGACGGCGCAAAGATCGTGTTTTCGGGCGCGTTGCTGGACGAGGGCCTGGCGAGCGAACGCATCGAGCTCACCGTCGCGGACAACGGCTGCGGCGTGAG
>CALFGH010000035.1 GCA_937958315.1 uncultured Collinsella sp. | reverse complement strand
TGCTATCGCGGCCGTTCCGATAGCAATCGTGGTCGTATGCCTCAGGGAGGCGGCCGCAACAGTTCCAGTCGTGGACGCGGCGGATCACGTACTCCTCAAAACAACGGGCTCGATCCGCGTATCGTCTACGCCGGCATCGGTGCCGTGGCGCTTTTGCTGATTTTGCTCATCGTTGTCCTCCTGCGTGGCTGCGGCTCTTCTGCACCCGAGTCGACGCCCGAGACGCCTGCGGCCACCAAGACGACGACCAAGAAGTCTTCCAAGAAGACCGAATCCGTTGACGAGGATGAAGGCACCGACGAGGCCACGGATTCTGCCGATTCCGATGCCGCCAAGGCGACGGCGAAAAAGGAAGAGGACGAGGTCATCAAGGTCAAGGTCTCCGTTGCCAAGGGCAAGACCGCCTGGATCGAGGTCAAGGTCGACGGTAAATCGGTCTACGGCGCCCAGGCGACCGGTCCCTTTGAGCAGGAGTACACGCCCGAGTCCTCGATCGAGATCACCACGTCCAAGCCCTCCGATGTCACGGTTACCAAGAACGGTGAAAAGGTTCGCTATGACACCAAGACATCGGGCGTGGCGCGCGTGACCATTACCGTTCCCAAGAAGGAGTCCACAGACTCCAAGGACGGCGAGGGTACCGACGACACCGATACTGCCGACGGCACCGACGCCCAGTCTGCCGACGGCGCCGATGCTCAGTCTGCCGACGGCACCGACGCGGCATCCGACGGCCAGGCAGCGAACGATTCAGATGACAATTCGTACGACAGGTACTAAGGCTCCCCGTACCGAAAGGAAGAACTATGGCTAAAGATTCCAGCTTTGACGTTGTGTCCGAGGTCAACATGCAGGAGGTCGATAACGCCTTCCAGCAGACCACCCGCGAGATCTCCCAGCGCTATGACCTCAAGGACTCCGGCGCCACCATCGAGCTTTCGAAGGGCGACAAGCTCTTTACGATCAATGCCCCGGCCGATTTTGTCTCCAAGCAGATCATTGACGTGCTGAGCTCCAAGCTCATCAAGCGCGGCATCGACCTCAAGGCTGTCTCTTGGGACGCGCCGCAGGCGGCTTCGGGCGGTACCGTGCGCGTGCTCGGCCATATCGTCGAGGGTATCGACCAGACGACCGCCAAGAAGATCAATAAGGACATCAAGGATCAAAAGCTCAAGGTCAAGGTGACCATCGAGGCCGATAAGCTGCGCGTTTCCTCGGCTTCCAAGGACGCGCTGCAGACGGTGATCCAGTTCCTGCGCGACCAGGACTACGGCCAGCCGCTGCAGTTTACCAACTACCGCTAATTTACTCGAAAGGACCGCTCTCCAACATGGATACTCCGTTGGGTTCCGTACTCTATATCACGCTTGGCTGCGCCAAGAACGAGGTCGATACCGACCGCATGCGTTCGCTGCTGACCGCTGCGGGCTACGAGGAGGCATTCGATCCGCAGGATGCCGATATCGCTATCGTCAACACGTGCTCGTTTCTTGCCTCGGCGACGTCCGAGAGCATCGAGACCACGCTCGAGCTCGCTAACGAGGTGCAGGACGGCGTTCGCGCCTGCCCCATCGTCATGTGCGGTTGCGTGCCGTCTCGTTACGGCGATGACCTGCCCGACGAGCTTCCCGAGGTCGCTGCCTTTGTGAAGGCCGATGAGGAAGACGGTATCGTCTCTGTCATCGATGGCGTACTGGGCGTTGAGCGCGAGATCGCGGCCTATATCCCGCAGGTCAAGCGTACCGTTGAGGGTGCCGTTGCCTACGTCAAGATTTCCGATGGCTGCAATCGTTTTTGCAGCTTCTGCATGATTCCCTACATTCGCGGTCGCTATCATTCGCGTAATGCCGAGAGCATTATCTCCGAGGTGCGTGACCTGGTTGCCGGCGGTGTGCGCGAGATTGTGCTGATCGGCCAGGACACGGGCATTTGGGGCACCGACTTTGCCGACGAGGACGTCGCCAAGGGCTCGCCGCGCAATCTGGCGCAGCTGCTGCGAGCCGTCGCCGAGTCCGTGCGCCCGCACAACGTCTGGGTCCGCGTGCTCTATCTGCAGCCCGAGGGCATGAGCGACGAGCTTATCGAGACGATTCGCGATACGCCCGAGGTGTTGCCCTATATCGATATCCCCGTACAGCACTGCGACGCGCGCATCCTCAAGGCCATGCGCCGCTCTGGTTCGCGCCAGGAGCTCGAGGATCTGTTCCGCGAACTTCGCGACCGCATCCCCGGGATCGTGATTCGCTCTACGGCCATGGTCGGCTTCCCGACCGAGACTGACGACGAGTTCCGCGATCTTATCGACTTTATGGACACTGTCGGCTTTGACTACACGAGCGTCTTTGCCTACTCGCGCGAGGAGGGCAGCCTGGCCGCCAAGATGGAGGGCCAGGTCGATGAAGAGGTCAAGCTCGAGCGCGCCCAGGAGGCCATGGACCTGGCCGAGTCGCTCGGTTTTGCCGCCACGGCGGCTCATGTGGGCGAGCGCGCCCAGGTGATCGTCGATGGCATCGAGGAGACCGAGGACGGCGCCGAGCTGATCGGTCACGCCTGGTTCCAGGCGCCCGATTCCGATGGTGCGGTGCATCTGGATGCCAGCGAGGCGTCCGTGGGCGATATTCTGACCGTCGAGTTTACCGATAGCTTCTGCTATGAGCTTATCGGTCATGTTGTGGAGTAGGAGAGCGTCGTGGCAAACGAGAGTAATAAGGAACTGACGAGTGTTTGGACGCCCGCCAACATCGTGACGTGCGTTCGCATCGTCTTTATCCCGGTGTTCATGATCGTTTCGGCCCTGTCTCACGCGAGCGTTGCCGGTACGGACTGGAGCACCTTCGACGGCCCGCTCGCCGCCGCTGCCTTCATTTTGTATGTGATCCTGTCGTGCACCGATAAGGTCGACGGCTATCTGGCGCGCTCACGCAACGAGATCACCGATTTCGGTAAGTTCTTGGACCCCATCGCCGACAAGCTGCTGGTGTTCTCGGCCCTTCTGCTGTTCTTGGATTTTGGCGCGGTGACCGTGTGGTCCGTGTTCATTATCCTTTTCCGCGAGCTGCTGGTGAGTGCCCTTCGCATGGTCGCGAGCGCTGCCGGCGTGGTCGTTGCCGCCGATAAGCTCGGCAAGTACAAGACGGCAACCACGATGGTCTCCATCTGCGGTTACCTGTGCGTCTTTGCTATGACCGGCCTCCAGTTGGGGCCTGCGGAGCTGTTGCTCGGTGTCTATGGCGTCTCACGCTTCCTGTACGCCGTGGCCGTTGTCCTGACCGTTATCTCGGGCGCCCAGTACTTCTGGAACTGCCGCAAGATCGTCTTTTCGGTCTAGGTCCTGGTGGGTATGACGGAGCCTTATTTGCAGATTGCCGCAAACAACGAGGAGCTGGCGCGCGATATTGTCGAGCGCGCGAGTGCCCGTGGTGTGACGGTGTCGACGGCGGAGTCGCTGACGGCGGGCATGATCGCCTCGACGATTGCCGATATCCCGGGTGCCTCGGCGGTGCTTCGTGGCGGTGCGGTGACCTATTGCGATGAGATCAAGCATCGTGTTCTGGGTGTTGAGCAGGAGACGCTCGATCGGTTTAGCGCCGTGTCGCACCAGACGGCGCGCGAGATGGCCGCAGGCTCGCTGGAGCTTTATCAGAGCGATGTGGCCGTGAGCGCAACGGGCTACGCTGGGCCCGGTGGTGGCACCGAGCAAGACCCCGCCGGCACGTTCTATATTGGCTGGGCGTATCGCGCGTCCGATGGGGGAGCGCCGGTTGTCGAGTCTGCGCGCTGTCATTACGAGGGCGATCGGTCGTGCGTTCGTGCCCATGCGGTCGCGGAGGCTTTGGGACGCATTGTCCGTGTGCTCAATTCTATGGAATAGACATGGTTTAAGGGGCCTTAGGGCCCCTTAATTGTGGAGATAGGGACCTTTGACGGTATTGGTGTTTGCGCTGGTACAAGGCCTAAATTTATTCGAGCACCCGTATTTGTGATTGGCGTGGTCAAGCGTTTGGTCGGCGTTTGGTCGGCGTTTGGTCGGGTTTTGAAATGGTCGGGTGCATATGATGTATCTGAACGGTTGACCACGAACAGCCGTTCGTTTATTATCGTTTCAGGTTGTTAAGAGGAGGGCTATTCATGGCCAAGAATTCAGGTCCCGTACGTACCGTTCATGCACGCACGACGGGTAAAGAGCGCGACGAGATGATCGCCACCACCAAGGCCGAGATTGAGAAGAAGTTCGGCCAGGGCTCTATTATGAGGTATGGCGACGGCGGTCCCGAGCTCGAGGTCGAGGCTATTCCGACAGGCTCTCTGGCGCTCGATGCCGCCTTGGGTATCGGCGGCGTTCCGCGTGGCCGTATCGTCGAGATTTATGGCCCCGAGTCCTCCGGTAAGACGACGCTTTCGCTCGAGATTCTTGCAGAGGCACAGGCCATGGGCGGCGTTGTGGCATTTATCGATGCCGAGCACGCGCTTGATCCCACCTATGCCGCGCGCATCGGCGTCGATATCGATGAGGTCCTCATTTCCCAGCCCGACACGGGCGAGCAGGCGCTCGAGATCGTCGATATGCTTGTGCGCTCCGGTGCCATCGACGCCATCGTCGTCGACTCTGTAGCCGCCTTGACTCCGCGTGCCGAGATCGAGGGCGAAATCGGTGATACGACGGTGGGCCTGCAGGCTCGCTTGATGAGCCAGGCACTCCGCAAGCTTGCCGGCTCGCTTTCCAAGTCCAACACGACCTGCATCTTCATTAACCAGCTGCGTGAGAAAATCGGCGTCATGTTCGGCAACCCCGAGACCACCACGGGCGGACGCGCGCTTAAGTTTTTCTCTTCCGTGCGAATCGATATTCGCAAAATCGATACCATCAAGCTCAAGGATGAGGTTATCGGCAATCGCGTGCGTGCCAAGGTCGTTAAGAACAAGGTGGCCGCTCCGTTCCGCTCGGCTGAGTTTGACATCATGTACGGCACCGGCATTTCCAAAGAGGGCTCGATTCTGGATATGGCCGTCGAGTGCGGCATCTGCAAAAAGATGGGGTCCTGGTTTGCCTATGGCGAGGATAAGCTCGGCAACGGTCGCGAGGCCGCCAAGACGTTCCTGCGCGAACATCCCGATTGCGCTGACGAGATCGAGCACAAGGTTCGCCTTGCCTGCGGTCTTGAGTATGACGATGATGCCCCCTCCGAGGTTGAGTTGACCGAACAGCCCGCCCCCGAGGAGTTTGATGAGCTGTACGCCATCGATGGCTCCGCGATGCTCGACGATGACGACGAGTAGCGGATGCCGACATGTCGTATACGGTGACCGAGGCCGCGGTCGTCTTTCCCGATAAGAAGGCGGCCTCCTCGTTCTCGACCGGTTATGCGTCTAAAAAGCCCTGCGCGCATATCGATTGCGATCTTGAGGGCGGTTTTGAACGTTCCATTTGGATTCCTGTGCGCGTGGCGCGCCTGTACGTTAAGAACCGTCCCGACCTTCCCTGTGATTGGGATGACTTTCGCGAGGCAGTGCAGCTTATCGAACGCAAATGTGCGCTCACCATGGTGACCGAGATGCTTTCACGCCGCGATCATGCCACGGGCGAGGTGCGCGATAAGTTGGCGCGCTATGGCTTTCGACAGCCTGCGATCGATTTTGCCGTTGCTCGAGCGACCGAGTATCGGTTTTTGGACGAGAACCGCTTTTGTTCGTACTTTATCGAAGAACGTAAGCGTCGCGGCTGGGGACAGCGCAAGATCGAGGTTGAGCTCAAGCGTCGTCATGTTGTGCTTGACGATATCCCCGGGTATCCCGAGGCGTATTTTGCCGCGGATGACGACTTGGCCCGCGCTTCGGCCTTGCTCGCTAAACGTCGCGTTCCCGAGGCGCGTGCATTCGAAAAGCTCGTCAGATTTTTGATGGGTAAAGGCTTCTCGTATCACATCGCCGCCGATGCCGTTAAGGCGCGCCTCGATGCCTTAAGCGAGGAATGCGCCGTGTAAACGTTCACCCGTTACGCCCCTGCCGTTCACCGCTTGATTGGTGCCGTGTCGGGTGCGTTTATTTGACAGTTGTTGCGGTTCAACGTAGGATAATTGCTGTCATTTGCTTTGTGATATGTGCTCATCTGTGATGAGTTTGTTTATATGTTTATCTGTATCCGACCCGCATAAGCTGCGCCCATATTACTCAAATGTCGCGAGCCGTTCGTAAGGACGGTTCGCTTTGCTGTGTAACGAATCCATAAAAAGGAGTGAGCATGCCTATCATTGCAGCGCTCGTTGGCATCGTTTTGGGTGCCATCGCCGCCATTGCCTACATGCGCACCGCCAAGCAGGGTAGTCTTCACGAGGCCGACGAAAAGATCCAGTCGGCACACGCGCAGGCAGAGTCCCTGATCGGTGATGCAAAGCGTCAGGCCGAGACCCTCAAAAAAGAGGCTCTGCTCGAGGCTAAGGAAGAGATCATTAAGAACAAGCAGGCCGCTGAGGCCGAGGACAAGCAACGTAAGAGCGAGATTCGCACGCTCGAAAATCGCGTGATGCAGCGCGAGGAATCGCTCGATCGCCGCAACGATGCTCTTGATAAGCGCGAGCATCAGCTGTCCAGCCAGGCCGGCCAGGTCGAGAAGCGCTCTCGCGAGCTTGAGGAGCTCTGCGCCAAGCAGACTTCCGAGCTTGAGCGTATTGCCGACCTTACGCGCGAGGACGCTCACAAGGAGCTGCTCGACAAGGTCCGCGGCGAGGTTACCCACGAGGCGGCCACCATCATCCGCGAATCTGAGCAGCAGGTCCGCGCCGAGTGCCACAAGACCGCTCAGGAGATTCTCTCCCTGGCGATTCAGCGTTGCGCCGCCGACCATACCGCCGAGGTCACCGTTACTTCCGTGCACATTCCCTCCGATGACCTCAAGGGTCGCATCATCGGTCGCGAGGGTCGCAACATCCGCACCTTTGAGCAGGTGTCCGGCGTTAACCTCGTGATTGACGACACCCCCGAGACCGTCGTACTCTCGAGCTTCGACCCGGTCCGTCGTGAGACCGCCCGCGTGGCGCTCGAGAACCTCATTGCCGACGGTCGTATTCACCCCGCCCGCATCGAGGAGATGTATCACAAGGCCGCAGACTTGGTTCAGCAGCGTGTTCGCGAGGCCGGCGAGCAGGCCGCCTTCGATACCGGTATCCATGACCTGCACCCCGAGATCGTCAAGACCCTGGGCGCTCTGCGCTACCGCACCTCGTTTGGTCAGAACGTGCTGCAGCACTCGCTTGAGGTTTCCGACCTATGCGGCGTTATGGCCTCCGAGCTTGGTCTGGACGTTGTGACCGCCAAGCGCGCTGGTCTTCTGCACGACCTGGGCAAGGCCATCGACCACGACGTTGAGGGACCGCATGCTGTCATTGGCGCCGAGCTTGCCCGCCGTTATGGCGAGAAGCCCGTTATCGTCCACGCGATCGAGGCCCATCATGCCGATGTCGACCCCAACACGGTGCTCGACGTTCTGGTCCAGGCTGCCGATGCCGTCTCCGCTTCTCGTCCCGGCGCCCGTCGTGAGTCGGCCGAGAACTACATCAAGCGCCTTGAGAAGCTCGAGGAGATCGCCAACTCTCACGAAGGCGTCGAGCGTACCTATGCCATGCAGGCCGGTCGCGAGGTTCATGTCATGGTTCAGCCGGACAAGATCTCCGATGCCCAGTCCACGGTGCTTGCGCACGATATCGCCCATCAGATCGAGGAAGAGATGGAGTATCCCGGTCAGGTTCGCGTTGTCGTGATTCGCGAGAGCCGTGCCGTCGATATCGCTAAATAACATGAACGACGCGAACGAGCTCATCTCATTTATCGCGTCGATGTCGGGGGAGGGCAACCTTCGCGTCGAGGAAAACCTTGGCGAGGGGTATGTCCGCCTCCGCGTTTCGGAGGCCGAGCGCCGTCAAGCCAAGCATGACATTCAGCATGTAGAGGACATTGTCATCGAGATGCTGCGCAATGCTCGCGATGCCGGAGCCGATAAGGTCTATCTTGCCACGACCAAGGAGGAGGGTGTTCGCACTCTCCTCTTCCTGGATAACGGTTCGGGTGTGCCGCAGGATATGCAGGAGCGTATCTTCGATGCCCGTGTCACTTCCAAGCTCGAGAGCATGAAAATGGACCGTTGGGGTGTTCACGGTCGTGGTATGGCGCTGTTCTCTATCAAGCAGAACACGGATGAGGCACGCGTTGTTACATCGGGCGTCGATTTGGGCTCCGCGTTTAAGGTGTGCGTTGCCACCGATCGCTTGGGTGAGCGCGCCGACCAGTCGAGCTGGCCTCAGGCGGTTAAAGACGAAGACGGCCGCTATGTATGTGCTCGCGGCCCCCACAACATCATTCGCGCGGCCTGTGAGTTTGCCCTTGAGGAGCTGCGTTGCTGCGATGTGTATCTGGGCTCCCCGTCCGAGATCGCTGCGACCCTGTACGCTCAGGCTTCGAGTCGTCTTGATACGTCACGCCTGCTCTTTATCGACGACGAGTGCGAGCTTCCGGTTATCGATCGTTTGGGCCTTGCCTCGGATGCCGAGGACTTTATCCGGATCTGCTCTGGGCTGGGTCTCGAGATGTCCGAGCGCACTGCCCACCGCATTCTGTCGAGACAGATTAAGCCCGTTCGCGGCGTGACCGCGCGCCTGCTGCGCGAGCGCGATTCTACCTCGCATGCGCCGGCACCCGTCGATCTTGCCAAGGACCGTCGAGGTCTTCGTATCGCCAAGGATGATATGGCGCAATTTTCGCGTGCGGTCGAGCGTGACTTTAACGATCTCGCTGCCCGGTATTACCTCAATCTGCGCGGCGACCCTAAGATTCGCGTTTCGCGTGATCGCATCACGGTGACGTTCGATCTTGCCAAAGAGGAATAAAATCTTTACCGAGTCCGCTCGGTACGATACAGTTATTGCAGTTAAAACGTACTTTTAAACGCAGGAGTTTCTTCATGGATTGCCTGAAGGTATCAAGCAAATCATCGCCCGCGTCCGTTGCCGGCGCCATTGCCGGCATGGTCAAAGATGGCGTCCCCGTCAACATCCAATGCGTCGGCGCCGGTGCCGTCAACCAGGCTATCAAGGCCGTTGCCATTGCGCGCGGCTTTCTGATTCCGACCGGCTTTGATGTCTCCTGTGCGCCGGTGTTCTCCGACATCCTCATTAACGGGGAGTCGCGCACGGCAATCCGTCTCTCCATCTACGTTCACCAGATTAATCGGGCTGCTATGGATAACGTCGTCATGGACGACGTTAAGCCTGTTGCGTAAACGAGCCAGCTGCGCGCTTGTAGCACCTATGCGCCCCGTCGACACCATCGTTAGGATGTAAGCTCATGGACCAGCGTTCCGTACGCGATATTCTTGCCGGTAAAACCTACTTTATTCGCACATTCGGCTGCCAGATGAACCAGCACGACTCCGAGCGTGTGAGTGGTTTGCTCGATTCGTATGGCTGTCTTATGGCGCTCGATCCCGAGCATGCCGATATTGTCGTGTTTATGACGTGTTGCGTGCGCGAGGCTGCCGATACGCGCCTGTATGGTCAGTGCAATTCCTGCAAGAGCCTTCCTCCTTCGCCTTCGGGTAAGCGTGTGGTCGCCGTGGGCGGCTGCATCGCTCAACGCGATGGCGAGGGCTTGCTCACCAATGTCGATAACGTCAACGTCATTTTTGGCACCCATTCTATTGCGCACGTGGCCGAGCTTATCGCCGAGGCGTTTTTGGATGGCAAGCGCCATATCCGTACGAATGAGCATGAGGATACCGACGCCATGAGTATGCCGTGGCACCGCGAGACGCAATATCACGCTTGGGTGCCCATCATGACGGGCTGCAACAACTTCTGCACGTACTGCATCGTGCCGTACGTCCGTGGTCGTGAGAAGAGCCGTCCCTTCGAGGAGATTGTCGACGAGGTGACAGGTCTGGTGCGTCAGGGCGTGCGTGAGATTACGCTGCTGGGCCAAAACGTTAACTCCTACGGTCGTGACCTCTTTGGCAAGCCGCGCTTTGCCGATCTGCTGCGCGCCGTGGGCGATACGGGTGTCGAGCGTATCTTCTTTACCTCTTCGCATCCCAAAGATCTGCTGCCCGAGACCATCGATGCTATGGCCGAGACGCCTGCCGTTATGCCGCAGCTCCACCTGGCCGTTCAGTCGGGCTCCACACGCATTCTTAAAGAGATGAATCGTCGTTATACGCGCGAGGATTATCTGGGTCTGGTCGATCGTATTCGCAACCGTATGCCCGATATTGCGCTTTCGACCGACATCATCGTGGGCTTCCCGGGCGAGACCGAGGAAGACTTTGAGCAGACGCTCTCGCTTGCCGAGACGGTGCGCTATGCCCAGGCCTACACGTTTATTTACTCCAAGCGTGCCGGTACCCCGGCAGCTGAAATTTATGACCCCACCCCGCATGAGGTCATCCTTGAGCGCTTTAACCGTCTGGTCAAGGTTATCGAGACGACGGCGCACGAGTATAACCAGGGCGAGCTTCACACCGTGGTGCCTGCACTTATTGAGGGTACGAGCAAGAAGAACGACGCTGTCCTTCTGGGCAAGAGCCCCAAGAACCAGACGGTGCATGCGCCGATTCCTGCTGGCTATAGCATCGATCAACTCATCGGCAAAATCGTCGATGTTGATATTGATGTCGCCAAGACGTGGTATCTGTCTGGCTCCGTCGTGGGCGAGCCCCGCTAATGATTTCTCCTGGTGCAAGCCTTTCTGCTGTAGCGATTGTCGGTCCGACAGCGGTCGGAAAAAGCGATGTTGCCGACCGCCTGGCCGCTCGTCTATCGTCCGAAGTGTTGTCGTGCGACGCGATGCAAATCTATCGCGGCATGGACATTGGTACGGCCAAGATGATGCCCGAGGAGTGCTCGGTGCCCCTGCGCCTTGTCGATATCGTAGATCCGGGCGTCGCGTATTCCGCTGCGCTCTATCAGTCTGATGCCCGGGCGCATATCGAGCGTTTGCTTGGCGAGCAACGGCTTCCGGTCTTTTGCGGCGGTACGGGCTTGTATCTCAAGGCTGCACTCGATGAAATGGATTTTCCTTCGGGAGAACTCGAGGACAAGCGTCGCGCGGGCTATCAGGAACTTGCTGAGCGTATTGGCGAGGAAGCATTGCATGCCTTGCTTGCCGAGCGCGATCCGGAATCTGCTGCCGTGATTCATCCCCATAACGTGCGTCGTGTGATTCGTGCGCTCGAGATGCACGATGACGGCGTGTCATATGCCCAGCAAAAGTCGAAATTCAGCGTCCCGCGCGAGCGTTATCATGCCTTGTGGTTTGGTCTGACGCGTAGCCGTGAAGTGCTCTATGAGCGCATTAACCTGCGTGTCGACCTTATGTTTGAGCAGGGACTGGTTGATGAGGTCCGTGGCCTTATGGACCAGGGCCTGGGCGATGCACTGACGTCGATGCAGGCAATCGGTTACAAAGAGATTATTGATGCCTTGCGTGGCGCTATTACCATGGATGAGGCCCGTGAGCTTATCAAGATGCGCTCACGTCGCTATGCCAAGCGCCAGCTTTCCTGGTTTAAGCGTGACGATCGCATCGTGTGGTTCGATATGGACGAGTATACGATCGATGAGGTCGTTGATGATATCTACCGTCGCATCGAGGCTGCCTAATGGCTCGTTTTCCTTTGGTCCCCACGGCGCCTGAACCCGAGCGCGCCATCTTGGTTGGTGTTGAGTGGCGCGATAACGCCTGGCCGCTCGAACGTTCGCTTGACGAGCTCGAGCGTCTGGCCCACACTGCTGGAGCCCAATGCGTCGCACGCTTGTCTCAGCGCCTGGTCAAACCCTATCCCAAATCGTTTATCGGCTCCGGCAAGGTCGAGGAGCTGTGCGGTTTGGTGCATCGCATGGATGCGGCTGTTGTTATCTTCGATGACGACCTGACGCCTTCGCAGCAGTCCTATCTTGAGAAAGCCGTGGGCGAACCGGTCAAGATTATTGACCGTACGGCGTTGATTTTGGATATCTTTGGTCTGCATGCCCAGACGCGTGAGGGCCGCTTACAGGTGCAGCTGGCTCAGCTACAGTACCTGCTACCTCGTCTGCGAGGTATGTGGAGCCATCTTGCCAAGGAACAGACGCGTGGCGGTATTGGCTCACGCTTTGGCCAGGGTGAAAGCCAGCTCGAGGTCGACCGTCGCCTGATTCGCAACAAGATCGCCGCGCTTCGACGCGAACTGAAACAGGTTGAACAACGTCGCGATGTGCAATCGAAAAGTCGTATTGAATCGCCGGCGTTTCGTGTGGCGTTGGCTGGCTACACCAATGCCGGTAAGTCGACGTTGCTTAATCGTTTGACGGGATCCACGGTACTTTCGCAGGATAAGCTGTTTGCCACGCTCGATCCTACAACGCGCTCGTACCGTTTGCCCGGTGGTCGTGGCATGACGATCACCGATACCGTCGGCTTTATTCAAAAGCTGCCCCATGGTCTTGTCGACGCGTTTAAATCTACGCTTTCCGAGGTGCTCGGCGCCGATTTGATTCTTAAAGTTGTAGATGCTTCCGATGAGGATTACGAGCGTCAGCTTGAGGCGGTTGATCGTGTCCTTGACGAGATCGGTGCCGGTGAGCGCTTGACGCTTACCGTGTTCAATAAAATTGATCTGCTCGATAGCGTCGATCGCTTGAGCTTTCGCCGGCGCTATCCCGAGGCGGTGCTGTTCTCGGCTCAGACGGGTGAGGGTCTTGATGACTTAGTCGACCGTATCGCTCGTGAAGCGGCCGCTACAGACGTGTTGCTCTCGGCCGATATTCCGTATCGAGAGGGCGCGTTAATCACGCTCGTGCACGAACAGGGAACTCTTCTGCACGAGGAATATCTTGAGGACGGCGTTCGTATTGTGGTAAAGATTCCGGCCCGTATCGCACCGCGTCTCGAGCGTTACCGAACGGAATAAATCAGCTCCAGTACACCCAATATAACGGGCTGGTGAAGCAGATAGAACGGCAGCGCATGGCGTCCGAGGCTTGCGAGCGCCGGGATGGGATTCACATAGGCCCATGCTGGCGCTTTACGGTTTGCTTTTTGTACCGTGCGGGCGGCAAAGAAGCCTGTGAGGTACATAAATAAGAAGGGTATGAGCGGATAGTAATCACCGGAGACAAAGTCTGGACCTGGGAAACCCAGCCAAGCTAGATAGGGGATAGGGTAGACCGCTTTAGGAATGCTCCAGGTACAGGCAAAGAGTATGAGGCAAATCGCGCTACCCCATACTGCCGGCACCCTATCGAGAACCGGGCGCGCGAGCGCGACAATGGCGGTGCACGCCGCCATGCAGAAAATGATGCCGAAGTTCACCGAGTCATCGACCGAGACGAGCGTCGTTGCGACCCATACGACTAAAGCGGCAACGGCATATTTGGCGGCACGCTTGATGTTGTTGCGCGAGAGGGTGCACATCCAGCCGGCAATAAATAAAAATACCCAACTGATGCTGGCGCGCCAGATGTCCTGGAAGATGGTCTGGGTAAACCAAGGCATATTCCAGCCATATAGGTAAGCAAGGTCGTAGCAGGCATGAAATCCCGCCATCGACAGCATGGTAAACCCGCGAATGGTATCAAAGACGGTGATACGTTTTCGCATTACGAGAACCGGCGCATCAAACCGACGACCTTGCCCAGAATCGTGGGATTTGTCGCGTAGATGGGCTCCATGGTGTCGTTTTCGGGCTGCAGGCGAACGCGCCCCTGCTCCTTGTAGAACGTTTTGACTGTTGCGGCGCCATCGATCATGGCCACGACAATCTCACCATTCATGGCGCTCTTCTGCTCGCGAACGATGATGTAGTCGCCGTTATAGATACCAACGTTAATCATCGAATTGCCGTGGACCTCGAGGATAAAGGACCCCTGATCCGTTGCGATCTCGGCCGGGATGGTAAAGGTGTCCTCGATATTCTGCTCGGCAAGGATAGGGATCCCTGCGGCGACGCGGCCCACGAGAGGTAGCGATACGGTGCCGCGGGGCGCTGTGGGCTCATCGGACTTTGAGATGGATACGGAAGATCCGTCCTCGTCAAAGAGCTCGAGAGCGCGAGGCTTGGTGGCGTCACGCTTGAGCAGACCGCGTGCTTCGAGTGCGGAGAGATGCGCATGTACGGTGCTAGGGGAGGAAAGGCCCACAGCTGAAGCCATCTCGCGCACACTGGGCGGATAGCCCTTCTCCTGCTGATATTCCTTGATGAAGTCGTAAATTTGCTGCTGACGCTTGGTAATTTTGCGAGCCATCAGGGATTCCTCTCTACCCATACCAAACAAATGTTCTATTTTTGCTTGACAGGAACAACTGTTCGAAGATAATAATAACCGAACACTCGTTCCCGCGCTAGACTTTTTTGTCCTCGCGGCTTGATAAAACAGTTCTCGTCAAAACAAACGAGAGGAGAACAGAATGAACGCAGCGTATATGGTCCAGGGAAACCTTGCCCTTAAGCTCGAGGCGCCTGCCTCGCCTGCCTTCACGGTCGTGAAGGGTGGACGCTCTCATTTTCAGGCCGTGGCCACTAAACCTGTTCGCACCCAGCGTGCAGCCGCTGCTTCGGCTCCTGTTGCCCTGAAGGCTTCGACGATTGTTGCTGTTGCTGTAGCATTCACCCTGTTCTTTGTGCTCGCCACGTCAGTTTTTTCTGCTCGTCAAGCATCGTATGCCGATTCCGTAGCCAACGTCACCTACGAGACGGTTCGTGTGCAGTCCGGCGATTCCCTGTGGTCGCTTGCCCAGGAGCATCCCATCGATGGCCTTTCCACGCAGGAGACTTCCGACATGATTCGTAGTGTCAATCACCTCGATCGCGGCTCCCTTGATGCCGGTGCAGTTCTGAAAGTTCCGGCTCGTTCGTAAGATTTCCGCTTGGTCGCATGGTACCCTTGTTATCGTTTAGGAGGAGGTACCATGCGCTGTCCCAAATGCGGCAAGGCACATACCCGCGTTGTCGATTCCCGTATGCAGGAGTCGAACAACACTATCAAGCGCCGTCGTGAATGTTGTTCGTGCAATTATCGTTTTACGACGTTCGAGCGCTGCGAAGATCCCATCGAGGTCATCAAATCCGACGGTTCAAAGCAGCGGTTCGATCGCAACAAGCTGCTGGTCGGCCTGATGCGTGCCACGATTAAGCGCGATATCGACACGAAAAAGCTCAACGAGATCATCGATGATATCGAGGTGGAGCTGCGTTCGCGTACGCTGACGGCTGTAACGTCTCACGAACTGGGCGATATGGTGCTCAAGCGCTTGGCCAAGATCGACAAGGTGGCTTACATTCGTTTTGCCTCGGTCTATCGCGATTTCAAAGACGTCGACGAGTTTTTGCAAGAGCTCGACAAGCTAAGGTGATTTCATGTCCAACATTACCGTTAACATTAAGCGTCTCGATCCCACGGTCGAGCTTCCCAAATACGCTCATCCCACGGATGCTGGCCTAGACCTCCGCGCCAACGAAGACTGCACCCTCAAGCCCTTTGAGCGCCGATTGGTCTCCACTGGCTTGGCCATTGCGCTGCCCGATGGCTACGCCGGCTTTGTCCAACCCCGCAGCGGCCTAGCCATTAAGCAAGGCCTGTCTATAGTCAACACGCCCGGCCTCATCGACGCCCACTATCGAGGCGAGCTTAAGGTCATTCTCATCAACCTGGATCCCACCAACAATATCCAGATCAACAAAGGCGATCGCATTGCCCAGCTCGTCATCCAAGAAGTCCCCACAGTCAACCTCGTAGAAGTAGAAGAACTAGACAAAACCGACCGAGGAGCCGGCGGTTTCGGTTCTAGCGGCGTATCCTAGTCGTTTACGTACTTTCCGCTGACCGGCCCGACCCGCCTATATATCATCCCATGCTCAAACATTCTCGCTTCGCTGCGAAACTGCGCGTGGGACGATATATAGGCGGGGCGGGCCGGTCAGCTGCGTTTACGCACTACAAGCTGCGCCGGATCCTCACATTAGAAGCTGCAAAGGTGAACCAAAGTAATTAATTGCAGTTTGCAGATGCGGCAAAGGGATTGCTCCTTTGTCGCATCTGCATATCAGAAAGATTGATTATTGTTTTCAAGCGAGTAGACGCCCGCCCACCTCTCACACATATCGTTCCACGCGCAGTTTCGCAGCGAGCGAAGCGAAGCGAGAATGTTTGAGCATGGAATGATATGTGTGAGAGGTGGGCGGGAGGGATGCGAGCGCCCCGCGAGAATGTTTGAGCATGGAATGATATATGGGCGGCTCCCGCCGAGCAGCGAACTTTCGGCTAGCGGATATGCGCAGGTTTTTCGCCCCAGTAGAAGCGGCAGAAGGCTCGTTTACGTTTTTGGGGCTTGCCTGCAAGTTCCATGGTTGCGATGGCGATATCCTCGGCTGCGTGTGGACGGCGCAGCACTTCGCCGTTGATGAGCAGAGCCTTGAGCGATTCGGGATGATCGTGGAGATGGCGCAGTGTCACGATGAGCTCGCGTGCGGTCGTGACATGCATGCTGGCGCCCATGCCGGTGAGCATGGTGGTGTTGGCCTTTTCCTGGCCATATGACTTGCCCAGCAGAATCATAGGCAGGTGTGCGCACAGGCATTCGGTAACAGTGAGTCCGCCAGATTTGAGGATTGCCAGGTCACAGCCGTGCATAAGCGCTGCCATGTCATCGACGTAGTCAAGAACCGTGACGTTCTCGAGTTTCATGGCGTCGAAAAGCGTTTTGAGACGGGTGGCATATTCGGCATCCTTGCCCGGCAAAAAGACAAAGTGCATGTCCTCGAAGCTGCGCAGGAAGGGGAGGGTGTGGTCCATCTCCGCGCGAAAACGAACGTACGGTTGAGGCAAACTGGCGCCGGCCATCACCAGCACAACGAGCTTGTCTGTGGGGAGATTGAACTTCTCGAGTTCTTCCTCGCGGTTGTAGTCCGTATCAAACCCGGCGCGAATGGGGATGCCCGTAATGCGGATCTTTGCCTCGGGAACCTTACGGGGGCGGAGTGTTTCGGCCATAAACTCGTTTGCTACGCAGAATAGGTCGGTGTCCTTATGGGGCCACCAACCCTCGACCTCGTAATCGGTCGGTACGCAAATGACGGGATAGTCGATGCCCGTAATGACGCGCGCGCCAACGGCGACGTTGGCTGCCGTGATATGTGTGGCTACCACGGCAATGGGCCTGCGAGTTCGAACGTATTCGTTAAATGCGGGGAACATGATGCGCGACCATGCCGTGCCACCGCCCCAAAGCAGGTGTCCGGTAAGGGTATAACGCCAGGTCAAGTCATAAATTGGGCGCGTGGCGCCGGTAAACGAGGCGGCCGTTTTGTTGCCGTCGAATTTTATGCGTCCAAAATCAAGGATATCGAGCACTTCAATCTCAACATCCTCGGGGATGCCATTGGTGCCGCGGATGTGGTCGAATGCCTGCGCAATCGCATTTGCGGCGGCCTTGTGGCCCGAGCCGACCGAGGCGTGCACGATAGTCACGAGAGGTCTTTGCTGAGCCAAGAGCGTGGTTTGTCCCGATTGGGGAGTGCTGTGCGTGAGCAGGGGAGCGTCATCGCTCGTCTGCGTCTGATCCATCGATATCTCCCCTTCATCTTTGTTTCACAGAGAATCATTGTAGTGCATGAGTGTCACGTTCGCATAAATTTGGGTATGAGCGCAAAGAACGCCAATCTTTCGACAGGAGGTCTCTTCATGACTACTCATCAGCCGATCGATGTTGCGATTATCGGCGGCGGGCCTGCGGGCTATGCTGCAGCCATTTACGCGGCTCGCGCCAACCTAACGACGACCGTGATTGAGCAAGGTATGTCGGGAGGACAGATTGCCACAACCAATGAGGTCGAGAACTATCCGGGCATTCCGCTCTTGAGTGGCGCCGAACTCGGCGAGCGGTTTCAGCAACATGCAGAGGGCCTGGGAGCACAGGTTGCATGGAGCATGGTTGCGGGTATCGATTACGATGCGGATGCGGCGCTGTTTACGGTGCATCACGATATGGGCGATACGCTGGCCTCGAGTGTTATCGCTTGCATGGGTGCCACGCCGCGATCTGCCGGTTTTGTTGGCGAGGATACGTATCGCGGTCGCGGCGTTTCGTATTGCGCGACGTGCGACGGCATGTTCTTTCGTGGCAAGCAGGTCTTTGTCATCGGTGGCGGTAATGCTGCCTGCGAGGAAGCCCTGTTCTTGTCAGAAATCGCCAGCAGCGTGACCATCGTCTTGCGCCGCGATCAGTTCCGTGCCCCCGATGGCGTGGTTCAAAAGGTGCTCGCAAAAGATAATATTTCAGTTAGGTACCAAACTAGTATTGTTGAGCTTTCTGGTGAGGCGATGCCCACGACAATCACGTTTAAGGACAATGCGACTAGTGAAATGCACGCTGAGTCCTTTGATCCTGGTTCGTTTGGCATTTTTGTCTTTGCTGGCACGCAGCCCCATACTGAGCTTGTAGAGCATCTGGTAGATCTGGCGCCCGACGGCGGTATTGTGACCGACGAATCGATGGCCACCCGCACACCTGGCTTATTTGCCGCCGGCGATATCCGCTCCAAGCGTTTACGTCAAGTTGTGACCGCCGTTTCGGACGGAGCCATAGCGGCTACCAGCGCATACGCTTTTCTACGCGGATAAGTACGATAATATATCTTATGTAAGGTTGTTATCTTCAAACAAAGTGGTTGGGCAGTGCATCAATGTGCCGTCCAACCACTTTTACTTAGCGGCTATGTGATATGCAAAACTAGATAACCTAGAATACAATATAGATAACGAACGGAGGATCCTTATGAACCACGTCAAACATGTTATCCCGATGTCCGATACATCGGTCAGCATTAAGCCGGAGGATATTCAGCCGACGGTGCTGCCGGATGCATTTATTCAGTCCGATATGGTGGGTAAGCTCAACGCTTTGAGCCTGCCACGCTATGACCAGCTGCCCAACGTAACGCTCTATCGCGATCAGGTTATTGAATATGTTGCGCTGTGGATGGAGCCGCTTTCGATTTGCGTAGAGCAGCCCGTTATCACACCATCGATGATCAATAACTACGTGAAGGTCGGTCTCGTTCCTGCTCCGGTTAAAAAGCAGTATGGCCGTGAGCAGATTGCGCGTCTCATCGCCATTTGTATCTTTAAGCAGGTGCTGCCCATCGCTGCGGTTCAGGCACTCTTTAATATTCAGCGCTTGAGTTACGACGCTCCGACTGCTTTCGATTATGTAGTCGATCAACTTGAGGCATCGATTCGTGCGGCGTTTTCCGTCGAGCAGACTCCCGTGCCCGATACCGCCCATCAGGTCACGCGCGAGTCGCTGCTCGTGCGCAGTGCGGTATCGTCCTTCGTTTCGAAGGCATACCTGATGAGCTACCTTAAGTTTAATGGGTTTAATAGCTAATCGAGGCATAAGACGGGCGGGATAAAGAGCCATTGGCCCCTTATCCCGCCCGTGCGTTTGTCTAGTTGGAAATTATCGGCCCGAAGCCACGCCCATGCCGTAGCCGATGATGAGGCCGTGCATCTCGGCGTAATAGGAATCTAGGCCGTTGCAGGGCATGACAATCGTCTTGGAGCCGGGCCAATGCTCGACAATGCGGTCAGCAAGCGCCTGGGCTCCAGCTTCGTTCTCAACGTGATCGATGATGACCTCGCCGCCCGTGAAGCCCTCGGCCTCCATGGTGTCGACAATCTTGTTGAGCATCTTCTTTTCGCCACGCGTGTGCCCAACGAGTTCAATTTTGCCCGCTTCGCTCGCCGTGCCCAAAATGCGGATATTGAGCTTGTTGGCAATAACGCCGGCTGCCTTTGGAATGCGTCCAGCCTTTGCAAGGTTCTCGTAATTACACAGGCTAAAGAGAATCTTGCTGTTCTGCTCGAGGCTATCGAAGTAAGCGCAGGCGTCCTCAAAGGAGGCTTCCGAGTTGCTTGCAAGATAACGATCAAACAGCAGGAAGATCAAATCCATCTTGCCACCTGCGGCTCGCGAGTTAACTAAATGAATCTGACGGTTTGGCTCTTCGGCAAGTACCATATCGCGTGCCGTGGCCGCGGCATTGTAGCTCCCCGAGACGCCCTCGGAGATGGGCATGCAGATTGTCTTGTCGGCAAGCTTAAAGAGTTCGGCCCACTCCCCTACGCTTGGGCAGGCGCTCGAAGAAGCGCTCGACTCCGCCTGCACGGCGCAATTGAGCTCGTGAACGTCGAGCGTGAGGTCATCGACAAACTCGCGCTCCCCCACTCGGATCTTAAGGGGTGCAAATGCAAAGGTGGTATGAGGTGCGGTTGGCTGCCAATCGCGAAGATTGCAGCTCGAATCGGAGATAAGCGCCCAGCTCATTGAGGGTCCTTTCTACTTGTTCCTCAACAATTATAGCCGTCTTTTAGAACGATTGGACGGCTATCTAGTTTTGAATACTAGATAGCCGTGCTGATCTTAATGCAAACGGTAGGGGCAAAAAGAATGGGCCTCGCGACTTAAGATCGCGAGGCCCACGTTCGTTCGCTGTTGTAATAAATTAGTAGCGAACGAAAATGTAATTGTTGTTCATGCCAGCGGCAACGGAGCTGATGATAACGCCCGTCTTGTAGTCGGAAGCATGGATCATCTGGCCGTTACCAATGTAGATGCCGGTGTGGTAAGAGTTAACCACGACGTCACCAGGCTGGGGATCGGACACGCGGGTCCAGCCCATGAAGGTGCCCGTGGTGCCAAGGCGGCAATAACGGCCGGTGAGGCAGTAGCTTACAAAACCGGAGCAGTCAAAGCTGTTCGGTCCAATGCCGCCCCAAGAATAAGCATAACCGAGCTTGCTGTAGGCGCGCGAAACAACGGTACCACCGTCAACGGACTGGCTCGGTGCGGAAGGCGTCGGAGCCGGAGCGGGCGTCACGGGCTGCGGCGTGG